>CANQEV010000003.1 GCA_947595925.1 uncultured Acetatifactor sp. | reverse complement strand
GAGAATATGTTATTTACGCAGTTCAACATGGAGGACGCCCTGGCGGTGAGGTATGAGGAAGGCGTGGAGGACGGGATTGAGCGTGGAAAAGCGGAAGGAAAAGCGGAAGGAAAAGCGGAAGGAAAAGCGGAAGGAAAAGCCGAAGATATCTTGGAACTATTGGGGGAATTAGGGCCTGTCTCTGAGAAAATGCGGGAGAAGATCTGCGGTATTACGGACCTTGAGGTTTTGGGGAAACTGTTGAAGCTTGCGGCGAGAACAAATTCACTGGAGGAGTTTGAGAAAAATATTTGACATAGCAATCTGATTTATTTTCTTGATATGTTGAATCGCCTTTTCAGCGCGTGCAGGAAAGCATCTGTCGCGGGCATAAATTTAATGCTGCTTGTGTTATGATCAGGGGCAATATCTAACAAGTGGGCGGCGGCCTGAAAGAACAAAATCTGGAGAAAAGATCATGCAAGAAAAAATGAAAAAGATCATGGAAAAATTTCACCGCTATAACTCGGAAGATATGGCGTTTCAGGCCTTTGGGCTGAGAAAAGAGACAGAATATGATGCTTTGGTAGTTGCGCCAAGTTTTACGCCATACAAGCTGAAAATGGATCAGTATTGCAGCGTGACAACACTTAAGGAAGGCGCATATATTGCCGGCTATCTTGTCGAAAAAGACGGTATGAGAATAGCGTGGATCAAAATTGGTTCCTCCGATGCCAATTGTATTGACCATATTGCCCTTTGCGCGGAACTGAACTTCAAGAGGATGGTTTTTATCGGAGCGGTGGGCGCATTGAATGATCGCTTTGACCTTGGCGACATATGTACCCCTGAGTATTCTATCTCCGGAGGATATGCAAATATATATCTGAAAGAATCCATCAAAGACTATGTGCCATTTGAAAAGGTGACTCCTGATATGAAATATGTCGACCATGTGATCTCCCTTGGAAAGAAAAATGGCTGTGTGGTCAAGAAAGCCCCTGTTTTCTGCACGGCTTCCATTGCTCTTGAATATTATCATTTGGATGAGATAAAAGAATTTCATACAGATCTGATAGAAATGGAGACCAGTTCGTTTTATCTTATGGCTGACCTGTTGGAGATCCCAAGCATTGCATTGCTGGTCGTTTCTGATAATTCGGCAACCGGCGCTGCGCTTGTAGGAAGAACGGAAGAACAGCAAAGGAAATATGATGAAGGCAGGAACAACATATTGCCGCATTTGATCTTGACAGTGGCGAGAGATAAGTCGGCGGTGTACGGTCAAGGGTGCGGTTGAAAGGGCAAAGCGCTCCGCAGCGCGCCTTGCGCCGCCAAAAAACGCTTGACTTTCGCCCGGTAAACCACTAAGCTGATAAAGTAGCGTGTTTCGAAGGAGAAGCCGCTGCGGAAGATTTATAGTGAAAATGGAGGATATGCGATGGGAGAGGATAGAAAGATCCCCTATAAGATCTACCTGGAAGAGAAGGAGATGCCCGACAGCTGGTACAATGTGCGCGCTGATATGAAGAACAAGCCCGCGCCCCTGCTGAATCCCGGCACCTTAAAGCCCATGACCGTGGAGGAGCTCAGCGGAGTGTTCTGCACGGAGCTCTGCAAGCAGGAGCTGGACGATACTACGGCCTATTTCGAGATCCCTGAAGAGATCCGGGAATTTTATAAGATGTACCGTCCTTCCCCGTTGGTCCGGGCTTACTGCCTGGAGAAAAAATTGCAGACACCCGCCAAGATCTACTATAAATTTGAGGGCAACAATACCAGCGGCAGTCATAAGCTGAATTCCGCCATCGCCCAGGCGTATTACGCGAAAAAGCAGGGACTGAAGGGCGTGACCACGGAGACTGGAGCGGGGCAGTGGGGGACGGCGCTCTCCATGGCATGCGCATATCTGGGCCTGGACTGTCAGGTGTTCATGGTAAAGTGTTCCTATGAGCAGAAGCCTTTCCGCCGCGAGGTGATGAGGACTTACGGGGCGAATGTGACGCCCTCCCCCTCTGAAAAGACTGCTGTGGGCCGCAAGATGCTGGAGGAGTTCCCGGGGACCACGGGCAGTCTGGGCTGTGCGATCTCCGAGGCGGTGGAGGCTGCCACTACCCAGGAGGGCTATCGTTATGTGCTGGGTTCCGTACTGAATCAGGTGCTTCTGCATCAGTCGGTCATCGGTCTGGAGACGAAGGCCGCCATGGATAAATATGGAATCAAGCCCGACGTGATCATCGGCTGCGCGGGCGGCGGCTCTAATCTGGGCGGCCTGATCTCGCCGTTTATGGGTCAGAAGCTTCGGGGAGAGGCGGATTACCGCTTTATCGCCGTGGAGCCCGCTTCCTGTCCCAGCTTTACCAGAGGAAAGTTCGCCTACGACTTCTGCGATACCGGAAAGATCTGTCCTCTGGCAAAGATGTACACTCTGGGAAGCGGCTTTATTCCCTCCGCCAACCATGCGGGAGGACTGCGCTATCACGGCATGAGCTCCGTCCTCTCCCAGCTCTATCACGATGGATATATGGAAGCGGTCAGCGTGGAGCAGACCTCTGTGTTCCAGGCGGCCCAGGAATTTGCCAGGGTGGAGGGCATCCTTCCCGCACCGGAGAGCGCCCATGCCATCAAGGCGGCTATGGACGAAGCGCTGAAGTGCAAGGAGACTGGCGAGGAGAAGACCATCCTGTTCGGCCTTACGGGAACGGGTTATTTCGATATGGTGGCCTATGAGCGCTTTAACAACGGCGAGATGAGCGACTCGATCCCTACGGACGCGGATCTGGAAAAGGGTTTTGCGGGAATCCCTAAATTTCCCGGAAATGAGTTTTAGAGAATAACTGTTTTTTCTGACTGTGACAGATATCAATTCGGCCCATGTCATTCGCAAAACCACTTTATGGTTTTTCAGAATGGCGTGGGCTGAATTAAGCTATATCTGGCTTGAGAGAAACTTACGGAAAACAAATGTTGTGAAATGGAATATCCTGTGATAAACTGAACATATCGACGGAGAAAAGCAGGTCCTCCGGCTTTCGGTTCAGGCGGAGCCCTCGGCTGCTTTTAGGGATGAAAGGTACTACGACGATATGTGCAGAAGATTGTATCAAAAGACGTTGAAATATTTTCTGAATCCGGAATTGTCCATTCGGAATCTCCTGTTTAACTGGATTGCGCTTACGGGGATCCTTGCGGGATTGATTTCCGGCGTCGCTACGATTGCGTCGGGCTGGTATCTGATCACGCTTGTGATATCCTGCTCTCAGATCGCCTGCTGCGGCGTCTGTCTTTGGCTGGCGAACAAAAAGCATCTGCTGATTCAGGCCAGCCGGATCCTTTGTTTTGGCGTTGCAGTGGTGGGGTTTCCATTGACCTTTGTTCTGGGGGGAGGCATGCGGAGCGGTGTGCCGATCTGGTTTGTGCTGGCTATTGTGATCACTTTTATCCTGCTGGACGGGAAGGTACTGACAGTGTTTTTGGTCACGGAGGTCCTTCTGTACAGTGGTGTGATGGTGCTGGATTATCTGGGGTACATCAGAAAGTCGACCGCCTCAACCGGTACGATGCCTTATTTTGACGTCTGGCAAAGTCTGATATTTGCCGCGTTTTCCCTGGGCGTGATCACGAAATTTAAGGACAGGGTGTATGAAAAGGAAATTAAGAAGAACGAGGAGCAGAGGGAACGGCTGGAGGTCCTTAAGGTAGAGGCGGAGAAAGCGAACATTGCGAAGTCGGAATTTCTCGCGAATATGTCCCATGAGATCCGCACGCCCATGAACGCGATCATCGGACTTACGCGGATCGCGCTGCGGGAGGACATGCCGGAGAGCGTGAGGGGGAACCTGGAGGATGTGTTGACTTCCAGCAACAATCTGCTTGTGATCATCAATGATATTCTTGATTTTTCTAAGATAGAGTCCGGCAAGCTGGAGATCGTCGAGGCGAAGTACCAGCTTTCGACCCTGATCTATGATGTCTCCACAGTCATACGGTTCCGCGTGAACAATAAGCCCATTGAGTTTGTGCAGGAAGTGGACGACAATATTCCGAACACTTTATACGGCGACGCTATGAGAATCCGGCAGATTCTGCTGAATATCCTTGGAAATGCGGTGAAATATACGGATCAGGGCAGGATCTGCCTGAAGATCGGCTGGAAAAAGCTGGGGGACGACGCGGTTCTGGTGATCGTGGTTTCCGATACCGGTCAGGGGATCCGGAAGGAGAACCTGGAAAAGATCTTTACCCGGTTTGAGCGTATGGAGCTCACCGAGAACCGGAAGATCGAGGGCACAGGACTTGGACTGAGTATTACCAAGGGACTGCTGGATATGATGGGCGGAACGATCTCCGTGGAGAGCGAGTGGGGGAAGGGAAGTTCTTTTACGATCACGCTGACCCAGAGGATTGTCGAGGAGAAACCGACCTACGGGGAGATGAAAAATCAGGCGAAAGCGGCGGCGCAGAATGCGGTGAAGCCCTTTGAGACAAATCTGACATTTCCTGGGGCACGGGTGTTGGTGGTGGATGACAGCGTTGTGAATCTGAAAGTGGCGAAAGGTCTGTTGGCGCTGTATAAGATGTCTGTGGAGTGTGTCCCCAGCGGCGAGGAGTGCCTGGAACGGGTGGAGAATAAAAAGTATGATCTGATCCTGCTGGACCACATGATGCCAAAGATGGACGGCGTGGAGGTATTGCGGCGGCTTCGGGAGAAGCCGGGCTTTGACACGCCGGTGGTGGCGCTGACGGCAAACGCCACGCAGAATGCAAAAAGGATGTATATGGATCTGGGCTTTATGGAGTATATTTCCAAGCCGATCAATCTGGGGGAACTGGAGACCTGTCTGAAAAAATATCTCTTCGCGTATCTTTGTAAGGAGGAACGCGCTGCCTGGGGGAAGGGTGCGGCGGAAGGCAAGGAAGGTCGGAAAGATCCCGTAGGGAACAAAGAGCCGTCTTACGGAAACGGGGACCGAATGGAAGAGAATTCCAGGAAAACCGAAGATCCCGGGGCGGCACGGCAGATGCCGGATCGGGAGGTATTCGATCCATACGCCGGTTTGGAGTGTTCCGGCGGCGATGAAGAGGGCTATCTGGACATTCTGAGGCTCTGCCTGCAGGAATCCGAGGAAAACGAGTGGAAACTTCAGGAATATCTGAAAGCAGAAGATTTGAAGAATTATGAAATTACAGTGCACGCCATGAAAAACGAACTGCGGATCGCCGGCGCTGCGGCGGCCAGCGAAAGGGCGTTTGATCTGGAAAAGCACAGCCGGGAGGGAGATCTGGAGTATGTGAGGCGTTATCACGAAGATCTTCTGAAACAGACTGCGGCCGCGAAACAGGCGATCGAGCGGTATCTTGCAGATATGGAACGGCTACAGGAGGGGTAGGATGGATTCACAGATTAAGAAGATCAATCGGAATCTGATTACCGGATGGATGGTGATCGTGGGCGTCTTATTCGTCGCCTATTGCGGGGAAGTCCTGAAGGGAGAACGGACGCTGGCGTATCTCGTGGCATTCACGGCGACAACGGCGCTTCCCGCGTTCTTCTGTCTGGGGCTGTACCTGTATAAGCCGGATATGGTAAGTCTGAGGTATTATATCGTCCCCGGATATTTTCTGATGTACATATTCAGCATGCTGACAGGGAGCACGGTCATGGTGTTCAGTTATATTCTGCCCATGCTCTCGCTCCTGATTCTCTATCATCAGCCCAAACTGATTCTATATACGGGGGCTACCTCTCTGGTGATCAATATCGTTTCGGTCGGACTGCGGTTCTATAAAGGGGAGATGAATCTCGCAAACAGCAAGGATGTGGAGATTCAGCTGGCGCTTCTGACCCTCTGTTTCGGCGGCTCCTACATGGCTTCCAAGCTTTATGATGAGATCACAAAGCAGAATGTGACATATCTGGATATGCTGAGTCAGAAGAACCGGCAGATGCAGGAGGTCATCACCCAGAGCATGATGACCATCGCCAACACGGTGGACGCGAAGGAGGAATATACCAGAGGACATTCCAGCAAGGTGTCCGAATATTCGGCGGCGCTGGCGAAAGAGCTTGGCATGACGGAGGAAGAGGTGGAGAATATCCGGTACGCGGCGCTGCTCCACGACATCGGCAAGGTGGGGATTCCGGATACGATCCTGAACAAGAAGGGCGCGCTGACGGACGAGGAATTTGAGATCATCAAGCAGCACACGGTGGTGGGCAGCGA
Organism: uncultured Acetatifactor sp.; assembly: GCA_947595925.1. Taxonomy (GTDB): domain Bacteria; phylum Bacillota; class Clostridia; order Lachnospirales; family Lachnospiraceae; genus Acetatifactor. The sequence goes on along the minus strand of CANQEV010000003.1, from coordinate 80,983 downwards.
GATCTTAAAGGGCATCACGATCATCCCGGAGGCGGACTCCGCCATCAAGCATCATCATGAGCGGTATGATGGCAGAGGCTATCCTGATGGGCTGGTGGGTGAGGAGATTCCCCTGGCGGCCAGGATCATTGCCGCGGCGGACGCATACGAGGCCATGAGCAACAAGAGAGTTTACCGGAACCGTCTGTCCTCCGTTGAGATCATGGAGGAACTGAGAAAAGGGATCGCCACGCAGTTTGACCCGGTGGTGGCCCAGGCGCTGATCCGCCTGGTGGAGGAGGACCGTCTGAAGGATCCCCTGACAAACCGCCATCCAAAAGATTCGGAAGAAGTGGACGAAATGCGGCTTCTGCTGAACCGTGTGATGAAAAAACGGGAAGAGCAGAGAAAGGGCCGGAACCGATACGACAGTCTCACCGGCTGCTATAACCGGAGCCACGGGGAGAGGAAGATCCGCAGCGCCCTTGGGGAGGGCAGCGGCAGCCTGCTTTTGGTGAAGATAGACCAGCCTTTGGAGGATGCGGGGTATGGTTTCCTCATGAGTGACCTGTGGATGAAGACCGTTGCAGAGTGTATGGAGCAGCTCCGGGCAGAAAAAATTGTCTCCCGCTTCGGAGAGGATCAGTTCGTGGTCTATTTAAAGAATATTTGTACGGAGAATGGGGTCCTGAACCAGATCGAGGAGCTCCGTAAGCAGTTGGAGAAGCGCAAGGCGGAGCAGGAGAGCCTTCAGGGGCTTACCGTCTCCGTGGGAGTGGTCTGCGGCGGAAGGCAGGAAGCTTATTCCACGATGCTGAGGCGTGCGGACAAGGCGCTGTACTATGCGCGGCAGCAGGGGCGCGGCAGCCAGGGCTTTTATCACAGGCTGGACAGGAAGATAGACAGCGAGGTTATGGCGGATAAGGACATGGAGATCCTGCTGCGGTTCATACGCAACAGGGATGGAAGCGGAGAGGCGCTGAGAAAGGCTTATCCGGAACTGGAAAAGCTGGACGCCTTCATCAAGCGGGCGGAGGCCTCCAGCGGCGCTCACCGGATGCAGCTGCTACTGTTTACTCTGGTTTCCGAGAAAAAGTTTGATTTCTTTGACATGGAGGGCCAATACTGGGTGATGAACCTGTTGGAGAAAGCCGTCCTGTCATCGATCAATATGGGAGATATGACCATGCCGCTGAGCAGTTCCCAGAGACTTGTCATCCTGGCGGACGCCGGGGAGGAACAGCAGGGGCGCATGGCGGAGCGCATTGTGAGGGAATTTAACAGACTGTATGACCGTCAGGATGTGACCCTTTCCTATGACGCGGCGGAGCTGAATTAATTCGTTGGCCCGCCAGCCTGCCGGAGGCCGTTTTTGGAAGAAGGGCCTGCCGGCGGGGCGTCTCCGGCAGGAAGTCCTGCCGGTGGACGGACGAAGGGAAAATTTGAGCTTACACGGTCTCTTTCTCGGGGCTTACCTGGAGGAAGAGGCCGGATTTTTTCAGGGCGGGGCGCAGCGCCAGATAGAAGATGGAGGCGAAGATCACCGCCACAATGGCGTTGACAAAGGTGGTGACGGTGCTTATCTTTGCCAGCACGGAAGCGATCTCCTGGGGAACGCCCAGCAGATAGGTCTTATAGTAATATCCCACTAAGGGATCTGCGATCACGTTGAAGCCCATGCCCAGGGCGCAGGCCAGGATCGTCACGCCGGTGACATACTTCGCGGAATGGGGGCGGCTGAGCTTAAAAACAGTGTGTGCCGTCAAGCCGACGATAAGGCCGATCAGGAGCTTTAACAAGAAGGTTTTCGGCGCGCTGGTCACATAGGCGGTGGTAAGGTCTCCGATGGTCATGCCCACGGCGCCGGCCATGCCGCCCCAGAACCCGCCCAGCAGCAGGGCCGCCAGGACGCAGAATACGTTTCCCAGGTGGAAGGCTGTTTTTTCGGTTCCCACGGGGATGTCAAACTTAAATACGGCAAATCCGATGTAGCAGAGCGCCGCCATCAGGCCAGCCATGGCGAGGCGCTTTACGTCTGCCTTGGAGGGAACCTTGCCGACCACGGCGTTGTATATGCCTTTGAGCAGGATGGCAATGGCCAGGAAGAGAAAGGTCAGGCCGTAGGAATAAGGCCGTTCCAGATGTAGTTTTTCCGTGGAGAGGGAGGAACTCTGGGCCTTCAGGGCATCCAGGTCCGCCGTTGTCTCTCCGGCTTCCGCCGCCTTGATCTCCGCCTGTACCGAAGAGAGTTCGGCGCCGATGATCTGCGACTGCCGGTAGCTGTTATTGTGCGCCCAGAGGACGAACAGCAGGCTGGCGGCCGTCAGGATCAAACCCACTGCCAGCAGAATAAAGCTTTTTTTCCGCAAATTGTTTTCTACAGATTCCGTTTTTTTCATTTCAATCCCTTCTTTCTTTCAGATACCCTATGTAGCAGATAGGAAAACTGATTTTGCTATTGCAGAGTATACTCATTTGGTTATTGCAGAGTATATACCAGATGTGGTATTATTGGTAATGTCATTTTTAGAAAAAATAATAAGACCAGATGGGAGGCGGGCCAATGCTGATTTATGATCTGGAGAAAAGGGGAAGCGATTCCCTGTACGAATATCTCTACCGCTGCATCCGGGAGGATATCTCCGAAGGAACCTTAAAACCCGGGGAAAAACTGCCGTCTAAGAGGGAGATGGCAGTCAGCCATAAGATCGCGGTGATCACCGTAGAAAACGCTTACGCGCAGCTGCAGCTGGAGGGGTATATCACATCCCGGGAGCGGAGCGGTTATTTCGTAAATGAAGGGATGCAGGCTTTGCATGGGCGCAGCCGCAGTCGGACGGAAACCTCGGAGGACCGGAGCGGGAAGGAGGTTTTAAGGAGTGGAAACAGGAATAAAAATATAAATATGGCAGGCGGCACGACGGCTGTCGGAGGAAATGTTCCTGCGGGAGAAAAGAGGGTGGATTTTTCCACAAATCATGCGGCGAAAGACGCTTTTCCGTTCTCTACCTGGGCGAAGCTGATGCGGCGGGAGCTGACAAACCGGGAGGAGGAATTTCTGGAAAAGCCCGGGGCGGAGGGCGTAGGGGAGCTCCGGGAGGCTATCGCGGACTATCTGCGAAAGGCCAAGGGTCTTGCGCCGGACCCGGAAAGGATCATCATAGGCCCGGGAACGGAGTATCTGCACTATCTGCTCCTGCAGCTCATCGGGCGGGACAGAGTGGCCGCCGTGGAGGATCCCGGCTATAAAAAAATAGGGCGGCTCTATGAGGGAAACGGGTTAAAATGCCTGTATATCCCGGTGGACGGCAGGGGCATGACGGTGGACGCCCTGCGGGGGAGCAGCGCCAGCCTGGTGCACATCTCCCCCTCCCATCATTTTCCCACCGGGTGCGTGATGCCGGCGGACCGGAGGCACAGGCTGCTGCAGTGGGCGGCGGAGAGGGACGCCTATATCGTGGAGGACGATTATGACAGCGAATTCCGCTTTGACGGGAGGCCGGTTCCCACGCTGGCCAGTCTGGACGACGGGCATGTGATCTATATGAATACCTTTACAAAGACCCTGGCACCCTCCATCCGCATCGCTTACATGGTCCTGCCGGAGAAGCTGATGCAGATCTTTTCGGAACGGCTTTCCTTTATCTCCAGCGCGGTCTCCGCCTTTGAACAGTACACGCTGGCGGCCTTTATCCGGGAGGGGTATTACGAGAGGCACATCAGCCGCATGAGGAACGCTTACCGGCAGCACCGCATGAAAATGCTGCGGGTACTCGAGGAATCCCGGCTTTCCCGGGAGGCCTGTGTGGAGGAGGACAGCGCTGGGCTGCATTTCATCCTGCACATGAAGCGGGAGATCGACGACGAGAGATTTGTCGGGGAATTGGAGAGGGAGGGGATCCGGCTGCTCCCTGTGTCGCTTTACTGCTATCAAAGCGCAGAAAAATACAGGCACAGGTTCCTCATCCATTATTCCGATCTCCCGGAGGAAACGCTGCGGCAAGCGTTTCAGACAATGTGGGAAAAGGCAGAAAGATGTAGGGCAAAAAAATCTATTGCAAGTTTCTGAAAATACATTTAGAATGATACTGAAGGTAAGAAGCCGCGCGTAATGTTTTCAAAAAGGAAAAAACATGGCGGCGGGCCGCGGGGAAAGCAGCCTGACGCAGGAAGCAGTTTCGGCGGTCTGAAAATAGGGAATTATAGGAGGTTACAAGAAATGAAGTACGGTTACTTTGACGAGGTCAACAAGGAATACGTCATCACCAGGCCCGATACCCCGGCACCCTGGGCGAATTACCTGGGTTCCCCTGCGTACGGCGCCATTATTTCCAACAATGCGGGCGGTTACAGCTTTGTGCAGAGCGGTGCCAACGGAAGGATCATCCGCTATCACTTCAACAGCGACGATACGCCCGGCAGATATATCTATCTGCGGGACGACGACTCGAAGGATTACTGGTCCGCGACCTGGCAGCCCGTGGCGAAGAGTCTGGACGAATATCAGTGTGAATGTCATCACGGCACGGCGTACTCCAATATGACCGCGGATTATGCGGGCATTCACTCCGAGGTGCTGTACTATGTGCCCCAGGGGAAGGTGTACGAGGTATGGCGTCTGAAGGTCGCAAACAACTCCGATCAGGAGCGCCACCTTTCAATATTCGGCTATGCGGAGTTTACAAACGACAGCAATTACGAGCAGGATCAGGTGAACCTGCAGTACACCCAGTTCATCACCCGTACGTTCTTTGAGGGAAATAAGATCTATCAGACCATCAATGCCAACACCGGAAAGGACGAGACCGGTTCCAACCACAGGGAGCGGTTCTTCGGCATGGCCGGCCAGAAGGTGAAGTCCTACAACGGGGACAAACAGGCGTTTCTGGGAAATTATCACGGGTACGGGAATCCCGTTGCCGTGGAGAGGGGCGAGTGCGACAATGTGCTGAACTATAACGCCAATGGCTGCGGCGCTCTTCACACCGTGATCTCCTTAAAGCCCGGCGAGACGAAGGAGGTGGCCTTCCTTCTGGGACAGGCGGAGCCCTGGGTGGCGGACGAGATCCTGAAGAGTTACGAGGATCTCTCTGTCGTGGAGAAGGAGAAGAAGGCCCTGATCGACTACTGGCATTCCAAGCTGATGAACTTCCAGGTGAATACGCCCGATCCCGCTTTCAACAGCATGATCAACACCTGGAACGCGTACCAGTGCTTTATCACTTTCACCTGGTCCCGGGCGGCGTCCTTCAGCTACTGCGGACAGAGAAACGGCTATGGTTACCGCGATACCGTGCAGGATATCCAGGGCATCATCCATCTGGATTCCGCCATGGCGAAGAAGCAGATCACGTTCATGCTCTCCGCCCAGGTAGACAACGGCGGCGGTCTGCCCCTGGTACTGTTTGATTTCGTGCCCGGCGATTCCGGCACCCCGGACGATCCGGAGTGGGTGAAGATGACGGGACACCCCGCTTACCGCGCGGACGACGCCCTCTGGCTCTTCCCCACGGTGTGGAAGTATGTGGCGGAGTCCGGGGACAAGGATTATATTAAAGAGGTCATCCCTTACGCCAACAACGGGGATAAGGGCACGGTCTACGACCACTTGAAGAGGGCCATCAACTTCTCCATGGAGAGGCTGGGCGATCACGGGATGCCCGCAGGCCTCCACGCGGACTGGAACGACTGTCTGCGCCTGGGAAAGAAGGGCGAGTCCACTTTCGTGGCCCTGCAGCTGTATTATGCGTTCACGGTCATGAAGGGCTTTGCCGAAGACTTGAATGACACGGAATATATAGCGTATCTGGAGAAGACCCAGAAGGAGCTGGGCGAGATCATCAACAAGGAGTGCTGGGAAGGCGACCGCTTTGTCCGCGGCATCAAAGAGGACGGCCAGGTGATCGGTTCCAAGAAGGATCCCGAGGCCAGCATGTGGCTGAATCCCCAGTCCTGGGCGGTGATCAGCGGCCTGGCCACGAAGGATCAGGCGGAGAAGGCCCTGGAGAGCGTGCACCGGGAGCTGAACACGAAGTACGGCGTCCGGGTGATGGCGCCCTCCTATGTGGACCATGCCTTTGACGGCGCCCTGGCCCTGCTGTTCAACCCTTCGACGAAGGAGAACGGCGGTATCTTTTCCCAGCCCCAGGGCTGGATCATCCTGGCGGAGTCCTTGATGGGCCACGGAAACCGGGCACACGAGTACTTTGCCGAGAGCTCGCCCGCATCCCAGAACGAGGACGCGGACGTCAGAAGACTGGAGCCCTACGTACATGGGCAGTTTACGGAGAGCGTGGATTCGCCTTTCGAGGGCCGGAGCCATGTCCATTGGCTCACCGGGACCGCTTCCACCTGCATGGTGGGCTGCGTGGAGGGCATCTGCGGCATGAGACCCGACCTGAACGGCCTCTGGGTATGTCCCACCATTCCCAGCGACTGGAAGGAGATGACCATGGACAAGAATTTCCGCGGCAAAAAGATCCACATCACGGTGAAGAACGACAGCGGCGCGGAGTGCGGCTTTAAGGAGTTTTACCTGAACGGAAAGAAGCTGGATCAGCCCTATGTTCCCGCGGCGGATATGCAGGAGGAGAACGAGGTTCTGGTCGTAATGTAAGAGAGTGTGGAATAAGCGCGGGCGGACCCTTTCGGCGTGGACGGAAGGGCCCGTCTTTTTTGCGGGGAACTGTCACAGGTTTTTCTGAGGGATATGTCTTATGGTATTGCTTTTTTGTGGGAAATATTGCATAATGGATATAAATGGGGTAATGTGTGCCCGCGGCCTGGAAAGTTTCAGGAACGGTCTCCAGCCATGCGCTGGGAAGATTTTGGAGAGTAAGGGATTGATATGACGACAAGTAATAGTATCAACTATGTGCGGTGGAAAAGGATAATATTGACTGCCCAGCTGGCGACGGCGGGGCTGATCTTTCTGGCGGAGCTGTATGGTTGCATTGCGCTCTATGTCACCCGGTCCCAGGGATATGGACCGGATACCATAGTCCAGAAGGTGGCGCGGTATCTGGCGCTGACGACGTTGGTCAATCTCGTGACGATACTTGCGGTCCAGATGATCGTCAATCGGTCGAAAAGCGTTACGTTCCAGAAATACGTGCTGATCCTGGGAACGGTTGTCCTCTGTGCCAACGTGGCGTTTTCCCACTACCAGTTTACCATCGTCTTTGCGACGTTTGCCATTCCCATGGTCCTCAGCATCCTTTATGAAGACAAGGCTCTTTGCAACTGGACGGCTCTGGCCTCTGCGCTTTGTCTGGCGGTCGCCGTCTGGAACCGGGGCAGGGATCCCCAGTACAGGGCGGATATCTCCGTCGAAGGGGTCACGGCCTTCATCTTTATCCTCAGCATTTATGTTCTGGCGAGGATCTGTCTGGAGGCCATGATAAGGAGGCGGACGGAGCTGGACGCCGCCCTGATCGGCTCGGAAAAGGCGAAATATATCGAAAAAGTGGAGCAGATGTCCCAGCAGATGGTGGAGACGCTGGCCAGCGCCATCGACGCGAAAGACCGCTACACCAAGGGCCATTCCTTCCGGGTGGCGGAGTATTCTGCGATTCTGGCGAGAAAGCTGGGCTGGCCGAAGGAGAGGATCGACACCCTCCGCTATGAGGCGCTCCTGCATGACATCGGAAAGATCGGCGTGCCGGATTCCGTGCTCAATAAGGATGGGAAGCTGACGGAGGTGGAATTTAACGTGATCCGATCCCACGCCGCCATCGGTGCGGACATCTTGAAGAACGTCACGACTCTGCCGGATGCAAAGAGCGTGGCGAGATGTCATCACGAGAGATACGACGGAACGGGCTACCCCTCAGGCCTCGCCGGAGAAGACATTCCGGTGAATGCGAGGATTGTGGGACTGGCGGACGCCTATGACGCCATGAGTTCCGACCGTATCTATAGAAAGGCGCTTTCGAAAGAGAAGATTCGGGAAGAGTTTGTAAAAGGCCGGGGGACGCAGTTCGACCCGGTGCTTCTGGATTTCTTTTTGGAGCTCTTCGACCAGGGCGAGCTGGAGATGCGGCCCAGCGAGGAGAGCGAGAGGCGCATGAGCCGGGGCCTTCCGGAGGAGTTTATCGACGATCTGAAGCATTACATAACGGAAGTGACTGCCAAGGGGGATTACCGGGGAGCCTTTACGGTGGAAAGTCAGGATTTTACAAAAATATACAGTTATCTCAAGAAACTGGGAGAGCGTTATGGACATACTATAGAGGTGGTGATGGTGGTCCTCACGCCCCAGGCGTCGGAGAACGTAAGCGACGGAGAGCTGGAGTCCGCCTCTCATTCCATGGAATCCGCAATTCAGAAGAGCATCCGCACGGTGGATATCTGTATCCGGTACAGCGCCATGCAGTTTTTGGCAGTCATGCTGGACGCGGGAGCGGAGAACGTGGACGCCATCATGCAGAGGATCTTTCTGGACTACTATAAGCTCTGCGGCAACCGGAAGGTGGAGCCTTCCTATCAGCTCAACTAGTTATCCTGCATGGCAATTATTAAAAATACGGGGGAAAAAATATGGCACAGACAGCGAAGATAACAATACATCCTTCCTTTCCCATTGGGGAGATCTCACCAAGATTGTTCAGCGCGTTCCTGGAGCCCATCGGAACGATGGTAAACGGAACCATGTATAATCCAAAGCATCCCACTGCGGATGAACAGGGATTCCGCGGGGACTTTATCGAGGCGCTGAAAGGAACCGCCCTGCCGGCGGTGAGGCTGCCCGGCGGGAATTATGTGTCGGCCTGGCAGTGGAAGGACTCCATCGGGCCAAAGAATGAGAGAAAAGTGCATCTGGATCCCGCCTGGTACCAGTACATCACGAACGAGGTGGGGCACGACGAGTATCTGCAGTGGGCGGAGAAGGTCGGCACGGAAGCGCTTTACACGGTAAATCTCGGCACCGGCACGATGCAGGACGCCATGGATCTCGTGGAGTACACCAATCACGAGGGAGGAACCTACTGGTCCGACCTCCGCAGAAAGTATGGCCATGAGAAGCCCTACGGCGTGAAAACCTGGTATCTGGGAAACGAGATGGACGGCCCCTGGCAGCTGGGTTCCTGGGAAAAGGATCCCCGGGGATACGGGGTGCGCTGCAACGAGGTCTCCAAGGCCATGAAATGGATCGACGCCTCGATTGAGACCGCGGTATGCGCTTCCTCCGCGCCCTTTATGGATCATTACCCCTCCTGGGAGGAGACGGTGCTTCAGGAATGTTACGAGACGGTGGACTACATCTCGATGCACCATTATCACAGCGCGCCTCCCGGGGACGTGAAGGCCCTGCTGGGCGGCAGCGCCTATTATGAGGATTTTATTAATACGGAGATCGCCATGTGCGACCTTGTGGGGGCGAAGTGCCGGTCCCCGAAAAAGATCATGCTGTCCTTTGACGAATACGGCGCGATGATCCGGCCCAATGTCCCCCTGCATCCGGGGTACGGCATACACAATATGGCGCGGACCCATTATCGCTTTGACCCGGAGAGGAAATATATCCTCCATGATCCGGACCACATGCCGGAGAGGGAGTTCCCCGGCGGAGACCTCCTGCAGATGCTCTCCATGGCGTCCATCCAGCTGGCGTTCCTGCGCCATGCGGACCGGGTGAAGATCGGCTGTATGACCGGAGGACTGGCGGCGCTTTGCAGCTCAAATCACGACCATGTCTGGAGATCCGCTTCCTACTATGCGCTGACGGAACTGATGGAGTACGCCCGTGGAACCTCCATGAGGGTCCATGTGCAGGGCGAGACTTTCGACCTGCCGGGGTACGCCATTGACGATACTTCCCAGTACACGGGAAAAGAGGGGCTGAACTATGTTGACTCCGCCGCTGCCTGGGATCAGGAACAGGAGCGGCTGACGGTATTCGTGATCAACCGGAACGAGGAGCAGGAGTACCCCTTAAACATAGATATCAAAGGTTTTGAAGGTTTCCGGTTCCAAACGCATCTGGAGATCGCAAACGGCGATCTGACGCTGAAGAACCGTTATGAGGAACCGGAGAATATCGTCCCTGCGGCAAAGGAGGGGGACGCGTTCGCGGAGGGCGTTCTGCAGGCACATGTAAGCCCCCTTTCCTGGAACGTGTTTGTGTTTCAGAAATAACTCTTTACAGACAATCTTGAAAAGTTGATCGGGGAAGAGAGATGAAGAAAAAATTAGCGGTATATGCAAATGGCTGGAGCAGGGAATCCTTGTATGCCGCCATAGATGGCATTCAGAAGTATGCGGAAAAAGAAGATTTTGATATCTTTGTCTTTATGAGTCATGCGGCTTACAGCGAGCATGGGGATATCAACGCGGGGGAACTTGCCATCTATGGGCTGAGCGATATCCGGGGCTATGACGGGGCGATCGTTTTTTCCACCATGCTGAATTCCGATGAGACAGCTGAAACCCTGTGCCGTCTGGCCAGGGAAAACGGGGTTCCCGTAGTGAGCATCGGGAAGGAGATGGAGGGGATCCCCTGCGTATGCGTGGACAACGAGGCGGGGATGCGTGAGCTGGTGACGCACCTGGTTGAGGAACATCGGATCAAAAGGGCGGCGTTTATCGGAGGAACGCCGGATCACGTGGACAGCGTCGAGCGGCTCCGCGTCACGAAGGAAGTGCTGGAAAGCCATGGGCTGAATCTGGATCCCGAAGACATCTTTTATGGGGAATGGGGATATGAGAAAACGATCCTTGTGGTGGATCAGATTGTCAGATCCGAAAAGGGCCTGCCGGACGTCCTCATCTGCGCCAATGACTATATGGCGCTGTCGGCGGCGTCGGAGCTCCGAAACCAGGGGTACCGGGTCCCGGAGGACGTGGCCGTCACGGGTTTCGACTGGATGAACGATGGAAGGATCTTTTATCCCGCGCTTACTTCCGTGGCACAGGATTACGAGAGAATCGGCTATGAGTGCTGCCGGATCCTCTGGGACGGGACTGACGCAGAGGAGGGGAAAGCGGTCAAGATAAAGGTGCCCACCCGCGCGGTGGTCGCGGAGAGCTGCGGATGTCTGGATAATCCCCGCTGTGTGGCGCAGCGAAAAGAGTATTGTGGAAATTCTTACCTGAATTCTCTGAGGAACGATCTGCTGGATCAGCACGAGAGGATCCTGCAGCTCTATTATGTCTCCAGCGCTTGGGATTACGATTCCCTGAAGGAGAAGCTGCGGCAGTTTTACGAGAAGAACCATATGTTTGAGGGAGAGGAATTCAGCATGATCCTGAGCGCCCTCTATTTTCAGAACGTGATGGCGAATGAAGAGGAGCTTCTCGAACAGGGTCAGGACAAGAAACTGGAGGTCGCCGTATCCCTGAAGGATGGGGTGCATCGTCACGGGTACAAAGTGGACAGGGAAAACCTTGTGCCGGGGTATGAAAGGGAAGAGGGGAGTCAGCATGTCTATTATTTCCTCCCCCTGCACTTCGGCCGATATCCCTACGGCTATGTCGTATTCAAGGACCAGGCCCTGATCCTGAAGGGGAATATGCTCTATTCCTATCTGGAGAGGCTTCAGCAGGCGCTAAAGAACCTGCGGACCAATCTGCGTCTGGACGCGGTGAACCGGAAACTGACCCAGCTGTATGACAAGGATCCCATGACCGGTCTGTTCAACCGTTTCGGCTATGAGGATAAGGCGCTTCCTCTGTATGAGAATTGTCAGAGAAATCACTCTACCCTGATGGTGATGTTTGTGGACATCAACTATATGAAGAAGATCAATGATGTGTACGGACACATTAACGGTGACAACGCCATTAAGACCGTGGCGGATTCCATCAAAAAAATCATCCGGGACGACTGGATCGCCATCCGGTTCGGCGGCGATGAGTTCCTGATCATAGCGACGGACTGCGATCAGACGGAGGCGGAAGAGGTTAAGCAGAATATCCTGGATTACCTGGACCGCAAGAACGGGGACGGGACCAGGAGATACCGCATCTCCGTGAGCTGCGGCTATGTGCTCACGGATCCGGATCAGGACCTGGCGCTTCAGGACTATATCCGGGAGGCCGACGGACTCATGTATGAGATCAAGAGGCAGGTCCACGCCAAGGATGAGAAATAGGGCACGCACAAAGATTTCACTTGACATTTTTTTCTACCGGCGGTATAGTTTCACTATATTCGAAAAGGCTGTGAGGAAGAGGAGTACGTTGATCCCCCCGCCAGAGAAGGCGCTTGCCCGGGATCGGGCGCTGCGAGAGCGTTTCGGGACAGGAAGACGGAAGGTAGCTTCGGAGCCGGAAAGCTGAGAAGGGTCCGCCGGAGGGCGGTCAGTTAGGCTTTCACGGATGATCCCCGTTACAGGATAAGGCTTTGGAATGACCGCACGCTGCACGGCGGTAAGGAGAAGTCTGTGAGGAGCGGGCTGCGAGGCCCTCTCGAACAAAGGTGGTACCGCGTATATACGCCCTTTGCAGATCAGAGATCTGCGGAGGGTTTTTTTGTGGAGAAGAAGCTGTGCAGACAGGAAATCAGAAAAGGAGAAGCGCTATGAGCAGAGAATTGGCGAAGACTTACGATCCCAAGGGGATTGAAGACAGGCTGTATCAGAAATGGCTTGACAAAAAATATTTTCACGCGGAGGTGGACCGCTCGAGAAAACCCTTCACCATCGTGATCCCGCCCCCAAATATCACAGGCCAGCTCCACATGGGTCACGCCCTGGACAACACCATGCAGGACATTCTGATCCGCTTTAAGAGGATGCAGGGCTACAACGCCCTCTGGCAGCCCGGGACGGACCACGCCTCCATCGCCACGGAGGTGAAGATCATCGAGAAGCTGAAAGGGGAAGGCATCGACAAGCATGATCTCGGCAGGGAGAAATTTTTGGAGAGAGCCTGGGACTGGAAGAAGGAGTACGGCGGAAGGATCATCTCCCAGTTAAAAAAGCTGGGCTCCTCCTGCGATTGGGACCGGGAGCGCTTCACCATGGACGAGGGCTGCAACAAGGCCGTAACGGAAGTCTTTGTAAAGATGCATGAAAAAGGCTATATTTACAAGGGCGCCCGGATCGTCAACTGGTGTCCCGTGTGCAATACCTCCATCTCCGACGCGGAGGTGGAGTATCAGGAGCAGGCTGGCCATCTCTGGCACATCAAGTACCCGGTGATGAGAGAGGACGGCACGCCCAGCGACACGGAGTTTCTGACCTTTGCCACCACCCGGCCGGAGACCATGCTGGGGGATACCGCCGTGGCCATTCACCCCGAGGACGAGCGCTATGCGCACCTGATCGGCAGGAGCGTACTGCTGCCCATCGTGAACCGTGTGATCCCGGTGGTGACGGACACCTACGTGGACCGGGAGTTCGGCACCGGCGTGGTGAAGATTACCCCCGCCCACGACCCCAACGACTTCGAGGTGGGAAAGCGGCATGATCTGCCCGTCATCAACATCATGAACGACGACGCGACCATCAACGAAAACGGCGGGAAGTACGCCGGGATGGACCGCTATGAGGCGAGGAAGGCCATCGTGGAGGAACTGGACCGGCAGGGGCTTCTCGTGAAGATCGAGGATTACACCCATAACGTGGGGACCCACGACCGCTGTAAGACCACCGTGGAGCCCCTGGTGAAGGAGCAGTGGTTCGTCCGGATGGAGGAGCTGATCAAACCTGCCGTAGAGGCCGTGAAGAATGGTTCCATCCGTCTGATCCCCGACCGCATGGAAAAGATCTACTACAACTGGACGGACAATATCCGGGACTGGTGCATCAGCCGCCAGCTCTGGTGGGGGCACAGGATCCCCGCCTATTACTGCGGCGACTGCGGGGAGGTCACGGTGGCCCGGGAGATGCCGAAGATGTGTCCGAAGTGCGGCGGCACTCATATCACCCAGGATCCCGACACGCTGGACACCTGGTTCTCCTCCGCGCTGTGGCCCTTTGAGACCCTGGGATGGCCGGAGAAGACGGAAGATCTGGATTATTTTTATCCCACGGACGTCCTTGTGACGGGATATGACATCATCTTCTTCTGGGTGATCCGGATGATCTTTTCCGGGTATGAGCACATGGGGGAGAAGCCCTTCCACACCGTTTTGTTCCATGGATTGGTCCGGGACAGCCAGGGCCGGAAGATGTCGAAGTCCCTGGGCAACGGCATCGATCCCCTGGAGATCATCGACAAGTACGGCGCGGACGCCCTGCGTCTGACGCTGATCACGGGAAACGCCCCCGGAAACGACATGCGTTTCTATTATGAGAGGGTGGAGAACTCCCGCAACTTTGCAAATAAAGTGTGGAACGCCTCCCGCTTTATCCTGATGAACATGGAGGGGAAGAATGTCACGGAGCCAGGGGCGGGAGAACTGCAGCCCGTGGACAAGTGGATCCTGTCGAAACTCAACACGCTGGTGAAAGACGTGACGGAGAACATGGAGAGTTTTGAACTGGGCATCGCCGTGCAGAAGGTCTATGATTTTATCTGGGATGAGTTCTGCGACTGGTATATCGAGATGGTGAAGCCCCGTCTCTATAACAGTGACGACGCTGAAAGCAGGAACGCGGCTCTCTGGACCCTGAAGAGCGTCCTCATCGACGCCCTGAAGCTTCTGCACCCCTATATGCCCTTTATCACCGAGGAGATCTTCTGCACGCTGCAGACGGAAGAAGAGTCCATCATGATCAGCAGCTGGCCCGTCTTTTCGGAAAGCAGGGTCTACGAAAAGGAAGAGAAGGACATCGAGATCCTGAAGGAAGCTGTCCGGGGGATCCGGAACATCCGCAGCGAGATGAACGTGGCGCCCGGCAGGAAGGCGGGAGTGTACGTTGTCAGCACAGACCTGGGCATCCGGAATACCTTTGCGGAGGGAAAACTGTTCTTTGCGTCTTTGGCAAATGCCAGCGAAGTCGAGATCCAGGAGGATAAGACCGGGATCGAGAAGGACGCGGTTTCCGTGGTGATCCCCGGCGCTACGCTCTACATCCCCTTTGCGGAGCTGGTGGACATTGCACAGGAGATCCAGCGGCTGGAGAAAGAAAAGAGCCGTCTGGAAGGGGAACTCGCCCGGGTCAACGGCATGCTCTCCAACGAGAGATTCCTTTCCAAAGCGCCGGAAGAAAAGGTCGCCCAGGAGAAGGAGAAACTGGCAAGGTACACCCGGATGATGGAGCAGGTAGAAACACGGCTGGCGCAGCTGAAGTAATCCTATTATGAACAGACAGAATATCACAACATATGAACAGGCGGTGGAATATCTTCTGGATATTCCCCGCTTTACGACAAAAAACACCATGGAGGACACCCGGACGTTTTTAGAGCGTCTGGGCAGTCCCGACAAGGATTTTAAGATCATCCATGTGGCGGGGACCAACGGCAAGGGCAGCGTGTGCGCGTACCTGCGGTACATGCTGGAGGAGGCGGGATATGCCGTCTGCGTCTTCACCTCCCCGCATCTTGTGGACGTGAGGGAGAGGTTTCTGATCCGGGGGGAGATGGCGGACAGGGAAAGCTTCCTGCGGGCCTTTCTCCAAGTCTACGACCTGATTCCCGGCCTGTACCATCCGACTTTTTTTGAGTATCTGTTTTTTATGGCCATGCTCTTGTTCCGGGAGGCAGAGCCGGATTTTGTGATCCTGGAGACTGGTCTGGGAGGCAGGCTGGACGCCACGAACTCCGTGTCCCATAAGGAACTGGCCGTGATTACCCGGATCAGCCTGGATCATGTGGAGTACCTGGGGGATACCCCGGAAAAGATCGCCTGGGAAAAGGCGGGGATCATCGCCCCGGGAGTACCGGTGGTATATACGGAGACTTCGAAAAGCGTAAGCGCGGTTTTTGACGAAATGGCGGAAAAAGTTGGCGCAATTTCGCATCCGGTGTCGAAAAAAGACTATTCCTTCTTAAATTTTAAGAATAAAAACATTGATTTTTCTTTGCACAGTCGGTATTATAATGATATTAGCCTTACTTTGAGGACGACCGCGAGATATCAGATGGAAAACGCGGCGCTCGCCGTCCGGGCTCTGGAAGAACTGGATCAGGGCAGGACGGTTACGGCCCGGCAGATCCGGGAGGGCGTGAAAAAGTGCTTCTGGCCGGCGAGGATGGAAGAGGTCCGTCCGGGCGTCTATGTGGATGGAGCCCATAACGAGGACGGGGTGCGGGCGTTCCTGGAGACAGTGGCCGCGGACGGTTGGAAGGGGAAAAGACTTCTTCTTTTTTCCGCGGTGAGGGACAAGGCTTATGAAAAAATGCTGGGAAGGATTTTGGATTCCCGGCTGTTTGGGACGATCTGCCTGACGGCGCTGCACTCCGGCCGGGCGGCGCAGATGGAGACTTTGGAGGACTTGACGAGAGAACTAGTTGAAAAAAGACCTGGTCTGACGCCTGCATGCCCTGTGATCCGCAGTTTCCGGGACACGCCGGAGGCGCTTGAGACGCTGCTTCAGGAAAAGGAGCCGGACACGCAGATATACATTGCCGGAAGTCTGTATCTGGCAGGAGAAGTGAAAGCATATTTAGGAGTCGGTTGAAATGATCAATTTCGAGGAAGAACTTAAGAAGTTCCACCCCAGCACTGAGGTGGAGGAGATTCAGGATGAGATTTATAATCACAGCGCCACGGATATCGCGGGGATTTTTGAGCAGATGTTCGTGAAAAAGGAAGAAGAGCCGGAGAGCTAGGAGGAATCGGCATGGTTTGTTACCAATGTGGATGCCAGCTGTCGGAGAAGGATTTCTGCACCGCCTGCGGCGCGGACGTGGGGTTGTATAAAAAGATCCTGGCTCTCTCCAATCGATATTATAACGAGGGCCTGGAAAAGGCTTCAGTCCGGGATCTCACCGGCGCTATCGACAGTCTGGAACAAAGTCTGAAATTTAACAGCAGAAATGTGGAGGCCAGAAACCTTCTGGGACTGGTCTATTATGAGATCGGAGAGTGTACCGCCGCCATGAGCGAGTGGATACTCAGCATGAACGTGGAGCCGAAGAAGAACGTGGCCTCCGATTATATTGAGCGGATCCAGAACAATCCCTCCCGGTACGACAATATCCGGCAGACGATGAAGAAGTTTAATCAGGCCCTGGAATACTGCAGGCAGGGCAGTCAGGACCTGGCGGTGATCCAGCTGAAAAAAGTGGTTTCCCTAAGTCCCAGATTCGTGAAGGCGCGTCTCTTGCTGGCGCTCCTGCATATAGACAACGAGGATTGGGAGCGGGCCCGGAAGGAATTGAACAAGGCCCTGAACGTGGACCGTGGAAATACCCAGGCGCTCCGTTATCTTCAGGAAGTGGACCGGATGCTGGCTCCGGACGAAAATGAGAAGAGCGAGCGCCGGCGCAAAAAGGAAGAAACGGTGCGCTACCAGAATGACAACGAGGTGATCATCCAGCCGGCTAGCCTTACGGACGGGACGAGGAGCGGTTTTTCTACGGTGCTGAACATTATCATCGGCCTGGTGATCGGCGCGGCGGCCATGTATTTTCTGGTTCTCCCGGCGAGTCAGAGGATGGCCCAGGAGGACGCCCAGAACCGGGTGGATACCATCGCGGGCCAGCTGGATTCCAGGACCAATCAGATCCAGCAGCTGGAGAATCAGATCAAGACGCTGGAGGATTCCAATACGAAGCTTCAGGCGGAACTGGACGAATATGAGGGAACGGACGGCAGGCTGCAGATGATGGACATGCTCTATGACGCGGCTTCCGTATATCTCGACACGCAGGATGTGAACCAGACGGCGGAAAAGTTGGAGGATATCCGGACGAATCTGAATCTGGAAGAGATGTCCGAGCAGTTCCGCGGGCTGTATGATTCCCTCCTGAAGCTGATCGGGCCGGACCTCTCGAAGAATTACCATGACGCCGGATATACTTTCTTCCGAAACAAGGATTTTGAAGCGGCTATTGAGAATTTTGAGAAGGCGGTTTACTATGACCCGAGCAACGGGGAGGCGCTTCTGGATCTGGGCAACGCTTACCGGGGTAATGAGGATCTGGTGAACGCGGCCGCAGTCTATAATAGAGTGATCGAACTGTTCCCGGACACCGACTGGGCGAGAAAAGCGGGACAGTGGCTTCCGGACATGGAGGATATGACAGAGTAGTCTCCTGCCGTGCCAGGAACCGAAAGATAAAAAAGAAGAGCTACGAAGGAAAAGAGTTGACAGAAACGCTGTCGGCTCTTTTTTGTTGTCTGGATTTCGTTTATGCGAGGAGGAAGGGAAAATGGAGAACTTTCAAGTGATCGACAACTGCCTTATGGTGAAGCTTCCGGAGGAGGTGGATCACTACCAGGCCGGGTATATCTGCCAGGAGGCGGACCGTTTCCTGATGGAGGAGAATGTGTGTCATGTGGTGTTTGACTTTGAGGACACCGTGTTTATGGACTCCTCCGGGATCGGCATCATCATGGGACGCTATAAAAAGATAGCCTGCCTGGGAGGAAAGGTCTATGCCATCAACGTAGGGCGACAGATCCGCAGGATCCTGGATCTCTCCGGCATGAGCGCCCTGGTGGAAGTGCTGGCGTAGTGGTGAAAACCGGTTGAAAACGGGGCATAAAAAAGCGGAAAGACGGGGCGGCGAAAGATGCCGTAAAGCGGAAAGACGGGGCGGCGAAAGATGCCGTAAAGCGGAAAGACGGGACGGCGAAAGATGCTGTAAGCGGAAAGACGGGGCGGCGAAAGATGCCGTAAGCGGAAGGACGGGCGCGAAAGATGCCGTAAAAGAGAGAAAAAACAGGAACGAAGAACAGGAAAGGAGCGCAAAGAGAGCGCTGAGGGTAAGAAAATGAACAACGAGATGGAACTGTTATTTGACGCGAGATCTACGAACGAGGGACTTGCAAGGGTTGCCGTGGCCGCCTTTGTGGCGCACTTAAATCCCACTCTGGAGGAACTGTCGGATATCAAGACGGCGGTCTCGGAGGCGGTGACAAACGCTATCATCCACGGCTACGGGAACCTGCAGGGGTACAGCCGGCACGGCGAGGTGAGGCCATCCGCAGGGGATTATTTTCCGGGCAAGGTCCGGCTTGCCTGCAAGCTGGCGGACGGCGTGCTGGACGTGACGGTGGAGGATCAGGGAAAGGGGATCGAAGACATCTCCAAGGCGATGGAACCTCTCTACACCACTATGCCGGAACTGGACCGCTCCGGCATGGGTTTCGCCTTTATGGAGGCCTTTATGGATCATCTGGAGGTGGAGAGCAGCCCGGGAAAGGGAACCAGAATACATATGCGGAAAAAAATGACCAGCGGATCCTGGATACCAGGAGAGGAGTAGTCATGGAAAATGTGTCGGCGCTGATCGCAAAATCACAGGCGGGAGATAAAGAGGCGAGAGAGGTGCTGATCGAGAAAAATCTGGGGCTGGTCCGTCACATCGCAAAGCGGTTTTCCGGGAGAGGCGTGGATTCGGAGGATCTCTTTCAGATCGGGGCCATCGGGCTGATCAAGGCCATCGATAAATTTGATCTCTCCCTGGGGCTTCAGTTTTCAACATACGCGGTTCCGTTGATCATGGGGGAGATCAGGCGGTTCCTCCGGGACGACGGACTTGTAAAAATTTCCAGGGCCGTAAAAGAAAACAGCGCCCGGCTTGCCCTTGTCCGGGAAAGACTCTTTGGGGAGCTGGGGCGGGAACCCTGCCTGGAGGAACTCATTCAGGCATCGGGAATGACGAAGGAGGAAACGCTGCTGGCCCTGGACGCGGACAACTGCGTGGATTCCCTGGAGGAGGGCTTGGAGACGGAAGGAGGAACCATGCTGCCGCTCCTGGAGAGGATCGCCGGAGACGCGGAGGGAGGAGGCGTGCGCGCTTCCCTGTATCCGGGGGTGAGGGATCCGGAAAAGGAAAAGCTTTTGGACCGCATGCTCTTAAAACAGCTCCTGGAAGAACTTGCGGAGGATGATAAAAAACTGATCTGGCTCAGATATTTCCGGGACAAATCCCAGACGGAGACAGCCCAGAGCCTTGGGATCAGCCAGGTACAGGTCAGCAGAAGAGAAAAAAAGATTTTGCAGCAGCTCCGGGAACACGCTATTTCCTAAATATGGGGCTTTCTTTTTTGCACGAAATAAGCTAAAATAAAAAAGATGGAAATGATCTTGGGATACAGAGAGCGCAAGGGGTGGACTGATATTGAAAAACTGGATGGAAAGCGATAAAAAGGATGATTTTGAAGTCCTGGATCTGGACGACACCGGCAGGATCAGCCGGCCTGACAACGAGAGGGCTGCCAAGTATCAGCTTGCCAGGGATTCCGTGAACCGAAAACCGAATGACAGGACAGGGTTTCATCAGAAACTGCGCGCGCCGCTCTTTGCGGCCGGAACGATTCTGATGATCCTGCTGACATTGTATTTTGTGGGGAACGTTTATCTGAACTACAGGAATGCGAAGGAGACGCAGGAGGCCGTAAACCAGATTGAGAGTGACAATTCAGGGGAAGAGACGCCGGATTCTCCGGATGCCTATGAGGAAGCGGAGGCCCAGGAGGAGCTGACCCGCCGCCTTTTAGAGGAATATGAAACGGGAAAGATGGAGGGCGAGCAGGACGTTCTCGAACAGATCCGTCTCAGCCTCGGGGAGGGTACTTCCGTTGTGGAGACGCTGCGCCCCCTTTATAAGGATCATCTCGTGGTCGCAAGCAGCGGAAAGTATCATTTTATCCCTGTGAAGGATACCATGAAGAAAAATGATTATGTCGAGACGAACTTAAATCTTCTCGAGAACGGGGAGCTGCAGTATTTGCGGGACGGAGCGGTGACCTCCTACAAGGGGATCGACGTGTCCCTGTATCAGGGAGCCATCGATTGGAAAAAGGTGGCGGAGGACGGCGTGACGTTCACCTTTATCCGGGCGGGTTACCGGGGATACGGACAAAAAGGTACGCTTGTGACGGACGAGAGCGCAAAGGCCAACTTACAGGGCGCAAATGACGCGGGGATCAAGACGGGAGTCTATTTCTTCACTCAGGCGGTGAATGACGCGGAAATTTTGGAGGAAGCCCAGCTGGTCCTGGACCTGATCAAACCCTATCGAATTGATTGCCCGGTGGTCATAGATGTGGAGAAGACCGCGGAGGACGGAAGGATGAATCAGCTGGACGCCCAGGAGCGCACCAGGCTGGTGAAACTGTTCTGCGACACCATCAAGGCGGCCGGATACCGGCCCATGGTCTATCACAACCTGGAGATGGGCGCTCTCATGCTGGATCTGGAACAGCTGGAGGAATACGACAAGTGGTTCGCCTATTACAAGGTCGAGATGTATTATCCTTACGCGTACAAGATCTGGCAGTATTCCAATAAGGGAAGCGTACAGGGGATCAAGGGCGACGTGGATTTGAATATTGCATTTGAACCGGTCTGGGAGGAATAATCCGGCCTGTTTATGGAAAATCTATCCGAAGGAAATGGAGTGTCTTTCGGAAAGGAGTTTCCATGAGCAGCAACAGCAACGTCTATTTAAAGTGCCTGCGGAGCGCGAAGATCAAGTCGGAGGATGTGTTCCTGCGGGATATCTGCAGTCTTAGATGCGCGGATAAAAATATCAGCGCGAAATTAAACAGCCTGAAGGTTCATCACTTTGGAGAAAAAGATCCGAAGAGACATGTGGTGAGCTCGCTCCGGCTGGTGGAACTGATGGAGGAGGCGTGTCCGCAGATCACCGTCCAGGTGATCGGGGAGACGGACGTGCTGATCGAATATGTGACTCACGGCGATACACCGGGATGGGTTCAGAATCTGAAGACCGTCGCGGTGTGTCTCGTGAGTTTTTTTGGTACCGGTTTTACGATCATGGCCTACCACAACGACATTGGCATCAACGACATCTTTACGGAAATGTACCGGATGATCATGAATGCGGAGCCCGGGGGCGTAAACGCCCTGGAGGTGGCTTACTCCGTGGGGGTGGCGCTGGGGATTTTGATCTTTTTTAACCACGCGGGAGGCAGGGTCATCACGAAGGATCCCACGCCCATCGAGGTCGCCATGCGGAACTATGAAAAGGACGTGGACAACGCCCTCATTGAGATCGCGGACCGAAAGAGCATGGAGGAGGACAATCAGGGATGATGCTGACAAAATGTTTTTTGCTCCTCTTCGGGGGGAGTTACGGCTTCCTGTCGGCGGCGGGCGTCTTTACGGTGCTGGCAGCCGTGGGCCTGGTGCCCCGGTTCGCCGGAAGGACCCACACGGCGGGAAAGATCTATCTCTATGAAGAGATGGTGATCTGGGGTTCCATCGCGGGCTGCCTTGTGAGCGTGTTCCCGGAGCACTGCGCCCTGGGATATTATCTGCAGAACCGGTTTCCCCAGCAGCTCTTTTCCCTGCAGGCCCTGGGCCAGGCGGCGTTGGTGGTAGTGGGACTTTTCAGCGGTCTGTTTATCGGCTGTCTGGCGCTGGCGATCGCGGAGATGCTGGACAGCATCCCGATCTTTACGAGGCGGGTCTTCCTCAGAAGGGGACTTTCCCTGGCCGTGGCCTCCATGGCGCTGGGAAAGCTGGCGGGCTCCCTCTTTTACTTCTGGTCGGAATTTCACCGGACCGCGGGGTAGGGGAAATGGTTTTGCAGCTTAGGCAGGCCGCGCTGCCGCGCATAATAGGGCGGCAGTTGGGATATACTTTCTGACGATAGGACAGGGGCAGACTGCTCCTGGAAGGCGGAATCAGAAAGTATTCGATTTTTTCATAAGGTTCTCCGCCTGAGCGAAGCATAAGGCATGGATGGAAAACAGATACGAAAAATGGAGGAATAGTGAAATATGGAACAGGTTATCGAGACGGAAAAGAAAGAATATCAGGACTATGTAAAGCGGGTGACGCCCACGCCGAATCTGTTTTTGCAGATGGCAAAGGCGTTTGTGACCGGCGGCGTCCTCTGCTGCATCGGACAGTTCATCCTCAACACGGGCATGGACCGGTTCGGGCTGGAGAGACAGGACGCCGGGAGCTGGTGTTCCCTGCTCCTGATCCTGCTCTCCGTGCTCCTCACAGGCTTCAATATTTTTCCCAGCCTGGTGAAATGGGGCGGGGCGGGGGCCCTGGTTCCCATCACGGGATTCGCCAATTCCGTGGCCTCCGCGGCCATTGAGTTCAAGGCCGAGGGCCAGGTGTTCGGCGTGGGCTGCAAGATCTTTACCATCGCGGGCCCTGTGATCCTGTACGGTATTTTCTCCAGCTGGATCCTGGGGATCGGGTATTATTTGTTTCAGTTTTTCGGAGGGTGACGGGGAGAGACCGCGCCATAGTTCCGGTCTGGAAAGAGGCAGCACCGTTGGAAGGTGGGAGTCAAAAAATGGGGAGCGGCTGTCAAGAAAACACTAGTCCGGAAGGATCAAAAATGATATGATGTAAAAGGGACACGGAGTGGGAAGCAGTTTCCCGCTCCGGTTTTTGTAGAAATAAGAGGGAAAAAGGAGGGGACGAATGAGAGCGTTATTTATCGGCGGTACGGGAACGATCAGCATGGCGATCACAAGGCAGCTGTGCGGGGAAAAAGAGTGGGAATTGTATCTGCTGAACCGGGGGAGCCGGAGCGGGGAACTGCCGGAGAATGTGAAGACGATCGCCGCGGATATGAACGACGAGGACGCGGCGGCGAAAGCGCTGGAGGGAATGACCTTTGACACGGTCTGCGATTTTATTGGATTCGTGCCGTCCCAGCTGGAGAGGGATTACCGGCTCTTTCGGGGAAAGACAAAGCAGTTTATGTATATAAGTTCCGCCTCCGCTTACCAGAAACCGGTGGGAGATTACCGGATCACGGAGGGGACGCCCCTGGCGAATCCATACTGGGAGTATTCCCGGAACAAGATCGCCTGCGAGGAGTATCTGATGAAGCTGTACCGTGAGGAAGGGTTTCCCGTGACGATCATCCGGCCCAGCCATACATACGACGAGAGAAGCGTGCCCCTGGGCGTTCATGGGGATAAGGGCAGTTATCAGGTGATCAAGAGGATGCTGGAGGGAAAACCCGTGATCGTCCACGGGGACGGGACCAGTCTCTGGACCATGACCCACAATTCGGACTTTGCGAAGGCGTTTATAGGGCTTATGGGGAATGTGCACGCCATCGGCGAGAATTATCAGATCACCTGCGACGAGACGCTGACCTGGAACCAGATCTATCAGGCGGTGGCGGACGCTCTGGGAGTGGAGTACAGGCCCTATTACGTCTCTTCGGAATTTCTGGATCAGGCGGGCAGGTACGACTTCCGGGGAAGTCTCACAGGGGACAAGGCAAACTCCGTGGTCTTCGACAACACGAAGTTAAAGAGGGCGGTGCCCGGCTTTACGCCTTCCGTCCGCTTTGAACAGGGTGTGCGCAGGACCGTGGAGTACGTTCTGAGTCACCCGGAGTGCCAGGAGGAGGACCCGGAATTTGACCGCTGGTGCGATGCGGTGATAGAAGAGCTGGAGGCTGCAAAGGCCAGGATTCTGGAGCGGATGTAAGGGAAGCGTACAGCAGACCACCGGCTGTTTCAGGAAGAAAAGGAGAAAAGTGATGGTAGACGTTAAGGGAAGATGGGCGCTGATCACCGGCGCAAGCCGGGGGATCGGATACCTCACGGCGCTTTTTATGGCGGAGCAGGGCTGTAATCTGATCCTGCACGGCCGTACTTTGGAACACTGTGAAAAGGTGCTGCGGGAAGTGAAGGAGAAGGGCGTTCAGGCCTACGCCGTGGCGGCGGAGCTCTCGGATCTGGAGGCGGTGGAGAAGATGCTGAAGGAGATCGACGAGAGGACTCCCAAGGTGGATATCGTGCTGAACAACGCCGGGCTTCAGATCGCCTACCGGGTGGATTATTACAAGACCCCGGCCAGCGATTATCTGGAGAGCTATAAGATCAACACGGTGGCCCCCGCCATGATCTGTTACCACTTCCTGCCGAAGATGATCGAAAGGGGCTTTGGCAGGATCGTGAATACTACCAGCGGCATCCGTCTGGAGCCGGAACAGGCGGGGTATTCTGCCAGCAAGGCGGCGCTGGATAAGATCACAATAGATTTGGGCTCCAAGCTCCAGGGAACGAATGTCATGATCAATTTGACGGATCCCGGCTGGTGCCGCACGGACCTGGGCGGACCAAACGCGCCAAACGCGCCGGAGAGCGCGATCCCGGGGATCGCGGTGGGCGCCTTTGTGGACGACGGGAAATCCGGGAGGTATCTGGCCGCCGGGCACTTTACCGGCATGACCCTGGAGGAGGCCGTGGAAAAGGCGGAGAGGGAGTTTGACAGTCCCTATGGGAATCAGTGACAGATCTTTTTTGGAGGGCCGCGGCGCGGCCCTCTATTTTCATTCTAAAAAAGTCCATTTCTAAAATTTTTATATCTTCCATTTTTTCTGTTGCATTTTAAAAGAATCTGTGTATAATGTTAGATGACTAACAAAGATGTTAGAAAGCTAACATTTTTAAATGACTGATATCTTACAGAAACCTGGAAACTGGTTTTCCGTAAGCCCGGGTCAGGGAAGGGGGGACTTTCATGGACACGACGGACAGGCGGGAGATAGGGTTTGAACTCCGGGGGATCAACAATCTGATCAAGCGGAGCCTGGCCCAGCGGTTTGCAGAAGAAGGCCTGGAGGATCTGAGCGGCATGCAGGGACCTATGATCGGGTTTATCTTCGAACAGAGTCAAAGGAGGGATATTTTTCAGAGGGATATCGAAAAGGAGTTTAATATCCGCCGCTCTACGGCTACGGTGATGCTGCAGAACCTGGAGCAGAAGGGACTGATCGTTCGGGAGCCGGTGGATCACGACGGAAGGCTGAAGAAGATCCTTCTCACGGAAAAGGCGAAGAAATGCCACATGCAGGTGCGTCTGCAGATCGAGCGGTTCCACCGGGAACTGGAGGAGGGGATCAGCCCCCAGGAGAAAGAAGAATTTTTAAGGATCCTGGATCATCTTAGGCAAAATTTGGAAAGGACAGAAACAAGATGTTAAAGACACTGGGAAAACAGATCAAGGAATTTAAAAAAGATTCCATCATGACCCCGATCTTTATGATCCTGGAGGTCATTATGGAGACCCTGATCCCGCTTTTGATGGGATCCATCATCGACGACGGCGTGGAGAAGGGTGATATGCGCCACATCTTTCTGATGGGCGGGCTGATGCTGGTCTTCGCCGTGGTAGGACTGTTCGCGGGGATCATGGGCGGAAAATACGGGGCCAGGGCATCAACCGGTTTCGCCAGGAATCTGAGGGAGGCCATGTACGCCAACATACAGACTTTCTCCTTCGCCAATATCGATAAGTTCTCCACCGCCGGTCTGGTGACCCGTATGACCACCGACGTGACGAACCTGCAGAACGCATATCAGATGATCCTGCGCATGTGCATCCGGGCGCCTTTCAGCCTGATCATCGCCATGGCGGCCAGCTTCCTGATCAGCGCCAGGATCGCTTCCATTTATCTGATCGCGGTGGTGCTCCTGGGGATCGTGCTGATGGTCATCGTCAAATTCGCAATGAAGTATTTCAGCCAGTTGTTTGAAAAGTATGACGCGCTGAACGCCAGCACCCAGGAAAACATCGCGGCGGTGCGCGTGGTGAAAGCCTTCGTGAGAGAGGATCACGAGATCAATAAATTCAAGAAAGCCAGCGAGGCCGTTTACAATCTGGGCGTGCGGGCGGAGAAAATGGTCATCTTAAACTCCCCCTTCATGCAGTTTACGGTGTACACCTGTATCTTGCTGATCAGCTGGGTGGGCGCGCATATGATCGTGGTGGGGGATCTCTCCACCGGTAATCTGAGTACGCTCCTTTCCTACTGTATGAACATACTGTCGAACCTGATGATGCTGTCCATGGTGTTTGTCATGATCACCATGAGTATGGCCAGCGCGAGACGTATCTGCGAAGTGCTGAACGAGGAGGCCAGCATCCAGAATCCCGAGAACCCGGAGATGGAAGTGAAGGACGGCAGCATCCGTTTTGACCATGTGACTTTCCGGTATAATGAAAACAGCGAGACGCCGGTTCTGGACGACATCAATCTGGAGATCGCTTCCGGGGAGACCATCGGTATCCTGGGCGGGACCGGAAGCTCAAAGACCAGCCTGGTGAATCTGATCAGCCGGCTCTACGACGTCTCCCAGGGGCATGTGTATGTGGGCGGAAAGGATGTCAGGGAGTACGATCTGGAAGTTTTGAGGAACCAGGTGTCGGTAGTTCTGCAGAAGAACGTGCTGTTCTCCGGCACGATCCTGGAAAATCTCCGCTGGGGGGACGAGAACGCCACGGAGGAAGATTGCAGGAGGGCTTGCAGGCTTGCCTGTGCGGATGAGTTTATCGACAAAATGCCGGAGGGTTACAATACCTACATTGAGCAGGGCGGCTCCAATGTGTCCGGCGGGCAGAAGCAGAGGCTCTGTATCGCCAGGGCGCTTCTGAAAAAGCCCAAGATCCTGATCCTGGACGACAGCACCAGCGCCGTGGACACTGCCACCGACGCGAAGATCCGGAAGGCCTTTGCGGAGGAGATCCCGAACACGACCAAGCTGATCATCGCCCAGAGAATCTCCAGCATAGAGCACGCGGACCGGATCATCGTCATGCACAACGGCCGGGTGGACGCTGTGGGAACCCATGAAGAACTGCTTCAGAGCAACAATATCTACCGCGAGGTTTACGAGGCGCAGACCGGCGGGAACGGAGACTTTGACGAGAATGGAGGCGAGCTGTAATGGCAGAAGAGAGAGAGAGCAGACCGGTGAAACCCATGGGCGGCAGACCTCCCAGGGGAGTGCGGGGACCGAAGATAGAGGGCGCCGGGAAGATCTTCTGGCGGCTGGTGAAATATGTGGGAAGATATTACGGCGTGCACTGGTTTTTTGTGGCGCTGTGCATCATCGCAAGCGTGCTTGCCAATGTGCAGGGAACCATGTTCACTCGTACGTTGATCGACGACTATATCATTCCGCTTACCAAGGCAGCGGATCCCGACTTTTCCGGGCTCCTGCAGGCTATGACCAGGGTGGCGGTCTTCTACGGCGTGGGTATCGTATGTACGTATCTGCAGAGCAGGATCTTGCTGGAGGTGACCCAGGGCACCATGAGGCGTCTTCGGGATGAGATGTACGCCCACATGGAAAAGCTGCCCATCAAATATTTTGACACTCATGTACACGGCGACATCATGTCCCTGTACACCAACGATATCGATACCCTGCGCCAGATGGTGAGCCAGAGTATTCCCCAGATGTTCAACTCCGTGATCACGGTGGTCAGCGTCTTCGTCAGCATGGTGATCCTGAACGTGCCCCTGACCCTGCTCACGCTGGTCATGGTGGGCGTGATGCTGTTCACCTCCACGAAGATCGCGGGAAAATCCGGCAACTATTTTGTGGAACAGCAGAAGAACATCGGCCGGGTGAACGGTTATATCGAGGAGATGATGAGCGGCCAGAAGGTGGTGAAGGTGTTCTGCCACGAGGACAAGAGCCTGGAAGAATTCCAGAAGCTGAACGATCAGCTCTTCGACAGCGCTTACAAGGCGAACAAATTCGCCAATATCATGATGCCGATCAACGCCCAGCTGGGAACGGTTTCCTATGTGCTGTGCGCCTGCGTGGGCGGTCTGCTGGCCCTCAACAACATTGGCGGATTTACCATCGGCGGCCTCACCAGCTTCCTGACCTTCAACAGGAGCTTCAATATGCCCATTAACCAGGTCAGCATGCAGCTCAACAGCATCGTCATGGCCATGGCGGGCGCCAAGAGGGTCTTCGACCTCCTGGATGAAAAGCCGGAGATGGACGAGGGGTACGTCACCCTGGTCAGCGCCCGGAAGGAGGACGGAAAGATCGTGGAATGTAAGGAGAGGACCGGCCTCTGGGCCTGGAGGCATGAGCATCAGGCGGACGGCAGCGTGGATTATGTGGAGCTGAAAGGAGAAGTGGTGTTCGACGACGTGGACTTCGGCTACACGGATGAGAAGATTGTGCTCCACAATATCAAGCTCTTTGCAAAGCCCGGCCAGAAGATCGCTTTTGTGGGTTCCACCGGTGCCGGAAAGACCACGATCACGAACCTGATCAACCGGTTCTACGACATCCAGGACGGCAAGATCCGCTACGACGGGATCAATGTCAACAAGATCAAGAAGGCGGACCTGCGGAGATCCCTGGGCATGGTGCTGCAGGATACGCACCTGTTTACGGACACCGTGATGGAGAATATCCGCTATGGCAAGCTGGACGCCACGGACGAGGAAGTGATCGCCGCAGCGAAGCTGGCAAACGCGGACACCTTTATCCGTCAGCTTCCGAACGGCTACAACACGGTGCTGACAGGGGACGGGGCGAACCTGAGCCAGGGCCAGCGCCAGCTCCTTTCCATCGCCAGGGCGGCCGTGGCGGATCCCCCGGCGCTGATCCTGGATGAGGCCACCAGCTCCATCGATACCAGGACGGAGAAGATCGTGCAGGACGGCATGGATAAGCTGATGCACGGCCGGACCACCTTCGTGATCGCCCACAGGCTTTCTACGGTGCAGAACAGCGACTGCATCATGGTCCTGGAACAGGGCCGCATCATCGAGCGGGGAACCCACGACGAACTGATCAGCCAGAAGGGCAGATATTACCAGCTCTACACGGGAAACAGCATCGGGGCGTAGGAACGGTCTGAAAGCATGGAAATATAAGATGGAAAAGAAGGGCAGTATCGTATGGATGCTGCTCTTTTTTTATCGGCAGGAGCCAGTGTATGCTCGAATCGTAAAAAACTTATTGGTTACCCTGCTTTCAAATTGCTAAACAAATATATTGACATAATAAACATATACATTTATAATGTGTTATGATTAATGAATATACAGAGGAGTCATAGAAGATGAGAATAGATGAGCAGCTTAAGATTCTTGGAATCAAAACAGGTATGACACTTTCTGAAATAGGAAGACGTCTGGATAAATCGCCTCAATCTTTTTTGCAGAAAATGAAGCGCGGCAGCTATACATTAGATGATCTGGAAGATATTGCATTGGCGACGGGATGTGTTTTGGAATGTGCGTTTGTACTGCCAAATGGAGAACGCATCGTGTTGAAAGGAGAGCGATAATGCTGAAATATATTGAGGGAGATATATTCAATAGTCCGGCGCAGGTGATCGTAAATACAGTCAATACAGTTGGCGTGATGGGAAAAGGGATCGCGCTTGAGTTCAAAAAAAGATATCCCGATATGTTTGCGTCCTATCGCACAGCATGCGAAAAGAAAAAACTGTTAATAGGGAAATTGATGTTGTGGTATGCCCCGGACCACTGGATATTGATGTTTCCTACGAAAGAGCATTGGCGAAATCCTTCCAAAATAGAATATATTGAGAAGGGGTTGATGACCTTTGTCAGAAAATATGCGGACTATAATATCTCGTCCATAGCGTTCCCTAAATTGGGCTGCGGGAATGGAGAACTGGACTGGAATACCGTGCGTCCGCTGATGGAAAAGTATCTGAGTCCGCTGCCCATTGATATCTATATCTATCTTGGTTTTAAGGATTCTGTCATTCCGGAGCATAAAAAGATAAAAGAGATGGATCAGTGGTTAAAGGAGAATGCAAAGGACCTGTCATTCAACAGCATTAAGGATGATATCATTTATAATAGCTCTATCACACCGATTGTATTTCATCAGGAGGATATGGAGTGGAGGGCGTCCTGGAGAAGTAATGGTCAGTTGATCTTTACAAATTCGGAAGATGTCACATATAAGATAGAAGAAGATAAATTTATGTCAATATGGGATGGCATAAGGAATGAAGGGATATTTCCTTTGAGCCCGGAAAAGGACGTTAATCTTGTATATGATCTGCTGACGGCATTGGAATATTTGACTGAGGTACGGATCAAAGAAGATGATACTCTAAAAATGGTAAAAGGATACCAATTAGATGAGGGAAAGGGAAGATATTATTCCGTAAAGGGTAATTAAGATGACATATGAAGAAATCATTCAGGAAAACTGCAGAAATCATTCTTCCGTAAAATGGTGGCCGCTTCATGCTTTTCACTATACAGATGTTGAAAATGCGGTCAGCATACTGACGACCGGTTATTTATACAGCCGGGTTAAAGCTGACAGGCTGAGCCTTATGAAAAATGACAATGCAAGCCGCCAGGTGATCAATATGACAAGCCCAGGAGTGACAGCCAGCGTTAGATTTTACTTTAGGCCGCTGACGCCCACCCAGTATCACAATGAGGGATATAAACATCCTGAGGCGCGGTTTCAGGGAGATACAAATGCGAATGTTCCTGTTCCGGTCTTTTTTGTGTTTGATCTGGCCAAGGTATTAAATTCAGATAAGACTTATTTTTCGGAAATGTCTCAGGCCGGGGCAGGATCAAGGCTGTGTAATACGCCGGAAGATTTTTCCCGGTTCAATTTTGATGAGATCTATAAAAACGGCTATATGGATAACCCTGATATTGAAAAGAAGTTTCGGCAGGCAGAGATCTTATATATGGATTCTTTCCCGATTGATTATGGTCTGCAAACGATTTACTGCAGAAATGCAATAGAGAGAATGACCCTATTAAATCTGCTGAGAGCTAAGGATACAAAAAAATTCTTATATTATAAGGATAAAGTAAGGATCTGCAGACGAGACATGTTTGAAAACAATGGTTTGTTTGTCACGGACTGTAGATATTATGATGGCAGGGCGAGCATTGCTTATTCGGATACATACGAAAAGAGATGTTACTTGAATAGGTATAGAAATGTACCGGAGCTTCGTAAATTAGAGGCAAAAGCGGAATTCGACTGGGTGAGATCCGGGAAATTGTTAAACCGGCAATACTCTGTGTTTTCCGTCAATTATGAAAATGCAAAAATGACAACCTTCACAGGACTTAAAGAAGAAAAAGGAGCTTCTGCGTTATATATGAGACTGTATATAGAAGATAAACTGATGTGCTTTATGAGTCAGCAATTATCGGAGGCAGCACTTTTTTGACGGTAATTGACATGATGAAGAAACTATTTTTGACCATAGGCACTGATCTTTTTGAAGCTGATCCGATAGGCTGGGACAAAGTCTCTGCGGCGGAGTGAGAGAAAAGGACAAGGAGCATCGCTCCCCGGCGTTTTAGCTGGTTTGCGATGCCCCCTCGTTCTTTTATCTGACAGGTCTTACTGCAGCCGGACGATCACAAGGTGCGCGGAGGACGGTTCCGTGCCGCCCGCGGTGGGTGTGATGATCAGCGCGGCAGGGTTATCGGCGGGATTTCTCACGGTCAGCACCGAATCGGCGGTTGTAGTGGTTACCAGGGCGGTCTCAATGATCTGGGATGTCCCGGTGGCTCGGCCTACTACGGTGTATGCCAGGGGCGCACCGTTTAAGGTCAGTTCAAGCTGGCCGGCCTGGTTGGTATTTACCTGGAACTGTACCAGGTAGACGCCGGGCTCCTCCAGTGTAAAGGAACTTGCACCGGCGCGGGTGATGCCGTCGGCGCTGACGGGGCCATCATTCGGAAAGCTCACATCTGCGCCGGGAGCGACAGTCGCAGCATTGTCCGGAGGCATCAGAGCATAGAAGTCCGCGTAGCTCAGGACGCCGCCTGCCGGTCCGGCCGGTCCGGCAGGACCAGTCTCGCCTTGCGGCCCCTGGGGTCCAGTGGGTCCAGCCGGCCCAGTTTCGCCTTGCGGCCCGGTGGGTCCAGCAGGTCCAACAGGCCCGGTTTCGCCCTGAGGTCCGGTAGGTCCAGCAGGTCCGGCGGGTCCAGTATCGCCCTGGGGTCCAGTGGGTCCAGCAGGCCCGGCAGGTCCGGTTTCGCCCTGGGGTCCAGTGGGTCCGGCAGGTCCAACAGGCCCGGTTTCGCCCTGTGGTCCGGTGGGTCCAACAGGTCCGGTTTCGCCCTGTGGCCCGGTGGGTCCAGCCGGCCCAACGGGTCCAGTCTCGCCTTGCGGTCCCTGGGGTCCAGCAGGTCCAACAGGCCCGGTTTCGCCCTGGGGTCCAGCGGGTCCAGCAGGCCCGGTTTCGCCCTGAGGCCCCTGAGGTCCGATGGGTCCCCTGAGTCCGGTTTCGCCCTGAGGCCCCTGAGGCCCAGCAGGCCCAACGGGTCCAGTCTCGCCTTGCGGTCCCTGAGGTCCGGCAGGTCCAACAGGCCCGGTTTCGCCCTGCAGACCGCGAGGCCCGGTGGCGCCGATCGGTCCGGTTTCACCCTGAGGTCCAGTTTCACCCTGAGGTCCGGCAGGTCCAACAGGTCCGGTTTCGCCCTGGGGCCCCTGAGGTCCGATGGGTCCTCTGAGTCCGGTTTCGCCCTGCGGTCCCACAGGTCCTCTGAGACCAGGTTCTCCCTGGGGCCCTACAGGTCCGGCGGCACCCTGAGGCCCGGCGGGTCCTACAAGTCCCTGGGGGCCTTCGGGCCCCATGGGTCCGCGGGGTCCCATAGGACCGGGAGGGCCGGGAGGCCCGGGCGGGCAGCAGGAGCAATTAGGGCGGTTGCCGTAGCAGTTATTGCCATTGTTGAAGAAGTTTGGAGTGTTCATAACAATCCCTCTTTTTTTCTCTTTACCATACTATATGTCGGAATGACGGGAAACGCCCCTGTTTTGATTGGAAATTGCAAAATTTTGTCGAGCGGTTGAAACAGGCGGTTAGAATCAAAAGATTTTGCCCTCCAAAACGAAAGAACTATAAAAACAAAAACTGCTGATAATAGAAAGCTAAAAAGGCATCAAAAAACAAGAAAATGAATAGCGGTCTTTAGAACATATTTATTCTAATGCAGAAAATCACTTTTTCCACAGAATGAGGTATGGTATAATTAAAATGATAGAATGAAAGTGCGAATATATATGTTCCAAACGCCGCACAGAAAGGAAAGGATGTTATAAAATCTGTGGAGAAAAGAGAAAAAAATACCTTAGGTGAAATCATTTATCATTTACGCAGGAAGGCAGGAATGACACAGGAGGCACTGGCAGACGGTATCTGTTCGCCCGTTTCGGTTTCTCGCATTGAAAACGGGAACCAGATGCCATCAGGCAAAGTCTTAGAGCAGCTTTTGGAACGTCTTGGCACAGGCACTTATCAGCTCTGCAATGTTTATTACGAAAATGAATGTCAAGCGTCATTACATAGAACATTGGAAGAAATCGCTGCACAAGTTTCGGCTGGTGATTTTGTACAGGCGAGGACAGCCTTGCAGCAGCTTTCCACGAAAAAAATGGATTCTGTCAATCTTCAACATACAAAAATGCTTCATGCAGCGATTAGCATGCAGGATGGTACAGCAAACGAAAATATAGAAACAGAATTAGTAAATGCCTTGCGTCTAACAAAGCCAAATATTGATCTGAACGACTGCCGCAGGGAACTGCTTTCTCCCACAGAGGTAAATCTTCTTGTCATGCTGACAACAGCAAAATACATGGCAGGAAAAAAATTAGAAGCGATTAGAACAGGCGAAGAGATTATGTTTGCACTGGATCGAAACCAAAGCCGTCTTTCTGAATATAAAGTTTTTCAGATCAATCTAGCGCATAATTTAGGTCAGATAATGCGGGATGAGGGGCGTTACCAAGAAGCTCTACTCTACGCAAAAAAAGCAGAGGAACTCAGCATAGGCGGTACAGAACAGTTTATGCTCCCAGAGATTGAATTTGGAATTGCACAGATTTTGAGCAATATGGGAAAAAATCAGGAGAGCCGCACACGCATGGAGGCGCTGATTCCCTATATGCGGCTTATTGGAAAAAACAACATGGCAGATTTGGCGCAGGAATATTTGGATAAAAATTTATCAAATGATGTAAGTTAAAATTATACATGGAGCGATATGGGAATGCCGCATTTTTTCCGCTATACTTCAGTTGTCAAGCAGAAAAAATGCGGCATAATTATTATCATCATTGTCAGGATGTAATGGATTCCTGCGTATTCACCAAAATGGAGCTGCCAATCCCGGCAGCTCCCATTCAAAATAAGTCTGGGAGAAATGATTATGAGAAAAATAAAATGGGAACAAATCCCGCTATTTTTTTTACAACTACTGGTAAATATGGCAACTGTTGGGGTTGCAGTCCTGCTAAATGCTTTGATTGATGCAGCGGAAAATTCCATTATCAGCAAAGACCCTCGTTATTTGCAGGATATTTTGATGGTCAGTATTCTTTATGCTGTCTGTATGGGCATACTTGTTTATTTATCTAACCGTTACAAAGCCTATTACATTCGGAAATATCTGCTACAGATGCGTGAAACGCTGGCAAATGGTATGTTGCAGACAGGCATTGCCGACTACGAGAAAGCGGGCATTGCATCCTATGTGACGGCATTTAATCAAAACTTTTCCATTATTGAGGAAAAGGTATTGAAAAACCGCATTTCAATTTTGGATTCTGTCATATGTATTGTGCTTGCCGTTGTTGTTCTTTTATGTATGAACCCGCTGATAGCGGTTATTTCCATTGCGGCTATGGCAATCCCAAGCTTACTGCCGCGACTTTTTACAAAGGCGCTGGGCAAGGCACAGAAAACAGTTATGGATACGACAACTGTTTATAATGAAAAAGTCAGTGATTTGCTAAATGGTTATGAAGTAATAAAGACATATCATGCTGCAGGAGAAGTGCTCCCTCAGTTTTCCTCAAGCGCCAAACATTTAGAGAGCAGCAAGGAGATTTTTTCATCTTTGATGGGAAAATTGTATGGGCTGACTACACTATCGTCTGTTGCTGTGCAATTTTTAGTTATGGGTCTGGCTGGTTTCTTTGCGGTCAAGGGGTATATCACCATCGGCAGCATTGTGGCGGTAACCCAGCTTACAGGGCAAGTCATTTCACCTGCTTTTGAACTGTCTGCGAAGATTAGTGAGCTAAAGTCCGCAAAGCCTGTGCTGGAATCCTTGCGGAACCTTTCCTGTCCGGAAAGAGCTGAAAAAAGTACAGTTCATTCACTGGAAAATCGTATATCTCTGCAGGACATAAGCTTCCGATATGCGGACAGAAGTGTTTTAGAGAATGTATCAGTTGTTTTTGAAAAGGGGAAAAAATATGCCATTATCGGAAAAAGTGGAAGTGGGAAAAGCACGCTCTTAAAACTCATTGCAGGATATTATGCTGAATTTGACGGGCATATTTGCGTTGATGAAAGAGAAGCCTTTCCTGATGAAATTGCTATGATTCATCAAAATACCTTCCTATTCAATGACAGTATTCGCAACAACCTCACCATGTGGAAATCCTACACAGAGCAAGAGATCATGGAGGCTGTCAAGAAAGCGGGGCTGACCGAGTTTGTCGCTGCCTTACCGCAAGGGCTTGATACCTTTGTCACAGAAAACGGCAGCAATTTTTCGGGTGGTGAATGTCAGCGCATAGCCATTGCCAGAGCATTGTTAAGCGGCAAAGACATATTGCTAATGGATGAAGCAACCTCGGCGTTGGATGAAGAAACTGCAAATGCAGTGGAACGCAGTATTTTGTCCTTAGAAAATATCACCTGTATCAGCGTCACTCACCGTCTCGCACCCGAAACCATGCAAAAATATGCGGCTGTCTTTACAATGGAGGCAGGGCAGCTTTCTAAAGTATGAAGCTGTTATGCCTGTAGAGGAATTGCAAACTGCATAGGACATTAAATCACAGCGTTCGAGTGTAAAAACCTGGACGCTGTTGCTTTACCCATTTTAGAAAGCGGCTTTGTACCCGTGCCGGTATGCTGGAAATATTTTTGCGGGAGCCGGAAGCTGCCCCTTAGCAGACTTGCCGTCCGGGGGACACCTTACTCCCCAAGCTGTTCCCGCCCGACAAGATTTAAGTTTTACAAAAATAGCATGGAAAGCACCGTAGTCCGCTGGCACGCAAGTCGGTGTTGACTTTAACACTATAAAGTGTTATGGTTTAAAGCGTAACGCGTTAAAGCATTTGAGCGTTTCGGGTGTGAAACATACCCGGATATTCTATAATCAGAGGAGAAGAGTTATGATTATCAAGATCGCAATGCTGCTTTTGTTCTTTGGCGTGATGATCGCGGTAGGCATTTACTGCCGGAAAAACGCCACGGACGTCAACGGATTTGTGCTGGGCGGGAGGAACGTCGGTCCCTGGCTGACGGCGTTTGCCTATGGAACCTCCTATTTCTCGGCGGTGATCTTCATCGGTTATGCCGGTCAGTTCGGCTGGAAGTTCGGCGTCGCGTCCACCTGGATCGGGCTGGGGAACGCCTTTATCGGATCCCTTCTGGCCTGGGTGCTGCTGGGAAGACGGACCCGGATCATGACCCGGCATCTGGAGAGCAAGACCATGCCGGAGTTCTTCGGCGCAAGGTTTGACTCCAGTATGTTAAAGATTGTGGCCTCCATTATCGTGTTCATCTTTTTGATCCCTTACACGGCGTCCCTGTATAACGGCCTGTCCCGGCTGTTCGGCATGGCCTTTGACCTGGATTACACCGTGTGCATCGTGGCGATGGCGGTTCTCACCGGCATCTATGTGATTGCAGGCGGATATATGGCCACTGCCATCAATGATTTCATTCAGGGAATCGTCATGCTGATCGGTATCGTGGCGGTGATCTGGGCTGTCCTGGCGAGCCAGGGAGGGTT
The DNA here is from genome assembly GCA_947595925.1 of uncultured Acetatifactor sp. Taxonomy (GTDB): domain Bacteria; phylum Bacillota; class Clostridia; order Lachnospirales; family Lachnospiraceae; genus Acetatifactor. The sequence goes on along the minus strand of CANQEV010000003.1, from coordinate 43,444 downwards.
TATGGAGGCGTATCAGAAGCTTGCCCTGGTAGAGGATGCGTCCGCCTCCGCAATGCCCGGCGCGTTCGCGTCCTTCTTTGGGCCGGCTCCCTTTGACCTGCTCTGCGTCGTGATCCTGACCTCCCTTGGAACCTGGGGCCTTCCCCAGATGGTGCAGAAGTTTTATGCCATCAAGAACGAGGAAGCGATCCGCAAGGGGACGATCATCTCCACCGTGTTTGCCATCGTGGTGGCCGGCGGCTGTTACTTCCTGGGCGGTTTCGGAAGACTCTATGATATCGACGTGGCGGCGACGGGTTACGACGCCATCATTCCGGCCATGATCGAGAAACTTTCGCCCTTCCTGATCGCGGTGGTGGTGATCCTGGTGCTTTCCGCCTCCATGTCCACCCTGTCCTCCCTGGTGCTGGCCTCCAGCTCCACCCTGACCCTGGATCTGATCAAGGGCACTATCGTAAAGAAGATGGACGAGAAAAAACAGGTGTTGATCATGCGGGCATTCATCGTGGTATTTATTGTGATCTCCGCCGTGATCGCCGTGATTCAGTACAAGAGCAGCGTGACCTTCATCGCACAGCTGATGGGAATTTCCTGGGGCGCGCTGGCAGGGGCGTTCCTGGCGCCGTTCATTTACAGCCTGTACTGGAAGGGCGTGACGAAACTTTCCGTGATCGTCAACTTTATCTTCGGCGTGGGGATCATGACCTGGAATATGCTGGCGAAGGCTTCCCTGCCCGCGGTACTGCAGTCCCCCATTAACTGCGGCGCGTTCGCGATGCTGGCGGGGCTTGTGATCGTTCCGGTGGTCAGTCTGGTCACGCCGAAATTGCCGGCAGAAAAGATACAGAGCGTGTTCACCTGTTTCGCCAGACCGGAGGCAAAACCGGAGAATCGGAATTTATAATGGACGAGTAAAACGATACAGCAAAAAAAACCGGGAAATAGGTTGACAAATTTCTCTAAGTAAGTTACAATAAGCTTCGTCGGTTTGATGACTGACGAAGCTTTTGCGTGTCCGTAGCTCAGTTGGATAGAGCAACGGCCTTCTAAGCCGTGGGTCGGGGGTTCGAATCCCTTCGGGCACAGGAATCCCGCAGAAGAACGGTATGCGGGATGTCATATGGTGGGTATAGCGCAGCTGGTTAGCGCGCCAGATTGTGGCTCTGGAGGCCAAGGGTTCGAATCCCTTTATCCACCCTTTACAAGGATAGGTGTCTTAAATGACACGCTTGGTGTCATATAGAGGGCTATCGCCAAGCGGTAAGGCACAGCACTTTGACTGCTGCAGTCGCTGGTTCGAATCCAGCTAGCCCTGCTCAGAATCGGGGAGTCTGCAGAACCGATGTAGTTGTATGGGGTATTAGCTCAGTCGGTAGAGCACTTGACTTTTAATCAAGTTGTCGGGGGTTCGAATCCCCCATGCCTCACGAAGAAAAATCGCTTGGAGGGCTTGGGAACGGTGGCCTTGAGCGATTTTTTTATTTGCAGATTTTGAAACGCCTGTGACTGCGGATCACAATGGCCTGTGACCACTGATAACGGAACATTTGAATACGGAGGCCGGCCTGGGGCCGGGAAAGGAGAAAGCAAAATGGCAGAGACGGAAGAGACAACACTGAAAGAAAACAAGATGGGAGTACAGCCCACCGGAAGGCTATTGCTGAGCATGTCGCTGCCGATGATGGCTTCCATGCTGGTACAGGCATTGTATAATATCGTGGACAGCGTCTTTGTGTCCCGGATCAACGAATATGCGCTGCGCGCTGTGTCCCTGGCCTTTCCCATTCAAAACCTGATGATCGCCGTGGCGGCGGGAACCTCCGTCGGCGTGAACGCTTTCGTGTCGAAATCCCTGGGGGCGAAAGAATTTAAAAAGGCCAACGAGGCGTCCACGAACGGCGTCTTTGTGGAAATGCTGAGCTTCGTGCTGTTTTTCCTGGTGGGGCTCTTTGGAAGCAATGCGTTTTTTCGGAGCCAGACCACCGTGCCGGATGTGCAGGCCTACGGGACGTCTTACCTCTCCATCTGCTGTATGGCCAGCGCGGGGGTCTTTATGCAGGTGATCTTTGAGAGACTGCTGCAGTCCACCGGAAAGACTTTCTATACCATGATCACCCAGGGCGTGGGCGCCATCATCAATCTGATCCTGGATCCCCTTCTGATCTTCGGGATCGGATTTTTTCCGAAAATGGGCGTGGCGGGAGCGGCCCTGGCGACGGTCTGCGGTCAGTGGGTGGCTGCGGGGACGGCGATCTTTCTGCATTTCCGGTACAACAAGGAGCTGAAGGTCAGCTTCCGGGGATTTCGGCCGAACCTGAACCTGATCGGCAGGATTTACGCGGTGGGAGCGCCTTCCATCGTCATGCAGGCCATCGGATCCGTGATGACCTACGGCATGAACCTGATTCTGGAGGCTTTCGGCTGCGCCCAGACGGTGTTCGGCGTTTATTTCAAGCTGCAGAGTTTTATCTTCATGCCGGTCTTCGGACTGAACAACGGCATGGTGCCCATTGTGGCCTATAATTACGGGGCGGGCAAGCGGGAGCGCGTGATCTCCACCATGAAGACCGCGGTCGCCTTTGCGGTGGGAATCATGTGCATCGGCCTCCTGGTGATGGAGATCTTCCCGGCGCAGCTCATCGGCTTCTTCCAGGCGGACCAGGAGCTCCTGGAGATGGGCGTTCCCGCCCTGCGGACGATCTGCCTGAGCTTTCTCTTTGCCGGGTATTGTATCGTGGTGGGTTCCGTGTTCCAGGCGCTGGGGAACGGCATCTACAGCATGATCGTCTCCGTGGCGCGCCAGCTCTGCGTGCTTCTGCCGGTGGCCTATCTCTTGTCCCTCTCGGGGAACGTCAACATGATCTGGTGGGCCTTCCCCATAGCGGAGTTCATGAGCCTTGCCATGACCACTTTCTTCTTGATCCGCATCAACCGCCGGATCATCAGCCATATCGGGGAACAGGCTTGACAGGAGAGAAGAGCGCGGGATATAATGTGGAAAGCGGGGAACGGGCTGCCCGGGGACGGGCGGTCTGTCCACCCAACAAAATAAAGAACGGGACCCGGTCGGGATCGCGGTAAGATCGCTTTGTAATCAATAGGAACGGGTCAGCGGGCGGAATTGATGGAATTGGCAGACATGCAAGATTTAGGTTCTTGTGCCGCGAGGCGTGAGGGTTCAAGTCCCTCATTCCGCATTAGAGATGTGTAACAGTTCAGCCAGATGTCGTAAAGCGGTGCATAAGCGCGCAAGTACGGCTTTTGAATGGCACTGGCTGAATTGCTGCGAAGATGTAAAAGCGATTATTGACGTAAAAGGCGGTTCGATTATTGAGGGCTTGACTTTGCCAGGAAAAGATGATATCCTTACGGTGAGTTAAGAGGGAGTAGTTGCAACGTGTGATCAACATACCCCGGCGCTCTGGGCCGAAGGGCCGTACCCGTCGTGGTCGCACGCTTCGTCGATATTTCGGGGAAGAACAAGACTTTTAGCGCTGATCAAAACTGGCGCGGAAGTCTTATTTTTTTTATCAAGACGGGATCCGGCGCTGAAGAAAAGAAGGAGGCACGGGAAAATGGAGATCTTGTTACAGCTTTTATTGTTGGTGGTGGGCTTTGTCATGCTGATGAAGGGGGCTGACTGGTTCGTGGACGGCGCCGCGAGCATCGCGGACAGGCTGGGGATCCCTCAGCTGGTGATCGGCCTGACCATCGTAGCCATGGGGACTTCCCTTCCGGAGGCGGCCGTGAGCATCGCGGCGGCGGTGAAGGGCAGCGCGGAGATCACCATCGGGAATGTAGTGGGAAGCAATATCATGAACGTTCTGGTGATCCTGGGGCTGACAGCGGCGATCTGTGTCGTCCCGGTCCAGAAATCCACAGTCCGGTATGAGATCCCGTTTACGATCCTTGTCACCGTGCTGCTGGCGGTGCTGGGACTGGTGGACAATCAGGTCAGCCGGCTGGAGGGCGGGATCCTCTGGGCGTTCATGATCGTCTATCTGATTTATCTGTTGAAAATGGCAAAGAGCGGCAAGGACGAGCAGGAACGGAAAGAGGATAAGCAGTCCCCCATGTGGAAGCTGATCCTATTGGTGATCGTCGGCGCGGTGATGATCGTCTGGGGCAGTGATATCACCGTGGACGCGGCCACGAGGCTGGCGATGATCTTTGGCATGAGCGAGCGCTTTATCGGCCTGACCATCGTGGCTTTCGGAACCTCCCTGCCGGAGCTTGTCACCAGTGTGACGGCCGCCGTCAAGGGCAAGACGGACATCGCCGTGGGCAATATCGTTGGCAGCAATATCTTCAATATCCTGTTTGTGGTGGGCACTACCGCGCTGATCACGCCGGTTGTCTATTCGGCGGGATTCCTGGTGGACAGCATCATAGCTGTGGCCGCCGTGGCGTTTTTGTGGTTATGCGTGGTGAAGGACCAGAAACTGAAACGACTGGGAGGCATCCTGATGCTGATCGGTTACGCCGGATATTTTGTGTATTTGATCCGCTAACACTTGCAAGAGATAACACGTTTGTGATAAAATAGGCATAGAATTCTACTGTCAGAGTTTTATGCCTATTTTGTTTGTGTAAAACGGCTGGAAAACGCGGGGGGACCGCAGTGGGACAGAGAAGGGGCGGAAAAGGTCGTATATGAAGAAACATATTCTAAAGATGTATGGGGCGGCAGTCCTGTTGTTTCTGTTTTTAGCCATTCATGGAATATGGAACCTTCGCGTGACGGAGACACGGAGCGTGCCGCAGGCGGGCTATACTTTTTTGACGGATGTGGTGAGTTCCACGATAGAGGACGCCTCTGCGCCTATTGGAGAAAGGATCATCCTGTCCCTGCGGGTAAAAGGGGTGGAGAGGGATTGCAATGTCCTGGCTTTCTATACGATGCATCAGAATGTGAAGGTCTACCAGGGAGATCAGTGTATATACAGCCTGGAGGCTGTACCGGGACTGTTTCAGCCTAAGAGCCCGGGCTGCGTCTACAACTGCGTAGAGCTTGACGAGGAGATGAACGGACGGGGGCTCCGCATAGAACTCACGCCTGTTTACAAGACCGGAAGCAGCGATATACCGGAGCTCCTGTTCGGCAGTCGTTACGCCGTTGTCCAGTACCTTCTTCAGGCGAATTTCTTTTCTCTGGTGTTGTGCGTGATCTCTATACTGACAGGGCTGTTCATGCTCTTGTTAACCATCCGCAGGCCTAAGGAGAGCGCCGACAGAGATAAGAAAATGCTTCTCTTTCTGGAATTCTTTTCTGTTGGAATTGGAATCTGGAAGCTCTTTGACTGCAGTCTGATCGGGCTGGCCGGAGCCAGGTTCCCGGGGATTTCCGTGGTTCCTTTTTTTGCTCTGACCCTGCTTCCCGTCATTGTGGTAGAGTTTGTAAGATCTGTGATCACGGAGAAAAAGTCCCTGGTTTGGGATATCCCCGGCTGGGTCTGTCTCTTTGCGATTGTGGTGACTTTTGCCCTGCAGGTATCCGGGATCGCGGATATCTGGGAGACCCTGTGGCTGATACAGATCTGCCTGGTCATCAGCAGCGTGTGCATGGTGATCGGCGTGGTTCAGATTGTGAAAAAATACGGCTGGAAGAGAAACGTAAAGATGGGATTTGCTTGTACCTGCTGTTGTCTTGTCTGGCTGGTGGTGGATATGCTGACCTATTACGGGGACCAGGGGGTCGAGAAATTCCCCCTGGGACTTCTTGTCTATATGATCTTTCTGGCGTTCATGGTGGTGGACCGCTTACGGCAGTCCAAAGAGCGGATGGAAGAGGGCATGCATGCGCGCCAGTATAAGAAGCTTGCCTATCACGACGCGCTGACGGGTTTTTTCAACAGAGCGGCCTATACGGACCATATCGCCAGCGAGGAATTTTCCCCTCAGAAGAGCGTTATGGTCGCCTTTGACCTCAATAATCTGAAGAAGTGCAACGACGAGCTGGGCCATGAAAAAGGGGATATCTACATTAAAGAGAGCGCAAAGATCATCATGGACTGCTTCGGGGAGAAGGGACGGTGTTACCGCCTGGGCGGCGACGAGTTTGGCGCGATCCTCAGCGGCGTGACCATGGAGGACTGTGGACAGTGCGTGGAGCACATGAAGGAGAAGGTGAAGAAGTTTAACGAAAACAGCAGGGATATCCACATGGGTATCGCCTGCGGATATGCCATTTTTGATCCAAAAGAAGATGAAGATATCAACGCCACGATCCGCAGGGCGGATAAGATGATGTACGAAGAGAAGTTCAGGATGAAGCAGGCGGAAGAATAGCTACCGGGAGAGACGGCAATGACGAGGATGGTAAAAAGAGCATATATAGCGATCATAGCGTTTTTAGCGGTTTTGCTGGTCTACTATCTGGCAGCGTACCGCGACAGATTGGAGACAAATGAATCGGAGCACAGCTTTGAGATCCTGGAGCCCTATCTGGTCTCGGAAAGGGACGATTCCGATGAGGACGGCACGACACAGGTGATCCGGGTGAAGGCGGACCGCATAGAGGGCAGTTATTGCACGGTCATGTTTTACAGCATCCATCAGAATGTTGAGGTGTACTGCGACCACAAACTGGTCTATGGCTTGAAGGCGGCGAGAAAGAATACCTTTACAAAGACGCCGGGGGGCATGTGGAATATTTTCCAGCTGGAAGAGGGCATGGCCGGCGAGGAGATTCGGATCGAACTGACTTCCGTGTATCCCTTTGTCTCTTATAAGGCGCCGGAGATTTATTTCGGAGAGCAGGGCCCCATCTTTAAAAGCATTCTTTCGGACCAGGCTTTCCCTCTGATTTCCAGCATGCTCCTGATCCTGATCGGCTTTTTCTTCGTGGGCTATGTGCTCTATAACTTTAAGAACTCCGAAGTGGATAAGAATCTGGGCATGCTGGGATGGTTTGCCGCACAGGTGGGGATCTGGAAATTTTTCGATCTCTCCATCACAAAATATTTCTTCCGGGGGCTGCCGGTGATCTCCATGCTGCCGTTTATGGCCCTGATGTCGGTGGTGATCCCCTGTGTGTTCTTTCTGATGGAACTGCACAGCATAAAGGATCAAAAGACCTGGCTGATTCCCTGCTGGGTGAGTCTTGGCGTCTGCTACCTCACCGTTTTTCTTCAGTTTTTTAGATTCCTGGATTTTCGCCAGATGTTTTTCCTGATCGTCTTTTCGATCCTGTTTGCCCTGGCGGTAGTCTCCTATATGACGGTGTTGGAATTTAAGAGGGTTGGCTGGAGCAAGGAACTGAAAAAGAACCTTTTTGGCTTTGTCCTGATCGCCCTTGGCGTATTGCTGGATCTCGGCGAATATTTCCTGAGCGGCGGAAGGCGGACCACGGATTTTGCCATTTTGGGCTTCCTCGTCTATACGATCGCCCGGGGATACTTTACCCTGCGGGAATCCGGCGACCTGATGGATGCGGGAGAGGGAACCAGGAGCTATGAAGACATGGCCTACCATGACAAGATGACGGGGTGCTTTAACCGCTCGGCCTTTATCGTAGACACGGACCCCTACGCGGTGGAACCGGACGATTATGTGGTTGCGGTGCTGGATCTGAACAATCTGAAAAAGTGCAACGATACCCTGGGACACGAGCGGGGCGACCGCTATATCAAGGACAGCGCAAAGATCATCCTGGGGACTTTCGGCAAGCTGGGAAGCTGCTACCGGATGGGCGGGGATGAATTTTACTGCCTGATCCCCAAAGGCGGTCTTTCGGCGTGCAAGGAGCAGAAGGCGGTCATGGATAAGATGGTGGAGGAATATAACGCGAAGAGCACCGATATCCGGATGGGGATCGCCTGCGGTTACGCCAGATACGACAAAAGGATGGATTATGATCTGAACGCCACGGCAAAGCGGGCCGACGCATTGATGTATAAAAATAAACAGGCAATGAAGAGCAGTCAGAGTCAGTGATAGAGAGCGAGGAAATGAGACATGAGAAAACAGGGAATTTTGATGCCGATCTCCAGCCTTCCTTCGGAGTATGGGATCGGATCGTTCGGCAAGGAGAGTTACGCGTTTGTGGATTTCTTGAAGAAGGCGGGCCAGAGCCTCTGGCAGATCCTTCCCCTGGGGCCCACCGGGTACGGGGCGTCGCCCTACCAGTCCTTTTCCACTTTTGCGGGGAACCCTTATTTTATCGATCTGGAAATGCTGGTGCAGGAGGGATACCTGACAAAGAGGGAATGTGACGCCGTGGATTTTGGGGACAATGAGAACTATATCGACTACGGCAAGATCTATGAGGGGAGATTTGCCCTCTTAAAAAAGGCGTGGAAACGCGCGATCACTGCAGGCCTGGAGACCAAGGCGGAGTACATTGAGTTTATCAAAAAGAACGCTTTCTGGCTGGACGACTACGCCATGTTCATGTCCCTGAAGGACGCGTTCCCCGGAAAGAGCAGCATGGACTGGGAGGACGGACTGCGGCTCCGGGAGCCCATCACCATGGCGAAATACCAGCGCAAGCTGGCGGACGAGATCCGCTGCTATAAGTTCCAGCAGTTCATGTTCCTGAAACAGTGGAAGGCGTTGAAACTATACGCCAACCGGGCGGGGATCGAGATCATCGGGGATATTCCCATCTATGTGTCGCCCGACAGCGCGGATACCTGGGCGCACCCGGAGCTCTTCCAGGTGGATGAGGACGGCAGGCCCATCGGCGTGGCGGGTTGTCCTCCTGACGCCTTTTCCGCCAGCGGCCAGCTGTGGGGCAATCCCCTGTACCGCTGGGAGTTTCATAAGACGACAAACTACGCCTGGTGGTACCAGCGGCTGAATTACTGCTACGACCTCTATGATATCGTGCGGCTGGATCACTTCCGGGGATTTGACGAATACTGGTTCGTGCCCTATGGGGATAAGACCGCGGCGGGGGGCCATTGGGAAAAAGGTCCCGGAGCGGAACTCTTTGAGGTCCTGACCCGGAAGATGGCGGACCGGAGCAACCGGGGAACGGGAAGAAGGGGGAAACTTGCGGATAAAAAGGTGATCGCGGAGGATCTGGGACTGCTGACGGACAGCGTTTTCCGGCTCCTGGAGACCACCGGCTACCCCGGGATGAAAGTGCTGCAATTTGCCTTTGACGAGGGCCCGGACGGGGAGGGAATGTACCTGCCCCACAATTACACGAAGAACTGCGTGGTATACACCGGAACCCATGACAATGAGACGACGCTGGGCTGGATCCGGGGCAGGAGCGAAGCCCAGAACGCCTTTCTGAAGGATTACCTGGGAGCGGAGGATGACAAGGATCTGCTCTGGGCCATGATCCGCGCGGCGGTATCCAGCGTTGCGGACACTGCGATCATTCCCATGCAGGACTATCTGGAATTGGGGAACGAGGCGAGGATCAACATGCCGTCCACCCTGGGGGAGAACTGGAAGTGGCGCATGAGCAAGGGTTCCACTACGGATGAGCTGGCGGAGAAGATCCGCAGAATGACTCGGACTTACGGAAGGCTGCAGCAGGGCTGAGCAAGCCTTCCGCACAAGAAATGTAAAAATAGGTATCCTCACAGAGAGGTATCTTTCATCGCCATGTAGGAGTTGTGATACTCCTTGCAGTAGGTGACGTCCTCCCAGAACCAGTCCGGGGGGACGAAAGCCTCCGCGGCCTCCTTGCTGCCAAATTCGACCTCCGCCAGGATGAGCGGGGCGAAGGGCGGGTCGAACACGTCCAGCTCGATGGTCAGGGAATAGTCGGCGGGCGGTGCGGGATACCCCTCCTTAAATCCTGGATTGTCCAGCGGTATCAGGTACCGTTTTTTAGAGATGATATTGCCGTCCACCTTTGTCAGAAGGTGCTGATAGGCCTCCTCGGTGATCGGCAGGTTATGTTCCTCCCGGGCCAGCATGCCGCGGCCCTTATAGGTGAGATAATAATTTTCGTTCTCCTTGCGGATGCGGATCACGGGATCCACGTTTAAGTAAGCCTGCTGGATGTGATGGCAGGGGTAATTTGACAGTTCGTCAGGCAGGGCCTTTAATAAAAATTTTCGCTCAATTTCCATTTTCTTCTGATTCCGTTTCTAAAGGTTTTCCCGGCAACGGTTTCAACGTCCGCGATCCGGAGGGAAAATCGTTCCTCTGGGGCGTTTCCCGACGGGGCGGGTCAAAACCGCTGTCTTGCGGAGAATCTTCTGAACCCCCGCAAACACAAGTATATCATACTTTCCCCGACATGAATAGTTAAAAAAGTCTTAATTTTTAAGCTTTTCAAGGAAATCCTGATTGTATAATAAAAATCGCCGAAAACCATTGAAAAATAAGGACTTTTGAAGCTTGAAAAACTCTCAATCAGGCACGGAAAATCAGGCTTAAAAAAATGCGGTTAACGACAAATTACCGACAAATCAATTCCTGTCCGGACGGATCTTTTCAATTTCATATTTGAGCTGCTCCGGGGTGCGGTGGGAGTACACCCGGCTTTCCACATCACCGCCAAGGGAATGGCCCATGAGCAGGTGCTTAGAGGTCTCATCTACGCCGAAGCGGTCGCAAAGCCAGGAGAAAGTATGACGGCAGTCGTGGGGCGTGTGCTTTGCGTTCCCAGCGTAAGATATACCCAATTCATCCAGCTTTCTGTAAAAAATTTTGCGAAAAGCTGAGGCGGAAAAATTTTGCAGGAAGGGATTCACCGGTATAAATGGTAGAATGGCGCTGTGGATCGGTACCAGGCGGTTCCGGCCGGCGGAAGTCTTGACACCGCCGCGGAAGCACCCGTCCTCAATAGTCATAGTCTCAAAGGCGCTGATGCGGAATCCAGAATAGATCAGGATCAGAATCATTTGGGACACAGGATCCTCGCTGTCCTGCCACAAGAGACGAATTGCCTCCACGGAGAAAGGCTGTCCCTGCTCGTCGTCATTTTTTTCATCTATTTTGACAAATTGGGCATAGTCTTTATCGATATAGTCATTTTGGAGTGCAAATTTGCTCATCTGGTTAAAAAGCATGACGATAAGCTCCTTGCTGGAGTACTTTAACGGGCAGGAATCAACTACTTCCTGAAAGTCTTTACGACGAAGAGTTGAGAAGGGGATGTCATGCAGCGAGGAGGCGTTCTTGTAAGCGGCTCGGACAGAATTCATTAAGGAGGGACGCTTAACCTTTATACATTCCTGCTCCGCCCTAAGGACCGTCTTAAACTTATCCTGGTAATACATCTCATAGATCTGAGAAAAAGTAAATGAGCGCACATCATTCTTTCTTTTCAGTTCTTCACGCTCTTGATCGGATAGGCGGTTATACTCGCTGAGTGAGTCGTAGGCAGCGTACCAGGTCTCGAAGTAACCTAAAGCCTCCTGGCGGACCGGGGATCCGTTCAGATGGAATTCCTTGGTAGGCGGATAGGCCGCATAGGGGCGCTGGCGGTTCCCGGTCAATTTTTGAATGCTGCCAAAACCATTTGGGAGCTTCTTATGCTTCTTTCGCCGGCGGCCGCTGGCGGATGGAATGGCCGCGGGGATGACAGGAATGGATGAGGCAGCAGGCTGGGAAGATCTGGCAAGACTGCAGGAGGCAGACGGAGAGGACGAGGCAGCAGTCACATAAGATGCGATAGGATATCCGCATCCGGGACAGGCAAGGGCTTTATCTGAGACCTTTCTGGAACATTCGGGGCAGGATATGAGCATAAAAAGACCTCCCTTTGAAGAAAAAAAGCAAAGTTGCACCGGTGCAACTTGATTTCTGCGCTCCGGGAGGGTATAATCATATTGTGCGTGATGTTCCTCCGGGAGCATTGCTTCCCGTCCTGGTGCGCCAACACCAGGGCGGTTTTTTAAATGTTTCTCATTCATATTTTTGATTCTTGACAATGATATATGTGAGTGCTAACATGTATTCGAGTAATAGGCCAGCCCCTGTGAAGGTTTGCGCGAGTAAACTTTTTCACATGCTGGCTGTTGTATTTCTGAAATGATTATTTTGCAAAAATGCCTTATCACATGTTCTAAGGCCATCAATATGTTCAAATAAATCAGGCTTGATAGGAGCTCCCAGTGGATCAAGAATGAAGTCGATACCTTCTCGTCTTGCCAATTTAGCAGCTGATACAAAATCGCTATCACCAGAAATCAGGATAATTTGATCTACCTGGTGTTTATATGCCATTGAGGCAATATCTAGACCAATCTTCATATCAACACCTTTTTGGTCAATTTTCAAGGAAAAATCGTCTTCTTGTAAATCAGAAAATGCAATGCTGCCGTTGCACAGTTTTTTTACAATTTGAGGGCGAATCGTATATAAAGCCTGTTCTTCAGCAAGTTTTCCCATTCTAAGAGCGAATTTCCTTTTTTTCTTTAATTCATCGAAAAACTGGATGGTCCAGGAATAGAGAGCGGTTTTTGAAAGGTCTATTTGCTTTTGCAAAAGTGGGTGATAAACTCTTTTGCCAGATGGAGGACAATCGTAGTAAAATACCCGATATAATTCATTGCGCTCTCCATGATAATTTAGATGGCGTTTACAATAATTTGCTAATTCGATGGCCCGATCTTCGGCAGTTTTGTCACCAAGCACAATTTGAGCGCGACGGCGATAAAAACCTCCATCGACAAGTATAGCAGTTTTCATCTGAAAACCTCCTTTGTGAAAAATAAAAAAGCCCTAGGGTTCGGTCATTCTCATATATTGAGAGACGTACAACCTAGAGCACTATTAACATGTAACCTTTGTTACACTCTTATAATATATGCAAAAGGTCATTTTGTCAATCATTTTTAAAAAATGTGCATAAGTTTGTGCATAAATATATAATAAGTGGTGGATAAACATGTGAAAATATAGGTTATCCACATAAACAGATTTTATTCTTAAAATATTACCAATCCCCTTTTTTCTTACATTTTACATATCCCTGGCTTTCCAAGGTGCTAATACTTTCTGTGGTTTCTTGATAATTTTCAGGTTTAATATCTTTGACAGAACTACACCAAGTATTATGAATTTTCATTGAACTTGTGTTTAGAATATAAACTGTAAGTGTTGGTGTCGATTCTGGAGTTGGTTCTGAAGTCGGTTCAGGTGTCGGTTCCGAAGTTGGTTCCGGAGTCTGTTCAGGAGTCGGTTCAGGTGTCGGTTCCGAAGTCGGTTTAGGCGTTGCTTCGATAGTCGGGTCAGAAGCAAAGGCATATTCCGATGTTGGATCCGAAGGAGACTCAGATGGTTCATAAACGGAAGGCAGGGACTTATCAAGATCTTCGCTTGATGATAAGCTGTCTGAATAATCATCAATGGAAGAAAATTCAGACGAAGCAACTACCTGCGTGGAAGAAACGTCTTGATCAACATTGGAACGATCCGAAACAGAGGGATCTTTTGGAACGAACAAAAAATAAACAGCAGCAATGACGACAACAGCGGCGATAGGTAACTTCATTTTTTTCATAAAATGATCCTCCGAATAGTAATAGCTTGTTAAAATTTTCCTCGTAACTCCACAACTTTCCCGATGATTTTCACAGGTTTGCTCTGAATCTCATCGTTGGAGAAGAACATCGGCTGATAGGCGGGGTTGTTGGATATCAGCTCGATCCCATCGCGATATTTACGAAGACGCTTGCATGTGGCGTCATCTCCATTTACCATAGCAATGACGATATCACCGCTCTCAGCATCATCTTGTTGGCGTACAATAACTACATCTCCGTCACACATTCGAGGTTCCATGGAGTCGCCATGAAGTTGCAGTCCAAAGAAAGATCCAGTCTTGGCGAGATCTTCCGTAATCTCTTCTGTATCAATAATATCTGTTACGGCTTCGATTGGAATCCCTGCAGCAACTCGGCCAAGGACTTTAATGGAAACGCCTTTCCTAGTTATGGACTCAATGTCTCTGCCACGAAGTGTATTCAAATCTGTATTAAAAAAATCAGCAATTTTTTCTTCAGTCTCAAAATCAGGTTCTCGACGACCAACTTCGTACATACTGATAGTTGAAGCGGACAAACCAAGTTTGTCTGCAAGTTCGCTTTGGGAAAGATGGTATTTTATCCTGAAAAATTTAAGCATATCTTTAAAATCTGCCATTAAAACACCCCCTTTAGAACTATTATACACATTTTGTGAAAAAAATCAATAAATTCTTCACAAAATGTGTTGACAAAAACTCACGGAGCGTGTATATTGAAAACAACACGAATCGTGAGCGATTGGAGGTGAGAAAATTGGATGCTAAACTGATAGGAGAAAGACTTGTAAAATTAAGGGGAGAAAGAACACAAAAAGAAGTGGCAGATTGCCTAGGTATAAGTACATCAGCTTTATCAATGTATGAAAATGGTGAGAGAATTCCCAGAGATAGTATAAAAATAAGAATTGCAAACTTTTACGAAAAGCCAATTTATGAAATTTTTTTTGCATAATATAAACACGAAATGTGAGTAAATTAAACAGAAAGGAAACAAATTAAATGAATGAGATTGAAAAAAGCATTAAAAACATGACGATAGCAGAGATCCTCCGCCGGCAAATGGAGCTGCTGGTGGAGGCATCAGAGAATTGTTGTTCAATTGAAGAGTTAATAGAATTGACGCAAGCGATAAAGGACCTCGCGCAATTAGTGAAAGAGACGGCCCATCTTGATTATTTATACGACAGAAAAAAATAGTACTAGCGTAGAGGAGTTAAAAAAAGTTTTCGAAGAGAGCATTCATCAGTTATGTCAATCAGACCAGAATTAGCAAACAAGAAAATTAAAAATTTAATATGAAGGAGGAAAACATGACATGGAACAAGATATGGAAATGAAAGTAGAATTTAAAAACAATCGCATTATGTTAGATGGAAAATTATTAAAAGGGGTAGAAAAATGGTCATTAGATAATCCGGAAGACTATCCTGAAGGAATAGCACGATTGATGCTGAGCATGGCGGTTAGGATTTCTGATAGTAAGCAAGAGCAAACTCTTTAGCGAGTTGGAACAGAATGGGCAAGGAAGCTACTCCTTTTTTGAGAAGTCGATTCCATACAGTTTCAGTTCTGATGTTTGCAAGAAATTCATGGCCGTATGGCGTCAAATCAGTAATGTAAACGAGGTCGCCACCATCAAAAAAAGGGCTTATGGTAATTAGGTTGGAATCTGCTGCCTGCTTAATATGGTAAATGATTTCAGAATGAGTGTATTTTTTGTTTAATTCGGAAGGCTGGTCATGGCAATATACATAGAAGTGATCAAAATCAACAGTGTCTTCAACAGCGATAAGGATATCACGGATACAATTAGGATTCAGCTTCATACTAAAAAATTCCTTTCTAAAAGAAAATAACATAATCAGTATAACGAAGAAAGAAAAGAAAGACAAGCCTGATATAAGAAAAATAAATATGAAGGAGGGCGACGATGGGAATCAAGGAGGCAGTAACCCAGGCGATGAGGATGGGAGGCGTCATATATAGGCCGCAGAATACAGATGGTGGCAAGATCATAAATGCGATAAAGCCGACAAATTCTTACGACTGCTGTCAGGCATTATGCAGCGATCTGAACGGGCACAGGGGTTCCATTCGATGGAATCCGACGGCGGATGACCTTATGGCGGAAGATTGGGAAGTCACAGAAAGGTGGGAGGATGGAGATTAGAGAGGCTGTAAGGCAGGCAGTCAGAGAAGGAAAAGCAATGTACCGGTCGAGCTGTCTTCACGGAGAAAAAGACAGAAAGATCTTTATAAAAACAGATGGAAAGAGAAATGAGCTGCTGGTCTGTGAAAATGGAAAGAACATAAGAAAAGAAACTATGTGGGCGCCGACGGCGGATGACCTTATGGCGAACGATTGGGAAGTACTTAGGGTATAAACTGGGCAATAAAAGAAGCAAGGTTTCTAATGGCATCGCCAGGAAGATTCTCGAATAAAGAGATGGCAGAATTTTCGAGGCGACACCAGTAGACGGAAGCATCTGCATAAAAAACATACAAATATCCGAGATCTTCTAACTCAAGCAGAGTGTCCCTGACATCGGATACAGACCAGTCTGGAAAGAAATCATCATGAATCGACTGATCATTCTGGAATGATTTTGCGTGGACCTTATCTTCTCCGGCTTTGCGGCGGGAAAGGTACTCTTGATATAGGGTATATAACATTTTTTTTGCGTCATTAGTCATAAATAACTCCGTGCAAATAGCTGTAATTGTAGAAAGTATTACATGATTGTAAAGGAGATGTCAAGATGGATTTCACAAAAATAATTCGAGATGAAAGAATCAAACGTGGATTATCGCAAAAACAGTTAGCAGATGAAGTTGGAGTGACAAAAAGAGCAATAGCATATTGGGAAAAAGGCACTAGGCAGATGTCAATCGAGAACGCTGATAAAGTCTTAAAAGCACTTCATATTTCAATTAAACTTGGGGATCAAAGTACAAGTGAGGGGGAGGTGATGAAATGATTCAGAAAGAAAGAGCCTCAGAAAGGGTGTCATTGGCGCAGGCGGCCAGAGAGCTGGGCCTGGCGCCGCAGGGCGTCAGGGAATACATGAAAAAAGGATTGATCGACATAGGCGCGGTGGTCCCGGCTGCGAGTGGCCGGGGCAAAAGCAAAAGGTATTTGATTTATCGTGATAAATTGGACAAGTTCCTGGGAAAGGAGAGAGTGGGAGATGCAGACAATTAAAAAAATAATAGCAGGAGCCGGATTTGTCAGTCTGATGCTCGGGGCAGCCGCGGCGGACAGTGAACAGCTCTGGATCCCGGCTGTAATGATTTTATTAGGGCTTCTGTGTTGTTCGGCCGGGGCCTGGGAAGATTTGTGATGTAGAAAAGGATCAGGCAGGTAAAAGGCAGCAGGCCTATTATTTTGCGCCTTTTTTAGGGGAAAAGGAGAAAAAATGCTGACAGAAAGAGAAACAATAAGCAAGTTGGAGCACTATGCTGCAGAATTCAATGGATATGTGAAGGTCAGAGATTATGGGAAAGCCCATGCGATTTACAATGAAGCGCTATTGGTCGCGACATTTATGAAAATGGGAGATGTGGTTCTCAAGAGACTATTCGGAGACTGGGAAAGCGACGATGGATCTGATTCGGATACAGCGTTAGACAATGGGCTTTTTACAAGATCCGAGATTGCAAAAGTAGACCTGGAAAGCTGTATCCTCCGGCATAAAGCATATGAGGATATGACGTGTCGGAAAATGGGGAGGCCGGTCCAATATTACTCCGACATAGATTTCTGTGCTAAGTGTATGGAAAAAAAGAAGGCCGATCAGTGGAAGTGATCGGCCGGACAGCAGGCTGATGATGTGCTGTACCACGCAAATAAAAGTATAGCACATCGCCAGCCAAAAAGCAAGATTTTAACAAAATGGGAACGGCTTTTTTGAGACTTGATTAGGATATTAAACATAGGCTGGGAGAAAAGGAAATGTACGACAAAATAACATGCAGGATCCGGAACGGGGATCTGGACAAGGTAGAGGTGGCAAAACACTATTCCGGGAGGTATGGAGCCCCGGGAATGCCAAGGGCGGAGAAAAAGAACAGGACGCCGGAGGAGATGGCCCGTCAGAACCACTGGAGGAGGTGCCGGGATTTGAGGAGGCTCCTGGAGCTGAACTTTTCTCCAGGTGACTGGCATGTGATTCTGACCTGCAGGAAGGAAGAGCGTCCGGAGAAGGAAGAGGCGAAAGCAGTGATCCGGAAGTTCTTGGCGAGGCTCCGGGGGGCATACAGGCAGCAGGGGTGGGAGCTGAGATATGTGATCACTTGCGAGATCGGGCAGCGTGGAGCAGTGCACTGGCATGTGGTGCTGAATAATGAACATAGTGAAAAAAAGGATACGGCGGGGCTGATCCGGGAGCTGTGGGAGAGGGGAAGGGTCTACTTCTCAGCCCTGGAGGCCGTGGAGAGCTATGGAAAGTTGGCGGAATATCTGGCGAAGGAGGCCGCTAGGAGGATAGAGAACGGGGAGACACTGGAGAAGCTGAGTTATTCCTGCTCCCGGAACCTTCGCCGGCCAGTGGAGAAAAGAGAGAGGATCAAGGCCGCGGCATGGAGCAGGGCGCCCAGGATCCCGAAAGGCTGGGAACTGGAGCCGGGATCCTTGATCAATGGCATCAATAGATACACAGGGATGCCGTATCAGAGATATATACTGCGGAGGAAGGAGGTGGAAGGAAGTGGTCGTAAACATCTACATAAACACCAGCATCCGCGGTCCTCGCCGTAGGGCAGGGAAGTATATGTATATCTTGCAGGTAGAGACTTCAAAAGGATCGGCGGATCTCGGGAAAATGGAAAGATTGGAAAGCACTACGGAAAATCAAGCGAATCTCCTGGCGCTGGAGGCCGCCTTAAACCGTTTGACGAGACAGACGGACCTCACGATCTGGACGGAATGTTCCTATGTGGCGGCTGCGCTCAGGAACCGATGGTTTGAAGAATGGTCAAAAAATGATTGGAAGACGGTCCGGGGAACACCAGTGGCGGATAGTGAGATCTGGCGGAGCATCCAGGAGATGTTAGGACCGGTGGTGCCGGAGATCAAATATAAAGAAAACCATGAATACAAAAATTGGATGGAAAGAAAACTGCGGGAAGAGAAGAGAGGAGAGAAATGATGTTTGAAAAATATGGAGAATTTAATTCCTATATTGAGTTGAACCGGGCAGCGGCCGCCCAGAAAGCGGAAGGGGACGAGGAGGCGCTGATTGCGCTGGCCCTGGAGAACGGGATAGACAAGGAAGACGCAGAGGACTATATGGACGGGTGTACGGAAGAATTATGCACGGTCACGATGGCGGCAATCGGCAAGCTGAAAGTCGAAGCCGTGCAGTTAAAGCTCCAGGGTGTGCTTGTAGACTGGAAAGATGCAATTGTGGAACTCTGCATGGATGATCTGCAGATGTCGACAGCAGTCAGAAGAAAGGGCAGGTACCTGAGAGATTGCCTCGCCGCACTGCTGAGATTTGCTTTTGAGAACAAGGTGCAGGTCAGTGAGGAAGTAGTCAGAGCCACAAAAGTGATGCACAACGGCAAAGAGGAGCCCATGAGAGGGCCGGTTTACCTGGGGATCCCGAACAAAACCGATGTGAAGCGGATCGTTAGAAAATATTATGGATTGGGGGAGTGAATTTGATAGCGTACAAAGGTTTTACAAAAGATCTAACTGCCAGACTCGGAATAGGAAATTATCAGTTCAAACCGGGAGAGACTGTCAGGGAGGATAGAAGTAAGACGGCACGGACAGGATTCCATTGCTGCGAGAATCCATTCGAGTGTTTGAGCTATTATAATCTGATGTCGGATGATCAATTTTGGCAAGTGGAAGCGTCAGGAAGCATCGATGAGGATGAAAATGAGCGGATTGCATGCACAGAGATGACACTGATAAAGAGGCTGAATGTAAAAGAATTTGCCGGATACGGGATGGCATACATTGTGAAGCATCCTATGAGGGACCGATGGGAGCAGAACAGAAGAGGGATAACGGTGACCAAAAATGCGGCAGAAGCCGCAGAAAAGGATTATATAGCAATTGCAAGAGGAAAGCGGCCGAGAGTGAAGGGAGTTGAGGGGGCCATTCTGGGACTGATCCTGGAGCCGCAAAAGGGTAAAATCGCCAATGCCAGACTATTCGTAGTAAGTCGGCAGCAGGCAGGGAAATGGTTCACAATTGATGCAGATCGGAACCTGAAGGAGGTGTTGTGAGATGAAGAGAAAACAGATTGAGAAAATTGCACCGGTGCAACCATCCAGGAAGGGAGAATATATCACGACCGTTCAGAAGATGGACGACATTCTGATCTTGAACGTTTACAAAGGTGGGAAGCTCCGCGGCCGGCATGCACTGAATACGGAAACCGGCGAGTACAGCCAGTACAGGGCAGAGGAGAAAGATTGGAAACCGTGGAAATACGCAGCACTCCTGGA
Organism: uncultured Acetatifactor sp.; assembly: GCA_947595925.1. Taxonomy (GTDB): domain Bacteria; phylum Bacillota; class Clostridia; order Lachnospirales; family Lachnospiraceae; genus Acetatifactor. The sequence continues at coordinate 23,544 of CANQEV010000003.1, read as the reverse complement.
TATAGACACATCATTAGGAGGCTGGTACTCGTCGGACGAAAAAAAGAAAGCGGTATTCGACACCAAGGAGCAGGAGCAGATGGTAAGGGAGGCGTTCCTGAAGATGTCAAAAAAAGTACACTGGAACTATAACACATACGATCTGATAGATGAAGCAGAGAAGCAATACAAGAGAAAACAGAAGGAAAAGACAGAAGACAACAGGGTGAAAAGAGTACAGGACAAGATGAATCTTATGCCGGAGCTTCCTGCAGATGCTCATGAATGGATCTGGAGGCAGGAAGGGGCAGCGGACTTTGTTTTCCTAGATAAAGGATCAGGGAAATGGACATGCACTTTCTGCCAGAAGTCATATGATGAAAAGTTCTTGAAACGAACTGATGGCGGGAAAAGGATCCGGCACAATGACATGGTGATATGTCCGAGGTGCAAAAAAGTCATCATGGCCAAAAAGAGAGTGCAGGAGATGAGGCAGAAGACACATTTCTCTCTCCTACAGAAAATAGACAACAGGATGAGCGTACTCCGGCACTTTGATGTATTGATAATCTGGGACATGAAGGGAAGGAAAATACGAATCAATGAGGCGGTGAGAACCATTCTGAATCATACATCAACATTTCCCCAATATTGCGCAGAAATTTTTTACAACCAATTCGGTACGGGGGGAATATACGGCGGAGCAGAAGGATGGAATTATGAGTACGCATATTTTGATAACAAGGGAAATCCGGCGAATCGGAGAGAGTTTGCAGGATACCTCTATCCGGAAGGAATTGAGGAGGCGCTGAACGATACGGCTTACATAGGTTGGGGAAGGTTATTCGCACAGATGGCAGCAGTTGGGGAAAAATTAAATTATAACAAATTACTAGCTACACAGAACAGTAGGGAGATGATCGGAGTCGTGGAATACCTTTTCAAGGGAAGATATTACAAGCTGCTGAGAGAAACGTCCGAAAAGATATCTTACTGGAATGCGGAATACTACGGAGTACTCCATATTGGAGAAAGAGGCATTGAGGAGATCTTCGGGATCACGGACAAGCAGGTCATCAACCGCATCAGGGATGTAGACGGTGGAGAAGAAATGGTTCTCTGGATGCGTTGGAGCGTAAGAGAGGGGCAGAAGATCTCACAGGAGGTTTTGGAGTGGCTCAGTAAGAATGACATCGAACAAGGAGATGTGAAGTTCATCAAGGATAGGATGAGTCTCCAGCAGATTATGAACTATGTGAACAGGCAGCAGAAGGAATGTTACAGATCAAAGACGGCAAAGCAGATTTTGGATCAGTGGAGAGATTATCTTGACATGTTGAGAAAACTGGGAAAAAAGACCGATGATGTTATGATGTACCGTCCAAAAGAACTGAAACGCCGCCATGATGAGTGTGTAGAAGAGATCCGCCGGCAGCAGATGATCGCAGAGATGCGAAGGAATGCAAAGCAGAGAGCAGCAGAAGCGAAGAGAATGCGAGAAAAATTCCCAGGCGCCGAAGATATCCTTAAAGAAATCAAAGAGAAGTATGAATTTGCCGGAGAGGAATATATCATTATCGTACCTCAGAAGCTCATAGAGATTGTCGCGGAAGGACAGGCTCTCCACCATTGTATCGGAGCGACGGATCGATACTTTGACCGTATCATGCAGCGCGAGACATATATTTGTTTCCTGCGAAAGTCCGGCGCGCCGAAGCTTCCATTCTACACCATAGAGGTCGAGCCAGGAGGGACGATACGGCAACATAGGGGAATGTATGATGAAGAACCGGGAATCGAGAAAATCAAGCCATTCCTTCGTGATTGGCAAAAGGAAATAAGGAAGCGTATGAGTAAGAAAGACCATGAGTACGCTGCGGCGAGCGCGGTGAAACGTCAAGAAAATATCGAGGAGTTGAGAGCCAAGAATAACACGAAGGTGCTGCAGGGACTTATGGAGGACTTTATGGAGGCGAGTGAAGGCTCTCTTTGAGAGATGCCAGAAAGGAATAGGTATGGAAGAAATGATAAGCTATGAAACTTACAAGGAGTTTAAGGCAGAACTGGACGGTGAACTCCAGAAGACGGCGGAGGGTTTCGTCCGGATCGGATACCTCCTAAAGGTAGCAAGGGACACGAATATCCTGGCAGAGTCGGGATATAAAACGGTAACAGAATTTGCGGAAGCAGAGTATAACCTGAATAAAACACAGGTCAGCCGGTTCATCAGCATAAATGACAGATTCAGCGAGGGAGGGTATTCCGACCACCTGCTACCGGAGTTTAGGGGATACGGATATGCGAAGCTCACCATTATGCTGCAGATCCCGGCTGAGATCGCGGAAGAACTCTCGCCGGAGTATTCCAAGACAGAGATTCAGGCGGTAAAGGAGGAGATCGACGAGGAAAAGCAGACGTCGGACATAGAGGTTGCTCTTGAGGGCCAGCGTAAGGACCAGGCTGACATGAATACTCTGGAAAGGACCATACACCAGCTTGGGGAGGATCAGCCGGATCTTTACAAGGAGGTATACGGATACTATTCTGAAGCCGGAATATCCGAGAACAGCATCCGCTCCATCTTGGCACCGTCCGGCGAAAGATCTTACTCTGTCCGGATCATGGGACAGGGCCGTGTCATGCTGACACTGAAGGACAAGGAGGAAAGAGTTACGGTAACGAGCGTCCGCACACTGGAAAAGGAGACCTATACCTGGGAGGATGTGGCACAGGCATGGTATAGCATCATGGAGCAGTACACGGACAGCGCGGAGGAATCTTGGGAAAAGGTCTATGGGAAACAGTTCCCAGAAAAAGAGGAAAAAAATAAAGTTGCACCGGTGCAACAGTCGGAAAAGGCAGCACAAAAAGAGGAAACCAAGAAAAAGAGTAAAGTCGTCAAGGCAAAAAAGCCGAAAAAGCCCAAAATGACAAGTATGGAACCCGTGCCAGCTGTTGAAGAAATACAGGAGCAACTTCCTGGTCAAATGAATATAGAAGACTATGAGGGAGTGGTTAAGGAGAACATCGGAGAAATCAAGGAGGAGAACGATGGAGAGACTGACGGAATGGACAAGGAATCAGATGACGCTGGGTTGCCAGATAGAGCAGGAGAATCTCCTGATGCTGGAGAATCCGCAGCAGATCCGGGAATGGAAGGAAGTGAGATACAGAGCGATAATGCGTTCACTGGAGCTGCAGAGAGCGGAGGACGTGAAGCGGATCCTGAGTTGACGGAAGTAAAAAAGGACCAACTAGAGGAATCGTGGCGTAAAATCAAAATCGGAAAGAGGAAGGTAGCGCAGATCATAGCAGTATATGATATGCCGGAGAAAATGCCGGATGAAAGCCTGCTTGCCATGAGGGACGCGCTGGTGGAGATGGCAGCAGAGGTGGAAAGGATACTGATGCTTAGAAAAGCTGCAGAAAGGAACGGCGCTGATGAGGAGAAAGCCGAGGAAGAGGAAGTCAGAGCCGGCGAGGAGGCAGCAGGCATGGAAGATCAAGATGAGGAGGGTGCTGGAGAAGAAATGGCTTGGGAGGATCAGAAGCAGGAGAGAACAGGCGGAGGAGACGACGATGAAGAGTAGATCCTCAAAAGCAGCGAAAGCGCGGGAATTTAATAAAAAGGCCAGAGATGAGATCTTTATGCGGGATAAGGGTGAGTGCATATTCTGCCAGATGAACTATCACATGGAAGGAGCGACCTGGTATAGCAGGGAGCTCCGGTCCATAATGCACTATATACCAAGATCACGGAACGGCCTGGGGATCCCGGAAAATGGAGCAATCGGGTGCCAGTATCATCACGATATGCTGGACAACGGAAATCAAGGGCACCGGGAGGAAATGCTGGAAATTTTCAGAGATTACTTAATAAATCACTATAAAAATTGGAATGAAGAAAGACTGATATATTCAAGATGGAGGTAAAAAATCATATGGAAAAGAAAAAAACGATAAGAGAGATGGATTGCCCGTACTGCGGAAGTCTGGTAATGGTGGAACAGGAGCCGGGAGAAGGACTAGACGAGCTACATAGAAAGGCAGCATTGATCTGCGGATGTCCTGAAGCGGAAAAGCATAGAACAGAGGACGAGATAAGGATATGCATTAACAAGGATATGACGGAGCAGGACCAGATCAACGGGCTTATGAGCATGATCGACCTTGTCAGGCAGGACTTATATGACTCGGTTAAGATTGAGGTGGGAGCTTCAGCTTATAAGATATGGAAGAACACAAAAGGGGCATTGAAATTTCAAAGAAAAGAAAACAGTACTATGGAGCGGACAATCAGATAAGTAAGGGAAGGAATAACGATGAAGGTCGGGGAAAGATTAACGATAAAGGAGAAAATCAAGGAGAGTTCCTATGGGCAGTTTACAACGAAAGAAACTGAATACGAAATAAAAGGGATTTATCCGCATGTGATTCTTTTGGCACAGGTTGAGACGGGATTGAGAAGGTGCTTAAACTTTGGAGAAATGATCACGATGGGGATCGTAAGACAGCCGCCTTGGATGGAAGCAGAGCGGGAGCTGGCAGAGAGAATGAATAAGTATCCGCCTGGACGATCAAGGTAGAGGGCAATCGGCAGCAGTACAGGAGGGAGAGGCGTGGATCGGAAGGAACTGGAATCATACAGGAGTAAACGAGCGGAGATCCGGGAACTAAAAGAGAAGATCCGAATAGAAGTGGATGCGAATCTTTGGGGACATTACGCTGAAAGGTTGGAAGAACTGGAAGCCTGCTGTAAAGCTGTCGATAACTTTGTGGAGGGCATCAGGGATAGTCTGACGCGGAGGATATTCCGAATGACCTACATAGATGGACTAACACAAAGAGAAGTAGGACGGGCCGTCAATTTGGATCATAGCAGAATTAGTAGGAAGATCACGGAATATCTGCAAATGGAGGAAGGAGGACAAAATGCTTGTATTACCGATAAAAAAGAAGTGGTTCGATATGATGCTTGAGCCGGACGAAAGCAAAAGAAAACTGGACGAATACAGGGAACTTAACGAGTATTGGGGTAAGAGATTTGCTACCGCATTAGGATTCACAGAAAAAGATGCCGTAACCGCTTTGAACAAATACATAAGCAGACGTGGGAATACAGAGGAATTTTCCGTCAGATACCGTAACGGCTATTCAGCTAATAGTCCAACGGCAGAAGCGAGAATATCCTTGTCAATCGGAAAAGGCAAAGAGGAATGGGGAGCAGAACCGCACAAGGTGTATTATGTGCTGAAAATTTTGGAGATTAAGGAATGAGATGAAAAAACCCTGAGAAATTTACTTCCCAGGGTTTTGATGATTAATTTCCGATTTTCTCTAAAAGCGCTTCCTGAAGGACCCTTGAAAAGTTGAGTCCTCGTCTCTCTGCTTCTACGTTAAGATAATAGGGAATGGTACAATTTTTCTTAACCATTTTGTTATCGTGCTTTCTTCGGTATTCGTCAAGATCCACGTCGACTAAAGTTTGGGTATCATTTTCACCTAGAGAAAAGCTGCGTGAAAAGGCCTCCGGTAACGGTTTTCCCATGTCTTGATATTGAATACTCATTAGTCCGATGGCATCTCTTGCCATGAAGATAGCCTCGGCGAGATCCGATCCTTCTGTATTGATGTCAAAATCAGGTATAGACACAAGATAGCCATCAGAATACCTGGTTAGGATAATCGGATATACATTTGTCATTGATTTTTTTCTCCTTCTCTTTCTCTTCTTCCTTGGCGTATTCATAAAATATTATATGTAAAAAGTGCTGATCTATTAAAATTCCAAGGAGATCCGGGATTAAATCCCGGCTCTCTTTAGAATCTGTATTGCTAAGTATTCTTTTATTTCTTTATGTCTCGGAATGGTTTCCATACGTTGTCCATCCGTATATATGTCGTGATTGGATCCATGACGTAGTAGGTACCATCCGTTTATCTCTAGTGTATTAATCAGATCAGCACGCTTCAAATTGGCACCTCCTTTCCTTTTGATATTTTTATTATACGCACTTTATGCGCATTTGTCAAGAAGAAATGCGTATAAAATACGCACAAAAAACGCACACAAAGCACCAAACGCACCATTATAATAATAACTAAAGGAACTTCAGCACGGGGCAGATACAGGGAAGGATATAGGAGGCATAAGGCAGCAGTCTTGGCTACAAGATAACATGTTCGATTACAACTCGGAAAAATGGAAAAAGAAAAGAGCGGCTATCCTGCGCCGGGATCAATACCAGTGTCAGCGTTGCAGAAGGTACGGCCGAATCCGGGAGGCGCGGATCGTGCACCATATCAAGCATGCAGAGGATTATCCGGAGTTAGTTTACGATAATGCAAACTTAATATCCCTATGCGAGAGATGCCACAATATTCTGCATCCGGAGAAAGGGAGTAAAGCTGCGAAAAGCCATCATGCAGGCGGAAGGTACTACGAATAAACTTTTTTTGATAATCCCCCCCCCGATTGTGCTAGCAAAGAAAAAAAGCTGGAAAACGGCGTGTGGAGAATGATATATATACGGCAAAAAAATAGAAAAAGGGGAAATGGCCAGGAGCAATGACAAAGAAAGGTTGGAAAATTAAGGTGATTAAGGCATGCAAAGAGGCGGGAACGTATGAGCCATACTTCGACAGTGTCATTGAAACGCTGGCGGAAATCTTAGAAAAAAGAGATGCCGCGGCGGAGCAGTACAAAGAGACTGGGGAGCAGCCGGTTATCATTCACACAAATAAGGCTAATCAGGAAAACATGGTTAAAAATCCGGTCCTTGCGATATGGGATGATCTGAACAAATCGGCGCTGTCTTACTGGAGGGACCTGGGACTGACGCCGGCAGGTCTGAGGCACATCACGAACGCGTCAATTGGAAAAAAGAAACGGTCAAAGCTGGAGAATGCCATAGAAAAGCTCTCATGAAGGGGAAATATTGGAAGATCGTAAAAAAATACATAGATGACGTTGTGTCCGGAACAGAAGTGGCGGCAGAAGAGATTGGAATGGCATGTCAGAGATTCCTGGACGATCTGAAGAGACCGGATTTATATTTTGATCCGAAATCGGCAGATTTTGTGATTGGGATCATAGAGATGACCTTCGTGCACCAGAAGGGCGAATCATTGGATGGAACGTCCTTAAAAGGAAAACCGTTCATCCTGGTCCCCTGGCAGAAATTTATTGTCTATGCTCTCCTGGGGTTCTACTATCAAAATACGAAAGAGAGGAAATACAAAGAAGCCTTTATTTTTATACCTAGGAAAAATGGAAAAACGAGCTTTGCCGGAGCGCTTGCTTTTGGCATAGCATTGCTTCAGCGGGAATCCGGATCCAATGTCTATATTGTGGCCGCGGCTATGAAGCAGGCGTTGCAATCATTTGATTTTATCAAAAGCAATATCATCCAAATGGGGGAAAAGGACAACTTCGACATCAAGGATTCTTACGTGGAACATTCGATTCAGACATCATTTCATGACTCGGAAGGAGAAGAAACTGGAAAGATCAGGATCGAGGCTATGGCGGCAAACCCGGAAGCTCAGGATTCATTTAACTGTAACTGCTGTATTGCAGATGAAATCCAGGCGATGAAGAAAGCGTCGCAATATAACAGATTCAAGGAGGCCATGAAGGCATACACAAACAAGCTGATGATCGGAATTACAACGGCGGGAGACAATGAAAACTCATTCTGTTATCACAGGTTACAGTATGCATTAAAAGTCGTAAACGGAACGATCAAAGATGATACATTATTTGTTTTTATTTCAAAAGCAGATCAGGACGAAAAGGGAAATGTGGATTATCTGGATCCGGTGCAGCACAAAAAGGCGAATCCGTCCTACGGGATCACGATCCGTCCAGAGGATATCATGAACGATGCCAGGCAGGCCCAGAATGATCCGATCCAGAGGAAAGACTTTCTTTCCAGGTCGTTAAACATTTATACAACAGCAGTAAAGGCCTATTTCAATATTGAGGAATTTCGGAGCTCTGACAGGCAGTATAGCTGGACGGTCGATGAACTGGCCAAGCTGCCTATCGTCTGGTATGGAGGCTCTGATCTGGCCAAGCTGCATGACTTGACAGCCGGCGTATTATACGGAACATACTACGGATATAAGAGGCAGGACGGAAAGACTGTCGATGTTGACATCATCATACCGCATTGCTGGTTCCCGGTAGTGGCTGCCGCAAAAAAAGCGGACGAAGACAATATACCACTGTTCGGATGGAAGGACGACGGATGGCTGGACATGAGCAATGCTCCGACAACAAACATTGCGGAGATCGTAAACTGGTATGTCGCCATGCGGAAGAGAGGGTTCCGAATTAAACAGGTAGGACACGACCGTAAATTTGCCAAGGAGTATTGGCTTGGTATGAAAAACGCGGGATTTGATATAGTGGATCAGCCGCAGTATTACTACCTGAAATCTGACGGTTTCCGGCACATAGAGACAAAGGCAAAGAACGGTGAACTGTACTACTGCCACGCGGAGCCGTTTGAATACTGCATCCAGAACGTAAGCGCAATTGAGAAGACGGATGACATGATTCAGTATGAAAAAATAGACGGAGAAAGTGGGAAGTACAGAATAGATGTATTCGACGCAGCAGTATTTGCATGCACAAGAAAGGAGCAGGACATGGAAAAAACTCAGAAGGCAAGGAAATGGTGGGGAGAATGAGATTATTCCAGAAAAAAAGAAGTGAGCTGAACCCGCAGCTCACAGGAGAAGGCGCCCTGGCCTTCTGGCTGAAATCGGATGATGAAATCACCATACCGGGGTACACCACGCTTGACCATTGCCCGGAGATTATAGCCGGGGTAAACAGAATAGCGTCGCTGATCGGCTCTATGACGATACACCTTATGAGCAACAGCGATAAGGGCGGTGATTTTCGGATAAAGAATGAGCTGTCGAAGCACGTGGACGTGTCCCCAAATCACTACCAGACCCGGCAGGTATGGATGACGGACATAGTGCAGACGGTCCTGCTCAAAGGTAACTGCATTGTGTTCCCGTTCACGCGAGACGGCTACCTCGGAGATCTCGTAAAGATACCGCCCTCGCGGGTGATTCTTAGCGATCATGAGCAGGGGTTTGGGTACTCCGTGCAGATTGACGACAAACTGTACGATAGCGAGGATGTGCTGCATTTCCTCATAAACCCAGACCACAACAGGCCATGGAAGGGAAGAGGCCAGACGGTGGCGCTCGGAGAGGTGGCGAAGACACTGAATCAGGCAGCGGCCACAAAGAAATCTTTCATGTCGTCGAAGTGGAAGCCATCGCTGATCGTGAAGGTGGATGCCCTGACGGAAGAGTTTTCCTCTCCGACTGGGAGGAAAAAGCTCTTGGAATCCTATGTTGAAAACAGCAACGCAGGGGAACCGTGGCTTATTCCCGCGGAGCAGTTCTCTGTTGAGCAGGTAAAGCCGCTCTCTTTGAGTGACCTCGCGATCTCCGACAGTGTGAAGATGGACAAGGAGACGGTGGCGAGTATCCTCGGAGTGCCGGCCTTCGTGCTGGGCGTCGGAGCCTACAACAAGGACGAGTGGAACAACTTCATTAACACGACCGTGATGTGCCTGGCGAACATGATTCAGCAGGAACTCACGAAGAAACTGCTGATCTCACCGAACTGGTATTTCAAGTTCAACATCCGGTCGCTTTACAACTACGACCTGCAGGTGCTTGAACAGGTATACACCGACCTCTATGTGAGGGGTATCGTGACCGGGAATGAGGTTCGGGACGTTATCGGCATGACGCCGAAGGAAGGGCTTGACGAGCTGGTGATCCTCGAAAACTATATTCCGCTTGGGACTATCGGAGACCAGAAGAAACTCGTGCAGAATGGAGGTACAGAATGAAATATCAGGTAAGGAACATCGCCGCGACGCTCCGGGCGGACGGCGGCGAAAGTGAGCCTTTCATTGAAGGCTATTTTGCAGTATTCGACAGCGTTTACGACATGGGGACTGATTGGTTCGGTACCCACTTGTCGGAGAGCATCGACAAGGGCGCATTCAAGAACGCCCTCGACGATGATATACGGGCATTGATCAATCACAATGATACCCTTGTGCTTGGGCGGACGACGGCAAAGACGCTTGAACTTCGCACAGACGACCACGGGCTTTGGGGGCGCATCAAAATCAATCCGAACGATAGCGATGCGATGAACCTTTACGCCCGGGTCCAGCGGGGCGATGTCAGCCAGTGTTCTTTCGGCTTCGATATCCTTGAACAGACCGTAGATGACAAGGATAACGGCAAGGACCTTCACTGGACGATCAAGGCCGTAAAGCTGTATGAAGTGAGCCCGTGCACGTTCCCCGCTTACGAGGAGACAGCGATTTCCGCAAGGAAAAAGGATGCGGAGGATTTCAGAAGGCGGAGCGGCGAGGCATGGAGGCAGAGGACACTCAAAAAATTAAACGGAGGTAAGGAGTAATGGCACTGAAAGCACTTTTGACAAGAAAGAAAATCGACGCCGAAAAGATGCGCCTGGAAGCCTGCAGGGCAAAGGACGCTGATTTCAGTAAGCGCGAGATGGAGCTGGAAAATGCGATCAATGAGCTGGGCGACGATGCGACCGATGAGGAACGCGCCGCCGTGGAGGGCGAGGTAGACGCGCTCAACGAAGAAAAGAGGGCCAATGAGGAGGAGAAGTCGAAGATTCAGGAGGCTATCGACAAGCTGCAGGAAATCCTTGACGCCGAAGAGGGCGACCAGCCGACAGATGATCCTGTCAGAACTGAACAGAACGACCATGACAATATGCCTACGGGCAGAAAGAGAGGAGTAAACATCATGAAAAGATATGCAGACATGAGCTATACGGAGAGAAAAGTCTTCTGCGAGATCGAGAACGTGCGGAAGTTCATCGCCGACGTGCGGAACATCCGTGCCGTTAATGGAACCGACATCATCATCCCGGAGGAAGTGCTTCCGTTGCTCAAAGATACCGTCAACCGCTATTCCAAGTTGCGCTCCGTCGTGAACCTGAAACAGATCGGCGGCAAGGCTCGCGTTCCTGTGCTTGGGACGATCCCGGAAGCTGTGTGGACGGAGCAGGGCGGAAAGATCAATGAGCTTGCGTTGTCCTTCTCTCAGGTAGACATCGACGGCTACAAGGTGGCCGGATTCATACCGGTGTCCAACTGGATTCTCGAGGATAATGACGTTGACCTGCTTGGCAACATCATCGACGCTATTGGCCAGGCTATCGGCTATGCGTTGGATAAGGCCATTGTATTCGGTGACGGCGAGAAAAAGCCGGAGGGCATTGTAAAAAATCTGGATGAAGCGAACAAGGTAACTATTCCTGTCGCGTCCACCGGGGCGAAGTTCTTCAAGGATTTCCTGATCGCGTCAGGCAAGGCGAAGGCGAACTACACGCCGAACAAGCGGAAGATCTGGCTGATGAATGAGACCACGCTGACCGCCGTAAAAGCGGAAGCGCTGACCTTCAACGCCAGCGGTGCTATCGTGGCCGACGTGAACAGCGTTATGCCCGTGATCGGCGGCGAAATTATCACCCTTGATTTCATCAAGGACAACATCATCATCGGCGGCTATGCGAGCATGTACCTGCTCGGCGAGCGGAAGGGAGCGGCAATCGCACAGTCCAAAGAGGTGAAGTTCATCGAGGACGAGACGGTGATCAAGGGAACGGCCAGATATGACGGCAAGGTGCTGAAAAAAGAAGCGTTTGTCGCTATCGGTATCAACGGTGCCACCTTCGAGGCGGACGAGTTGAAACCACAGACCGACTTTGCGGAGGATACTGCAAATATGGGGTAATGGCTCCTGACCGCTTAGAAGTACCGCCCAAAGGTCAGGAGCTGCTGGGCAAACATACATCTGATCTGGTCTCCGACGACACAAAGATTCTTGAATCCGGCACCGTACTCGGGACGCTGAAATACAATTCCAGCTATGACGGGTACGCGAAAGGAAGTAAAGGATACTATATGCCCGTGAAGATCGGCAAGATCGGGGAAGAGGTCGAAACCGAGGTAAACGGGACGGTAAGAAAGAATCCGTTCCCGGATGACAGTATGCTCGTCGCAAAGATAAAGGACAAGGACACGATCGTGAAGGTCAGCGTTGACAATGTAGCGGTCGCCACCCTGAACTTCAAAAAAGCGACGTTCAAGCGGGAGGCGTGAGTATGACGGAGCAGGAGAGGATAGACCTGATTAAGCTCGACCAGCTTATCACCGAGGATGACATGGACGGCCTTTTAAAACAGTTGTTGAAAGAGGCAGAGGCGAATATCAGGCGCGAGGGCATTACGCTGTCGGACAGTGACGACGACGAAGGGCTCCGCCGTATGTATACCGGGTATCTCTATCAGCAGAGGCAGGATCCCGGTATGCAGATGCCGCGAATGCTCCGCTATGCCCTAAACAACCGTGTGATGCACGAGAAGGGACAGGATGATGGATAACACGATCAAGATAACCCTTATCGGTCAGTCGTATGAGAAGGATCCATTCGGACAGTTAGTGCCGAAAGAAATCACCAGGACGATATGGGGACGCAAGTCCCCTATCACCCGCGCTGAATGGGGAGAGGCCGGGAGGCAGGGAGTAAATCCCAGCTTTCAAGTGAAAATCAGAACCCGGGAATATAGGGGCGAGCTGGTCGCAGAAATCCACGGTGAGAGGTATGGAATCTACCGAAGCTATCAGGCGGGTGAGACGACAGAGCTTTATCTGCAGAAAAAGGTGGGCGATTATGACCAAGGTTAATATGAGCGGTTTTGCGGATGCAATCATGGAGGAGCTGGATGCTTATGGGAAGTTGGCAGAGGATCAGACGCGGAAGATCGTGGACGACATAGCCAAAGATGCAGTGAAAAATCTAAGAGCCAATTCACCGAAGGGCCACACCAGGAAAAAAGGCACTTATGCCAAAGGTTGGACATCCAAGATCACCAGGGATAGAGTTGGGACATATAGCAGGACCTTATATAATAAGCAGGCATCATTGACTCACCTACTGGAATTCGGGCATGCGCTGCGAAGGGGAGGGCGGACAATAGGATCGGCCGCGGCTTACCCGCATATCGCGGCAGCAGAGCAGAAAGCAGCAGAATCGTTTGCAAAGAAAATTGAGGAGGCGCTGGGAGGATGAGGGTAGGCGAAAAGATGAATGATCTGCTGAGTAGGACAGGATTACCCTACGCATTTAACAGCTTTCCGACGCAGACGGCAAATTATAAACCACCTGATCCTCCGTTTATAACTTACATAGTGGAGGGAACGGATAATTTCTTTGCAGACGGAAAGGTCTATGCTGTCGTATATGATATTGGAATTGAACTCTATACCAGCAGGTATGATCCGAATACCGAGGCAGCAGTCGAGAAAATACTGGATGATGAAGAGATTCCCTGGGACAAAGAATCTGAGTGGATCGAAAAAGAAAAAATGTATCAGATTACTTATGACATTACTGTTTTAGAAAGAGAGGAAGATGAAGATGAACAAGAATAAGGTGAAATTTGGCTTGAAAAATGTCTATTACGCAAAGGCCACCATCGATGCCGAGACTAATACCGCCACCTATGATACGCCGAAAAGGATCCCGGGTGCGGTGTCTTTGTCAATGGACGCGCAGGGTGACACAACCAACTTTTACGCCGATGACGGCGTGTATTTCACAGTCACAGCGAATAACGGTTATCAGGGTGATCTTGAGGTGGCCCTGTATCCCGATGATTTCAAAAAGGACATTTTAGGATATGTGGCAGACAAGAACGGCGTTCTGATCGAGGATACCGGAGCCATCCCCGCGCCCTTTGCACTCCTGTTTGAGTTTTCAGGAGATATCAATGCAAGACGCCATTGTCTGTTCAATTGCACGTCCACCCGTCCGGCCGTCAGCTCCACAACTAAGGCGGAATCTGTTGAGGTTCAGACAGAGTCGTCAACGATCACAGCGGCGCCTATCCACTGCACGGCACTGGATAAGGACATGACCAAGGCTGACTGTGACAAAGACAGCAGCGCATATGAGACATGGTTTTCCGAGGTATATACTCCGGAAAAGAACGAGGAATAAGGAGGAAAAAATGTATAAGGAAATCGAACTGCTTACGACGGAAGGACCCAAAGCGTTCCCTATGCTTGCAAATGGGGCTACTGCAATAAGATACAGACAGGTCTTTCACTCCGATCTTATGTACGGTATCGCTGCATTTTCAAAAATGGACAGCGCGCCGGAGAAGGTCGATTTTGAGCTTCCGAGTAAATTAGGGTTCATCATGAATTCTGCAGCCAGTGGCAAGGATATGAACAAGTTATCCGAGGATGGGTATGTGGAATGGCTGGAACAGTTCGAGGGAGACACCCTCTGGAATGCAAACGGGCCGATCACGGACATATACCTTGTAAATCAGACCACTGCGAGCAAGGGAAAAAAATGATACGCCCCACCGACCGGGAGATAAACACTGCAGTTTATCTCCTGCGGGCGGTCCAACTGGGGCTGTCGATATGTGACATGGAAAATCTGGACGAGGGCATGATCATTGACCTGCTGACGGAATCAGTCAACGATACGGCGGACTATCAGACTTTAGCCTCTCAAGAGGATATGGATGGGTTTTAATTATGGCAAATAGGATTAAAGGGATCACAATCGAAATAGAAGGTAACTCAACGAAACTGCAGGACGCTCTGAAAGGCGTCAATAAAAAACTTCAGGATACGCAGTCGGATCTGAAAGAAGTTGATAAGCTATTAAAATTAAACCCGGAAAATGTGGAGTTGCTGCAACAGAAGCAGAAGCTATTGGCTGACGCTGTCCAGCAGACCAGCGAAAAGCTGAAGACTGAGAAGGACGCACTTGATCAGTTGAAGAATGGTCCGCAAACCGAGGAAACGATACGGCAGCAGGAGGCTCTGACCCGTGAGATCATTGACACGGAGAATCAGTTGGACAGCCTGGCAAAGCAATATGAAGAGTTCGGGGCTCAGGCAGAGCAGCAGACTGCCCTTGCGGCAGAAAAAATGAAAGCCGCCGGCGAGGAAATCAGAAAAACTGGAGAAAAGATGTCCTCGATAGGATCGGCTCTGACGAAGGGTGTAACAGCTCCAATTACGGCGGTAGGAGGAGTAGCGATAACATCGGCAGTCAATTTTGAGGACGCGATGGCAAAGGTATCCACCATCGCGGATGAAACAGAGATGTCTCTTGAAGATATGCAGGCCGCCATCATGGAGCTGTCAGACCAGACCGGAATTAGTGCGTCGGAGATAGCGGACAACGTATATAACGCGATTTCTGCAGGACAGAAGACCCGGGACGCTGTGAACTTTGTTGGAAAAGCGGCAATGCTTGCAAAGGCTGGCTTTACTGATTCGGCATCTGCCCTTGATATTCTTACGACAACGATGAATGCTTACAACATGGAGGCAAGCGAAGTCACGCGGGTATCCGATGTCCTTATCCAGACACAGAACTTAGGTAAGACGACAGTCGGTGAGCTCGCCTCTGCAATGGGTAAGGTTATCCCAACGGCAAAATCGAACGGCGTACAGCTCGAAAGCCTTGCCGGGGCATATGCCGTAATGACATCAAATGGTATAGCTACTGCAGAAACTACGACGTACCTAAATTCCATGTTGAACGAACTCGGAAAGAAAGGAACAGCCGCGGCGAATGCGTTCGCGGAGGGAACGGATCATATAAAAGAAGGCGGCCTGACAATGGCGGAAGCCATGGAAATGGGATGGGGTTTAACAGATGTCTTATCCATTCTGAATGAACAGGCTGCTTTGAGCGGGACAAGTATTCAAAATATGTTCGGATCTGCTGAAGCAGGAAAGGCAGCGAATGTACTTTGGGATAACAGTGCGAAACTCAATGATGCCATTGATCAGATGGGAGCAGCGGCTGGATCCACTGAGACAGCCTTCGAAAAACTTGACACAACGAGCTATAAAGCACAAAAGGCGTTGAACCAACTCAAAAATACAGGCATAGAAGTTGGAACGATTTTGGTCGAAATGTTACAGCCGGCGTTAGAAATGCTTTCTGAAGGCGTTACTAGTTTAAAAACCTGGTGGGACAGTTTGGACGAATCGCAGCAGAAGACGATCATTAAGTGCGCAGGGATTGCCGCGGCAGCAGGACCGGTAATTGCAATAGCAGGAAAGGGAATCGAAGTGGCAGGCTCCCTTGTGAGTGCAGGATCCGGTTTGATTTCGAGCTTTGCCAATATATCCGGAAAACTGGGGGGATTGGCGCAGGGTGCGGGATCAGCGGTAGATTCCATGTCAAACCTGGGAGGAGCTGCAGCGAGCGCGGCGGGGCCCATGGGCTCGGCCGGTGGTTCGATGGGCGCATTATCAGCCAATGCCAAAGGCCTTATCGCTGCGGGAGCCGGGATCCTTATGGTATCAGCGGGGATTGCGCTATTGGCACAGTCAGCTATCGCAGTATCTGAGGCTGGGGCGCCGGCAGCAGTAGCAATGGGGGTAATGGTAGGTGCTGTCGCTTTGATGGCCGCAGGCGCGGCGGCGCTGGCACCGGCGTTGACTGCGGGAGCGGTGGGGTTTGTTGCTTTCGGAGCAGGAATCACGCTGGTAGGCGCGGGAATTTTGGCGGCAACCGGCGGTATTGCGCTTTTGGCGGCACAGCTTCCGACAATCTCGGAGCATGGAGCGGGTGCCGCAGAAGCGATCGGAAAACTTGCTGTCGGGATGGTCGCTTTCGGAGCAGGCGCGGTAGCAGGAGGGGCTGGATCAGTGGCCTTGGCTGCAGGATTACTTTCTGCGGCAGCAGGATTGACGGCAGCAGGAGCGGGGGCAGTAGTAGCGACAGCCGGAATGGTTCCTCTTTCGGTCGCTTTGGCGGCGGTGTCTGCGGAAATGCTGGTGATTGAGTCTGCATCGTCTTCCGCGGCGGAGGATCTTCAGAGCATGGTGTCCGCAGTTGATGTGGTGGAATCCGGCCTGTCATCTATGGAAAGTATAGCGAAGGGGGTTATTGGCAGCATTGTAAGTGTATTCGAAGGAGCTCCGCCGAGCATCGGATCTGCCGCGGATGGCGTGGCGCAATCAATGAATGAGAGCATGGCGCGAGGAATGGGCGTTATAGCAGGAACCATCCAAAATGGAATGACTCTGATGAGATCGGAAATGAATTTAGGTATGCAGAACACATTATCAGATCTAAGAAGGACGCTCAGACAGATGGAGGAAGAATTCCGAAATGTAAACTTCACATTTAGCAGAAACATTGCGCTGCCGCATTTCAAAATAAACGGAGGATTCAATGTAGAGATAGGAGCAGCGCCGTCTGTATCCGTATCCTGGTACCGGAAGGCGTACGACAATGCTTATATTCTTAGCAATCCAACCATCTTTGGCCAGATGAATGGAAAGTATCTTGGGGGTGGAGAGGGCTCCGGGAGTGAGATGATCGTTGGGACGGAAAAGCTGATGTCAATGATCCGGGAGGCAGGCGGGCAAAGGATGGATGGCAACATAATCATTCCAGTGTATATCGGAAATGAAGTGATTGATGAGAAAGTAGTAAATGTGCTGAATCGGAATAACTATCGATCCGGCGGGAGGTAACAATGCTGAAAGATTATCCGCTGAAAATTAATGGTATAAAAATCATCACCGCAGAGTCCTGGAGAGAGGAGAGGGCTGTGGTGGAGAATATATATCAGACGGAGGCGGGAACAGATCAGGTCAGTGTTACGCGCCGTGACAAGATGACTGTATCCGCAAGCTATCGTTGCAGCTCCCGTTGGCTTAAAATTTTTTTGGAACTGAGTAAAACAGATCCTCTTAGTGTAGATATGTACGATGCGGAGGCAGAGGGTTATAAGACAAGGATCATGCGGATGCGGAATTTCCGCTCGGATCTGGCGAAGCAGTCGGAGCGACTGGAACGGACAGAGGGAATCTGGGATGTATCATTCACGCTGGAGGAATTCTGATGTACAAAGTTTCAGAAAATTATTTGAAAAGCATGAAGCAGGAGTCGCAAGAATTCAGCCTGAAAGGGACAATAGCCGGCTTAGATTTCACTGAAAAAAATATTTTGGCTGGGTCCTTCAGCGTGGCAAATCAGTGTAGCGATAATGCCGGGATCAAGATAGGACAAGTATATATTGGGGAGCTGAATGCCACATTTATGGACATGGCCATAGACAGATATACGCTGAAAGGTGCAGAAGTTAAACCTCAGTTTGGCAGGGAGTTGGACAACGGTGAATATGAATATATTCCGCTTGGTATTTTTTCCATATCGAAAGCATCATGGACGTCCGCGGGGATTGTGGTCACAGCTTACGATAATATGGCTAAGCTGGACAAAGAACATCCGTCTACTGAGACGACGGGAACACCATATCAGCTTGCTGTGATGGCTTGCAAGGCGTGTAAGGTTGATTTGGGAACCAGCGAAGAGGAATTTAACAAATTCGCAAATGGTCAGGAAGAGCTGTATCTATCTGCAGAGAACGATATTGAGACATGGCGGGATTTTATTGCCTGGGTAGCTCAGACATGTGGGTGTTTTGTAACAGCGGATCGGACCGGAAAGATCGTATTCCGGACCTATGGGGCAGAGGTAGTTGATACTATTGATCCGAAGAATAGGTTTACAGGAGCTTCTTTTTCTGACTTTGAAACGAGATATACGGGTATATCAGTAGTCAATATATCGGATGATTCCACCGAATACTATGCGAACGAACCAGATTATGGCTTGACATATAATTTGGGATCCAATCCATTCTTACAGTCGGGGACTAATGATACAAGGGAGCAGACCAGGAGGGCGGTTTTAAATGCACTGCAGGCTATCTGCTATGTACCATTCAAGGTTAGCATGATCGGTGATCCAGTTTATGATCTGGGAGATATTTTATGTTTTACGGACGGAATCGCGGACGGGAATAAAAAGTATTGCATTACAAAATACATATTCCATTATGACGGTGAATATGAAATCCAAGGCGTAGGAGATGATCCGGCCACGGCAGACGCAAGATCTAAAGTTGATAAGCAGCTTCAAGGAGTGCGTCGCGGGATAGGGTCCGAGGAGATTGTATTCTACCAATTTACTAACGCCCAGGCGATCCAAATAGGCTCAGGAGAAAAAAAGAATATCGCGGATATTCGGTATACTTCTTTGAACCAGAGGATTGCAATATTCCAATTGGAAGCACTTTTGGAGGTGGAGACACTGGAAGATGCAGGGCAATATCATGATGCTGTAGCCAAGGTGAGCTATATTCTGAATGATACGGAAATACCAGAATATCACCCTGAAGAAACCTGGATCGATGGAAGGCATATCCTGCATCTTTTATATTATCTCGAAATCAATCAAACTGTGATGCAGCGTCTGACTGTGGCTCTGGAGATGACCGGTGGATCGGTGAAGATCGATCAGGACCATGTTCACTGCTCAATTTACGGTCAGGGACTCGCGGCGACTGATAGATGGGATGGGACACTGGATATCAGAGAGGATATCCCGACGATCTCCCTGAGCAAGCCCGCGGGTATACTGACGAGAGGAATACGAGAATCCATTACGGCGGCAACCCAGGTTCCTATCGGCGACATAATTAAGGAAGCAATTCCCTCAATAATCCTGTCGAAGCCGGCTGGAATCATAGTAAACGGAATCACAGAAAATATAGAAATAGGAGGAATCGAAACATGATTAAGGGCCACACAACGATAGAATTAACCAACGTAAAGACCGGCGAGGTTGAGCGGGTAGAGGACGATAATATGTTCACGCAGGCGATCCCACAGATGATGAATTTTATATCAACGCATGGAATATATGCTACAGGCTGGGAAGATATTAATTCGGCAGAGTGCTGGAAGTCGCTGTTGGGCGGAATCTATTTGTTTGAAAAATCGATAGATGAGAGATCTATTCTGCCCGTAGGCGGTAATAAAATGGTAGGGTGTGGATCGATAGATTATAACAATTCAAATGCCAATCTTCCAGAGATGGGTAGTTATAACAATGCGGAGAGTGATACTACCGGTGCACTTGTCAAAAAATTTGTTTACGATTTTACAACAAACCAGGCCAATGGAACGATAGCATCAGTTTGCTTGACAAGCCAGTACGGAGGATATTATGGAGCGGGAGCGGCGAAAAAAATAAATATTCTAGATCCGTATAATTACGACAACAATAAAAAAGCAATAGCGATGTCAAAAGTTGTTGACCACACAAAAAATATCAAAATCGAAGCCCTGAATGAAACTACATACGGTAGAGTCAATTCGAGCTTCTTAAATTTTTGCGTTGATTCGAAGAATGATATTATGTATTCATTCAGCGTAAGCACAGACAAATTAAGAATTGGTACTAATAATATGTCGGTAGATAAATTCGATCTATTTAGATCTGCGTATAACACACAAAACGAAAAAATAGATGAATATAATTATGAAGCTGGATTTAGCGGAACATATTTTTATTGTTTTTACAATACGGACGAAAAAAATTTATATTTCTGGACTAATAATTCGGACGAAAGACAATATCAAAATAATAAAAGTATCACAATATACAAATTTTCTATCGACGAAAAAAAATTATCAAAACACTGCGATTTTACGAATAAAACTGGAACATCAATCAGTAGAAATATTGTGGTAACTGGTGAATATATATATGTCAGAGGAAATAGAAAAATTCATAAAATTAAAGTTGAAAACATGAATGTTGAAAAAGTGATAGGGGATAATATTGAAGAAGTGTATCATAATTTTTCGTACATTATAAACGGAATAATTACATTTGAATTAGGATATATGGATAAAAGCAGAGGAGCTATTTTAGTAGACACAAAGAGAGATGATGCTATAAGCTATTCAGGTCCTAGTATATATTATTATAATAATAACTATCATATAACAATAATACCCCCTATTGATTCTGATCAGCTGATATTTGGATCCAATGAGGGATATAGATTTCTAGGCATCCCTTTTAATGATAATGGAGACAAAAAAGTGAATACATGGGCTCCAACTACTTACCTTGCCACTATCAACAACCTCGGCTCTCCGGTCACCAAGACAGCGGATAAGACGATGAAGATCACATATACCATTACGGACGAGGATGGATAAATGGAAAATCAAAATAACAGAACTAATAAATCAGCTGATTGAAGAAAACGAAGCCTTAAAAAAGTAGTGGAAGAACTAAAAGGACAAAAATAGGAAAGGAAGAAAAAAAGCATGAATAAAATAAAAACATGGATGACTATAATCATATCTGCATTGATGGATTGGCTGGGAATCCTGGCGGTGCCGGTAGCACTGCTTGTTGGTTGCAATATCTTAGATTATATCACGGGACTCATGGCGGCGCCATACCGGAAAGAAGAGGTCAAGAGCTATAAAAGCATCAGGGGAATTACTAAAAAAGTGAGCATGTGGCTCCTGGTGGTAGTAGGAGCATGGGTTGATACCCTGATCCAATATGCCGCGAATACGGCCGGAATAGCAGATATCCAGATCCCATTTATAGTGGCCACGCTGGTGGCAGTGTGGCTGGTTGTGAATGAATTTATAAGTATTTTAGAGAATTTGATCGATATAGGAGTGCAAATGCCGCCGTTTTTAATGCCGATAGTAAAGTACATAAAAAAGCAGGTAGAAGACAGTGCTGTGCTCCAAGGTGAGAATAGCGATAACCAAAAAAAGAACAAAGAATAGTATATTTAAGAAAGGAACAGATAGACTATGGCGACAATATTCGGAATCGATATCTCACGGTACCAAAAAGGAATGCAGCTCTCCCAGGCGAAGGCGGAGGGTGTGGAATTTGTGATCATCAAAGCCGGCGGAGCTGACGATGGGAAATATAGGGACAGTCAGTTTAATCAATTTTATCGGCAGGCAAAGGCAGCAGATCTTACCAGGTGCGCATACTACTTCGGTCAAGCTTTCTCCGTGGAGGCGGCGGAGAAGGAAGCCGCGCATTTGATCCAGATACTTCAGGGTACGGATATTAGGTGGACTTTTTATGATGTAGAGGGAAAAATGTTAAACCAGGGAAGACAGCATTTGACAGATATAGTAAAAAAATTCTGCGAAGTGATGGAAGGAGCTGGATATCACTGCGGGATCTATGCCTCGGAAAGCAGCTTCAATGGAAGAATGAATGATGATCAGCTTATAGGGATTACACATTGGGTAGCGAGATGGAGCAGGACAGTTCCTAAGTTAACGAGCGGCGCGCGTATAGCGATATGGCAGTTTGGAGGAGAAACCAATCTTCTGCGAAGCAATCGGATTAGTAGTATTGTGACAGACCAGAACTATAGCTATATTGACATTACGGACCAGGGGCCGGCGGAAGGAAAGGAGCCGGAGCAGGCCAAGAAGACCGTAGAGGACTTGGCAAAAGAAGTGATAGCCGGAGCCTGGGGGAACGGATCGGACCGGAAAGAGAGGTTGACAGCGGCAGGGTACAGCTATGAAGAAGTACAAAAGAGGGTTGATGAGATCCTTAAGCCGGTAAAGAAGACCACGGCAGAGCTGGCTCAGGAAGTACTGGCTGGCGTCTGGGGGAACGGCGCTACACGGGTAAAAAAACTCCGGGAGGCTGGATATGATTATAAGGAAGTCCAAGATGAGGTCAACAGGATCGCGGAGCTGCGGAAACAATCTGGAAAGACTTATATCGTAGTAAAGGGAGATACGCTTTCAAGGATCGCGAAGCGATATGGCACGACAGTGGCGCGGCTGGTAGAAACGAACAGCATTCAGGATCCCAATAAGATATATGTGGGTCAGGAGATCAGAATAAAATAAGCAAACATAAGAGGGTCGGATACGCTTGGACGGCCCTCTTTTAATGTTAAAAGTGCTGAAAAAACAAAGGTTTATATAAAAGAATAAATCTAATTACTGACACGGTTAACGACAAATGCCTTAATTTTCAAGAAAAAGATTGGTATTTTCTTAAAAAAGTCTTAAATTTACCCCGGCCATCCCCAAAATAGAATCAGAGCATATAGAAAACCTGAAAGTGATTTTCCATCTATATGCTCTTTTTTTATGTCCCAAAAAAGAGCGGCGGCTGTGGTCCGGCACAGTCTTGCCCGCTGGTAAAAAGATATGAAGGTATGCTATGAATCGGGTATATGGATGTTTGAAAGCCGGCACCAGGAACCAGAACGAGGTAAGGAAGATGGCTGCCATGCGGGACCATATGTCTGGAGATTATTTTCCCACCGGATATCTGACAAGTGAAAAAGTGTACTTTTTTGCCGATACACTGATTCACAATCAATTAGACACATTATACAAAAAAAAGATTCAAAAGTCAATAAATCTCACAATACTTTACCTGGTAAAATCAAACAAAAATATCGCTGAAATCAACGGCAAAAAAGTACACTTTTTTGTGACTTCGGCCGCCGGATCACCGAAATCCGGCGCGGAGGGGCCATCCGAGATCCCCGTGGAAACGGCGGCTCGGATGGGCTGATCCGTGGAGGCGGCCGCCCAAAACAGTGAAAGG
>CANQEV010000002.1 GCA_947595925.1 uncultured Acetatifactor sp. | reverse complement strand
TATTCCTTCTGGCGTTGCTTACATTTATCTTTAATTTTTGTAAGTAAAGCTACATAGAAAAACCACCCCTAAACTTGACCGAGTAGCGGGGTGGTCTTTCTACCCAAACAGGTCAACCCACCTTGTGGGCGGTTGTTCCCTCTAATTATCAGTATAGTCTTTCTGCACAAAATGTCAAGCCGAAACCTGACTGAGTTATGGGTCTGAGTTCGGTAACACTGAAAAAATCACCTTGCCATTTTTTTGAAACAGCGAAGTGGTTTTCTATTTGAATTTGATACTTTATCATCGATTAAACGTTTGTTGTCAAACCATGCCTTGTATGCTAAGATACTTTCCAGGGAACAACCGTGTTGCAGGGTGGGCTGACCGTCTATTCCTTAGGAATGGAGGTGATGCCTATGCGAAATCGCTTTGATTTCAAGGATGTGCTGACTTTCGGCATATTCCTTCTGGCGTTGCTTACATTTATCTTTAATTTTTGTAAGTAAAGCTACATAGAAAAACCACCCCTAAACTTGGCCAAGCGAAAGGTGGTTTTTCTATCCTCAAACTGGTCAACCCACCTTGTGGGCGGTTGTTCCCTCTAATTATCAGTATAGTCCTTCTGCCCAAAATGTCAAGCAATAACTCGCTTATATCTCCGGTTGCCTCCTGCTGTCCCCGGAAAATCCTGCTGGAATATTTCGTATCAGTCTTCCCCGGTCAGACGGACGGTTATGTATTCATGCCCTGTGGCCGGCAGGAATTTCTCAATCACGTCCCTCGTCCTCATTTTCAGGCTGGATGTGCATACGCACGGATGACAGCCAAGATATTCCCCATTTAGTACGTCTTCATCCATCAAAAGCTGGACTGCGCCTTCCCTGTCGTTCATCAATCCCATAATGCTGACCGCTCCGGGTTCGATATCCAGATATTTCAGCATATCCTCCGGATCGGCAAAGGACAGCCGGGCGGAGCCGATCTGCGCTGACAATTCCTTAGTCTTGAATTTCTTATCCCCCGGCATCATCAGAAGATAAAACCGGGTCTTCTGCCTGTTGCAGAGAAAGAGATTCTTGCAAATCACGACATCCAGCACCGCGTCGATCTCGTTACAGGCCGCCATATTGTCCGCCGGCTCATGGTCGGTCCGCTGATACGCGATGCCAAGCGCATCCAGGAAATCATAGGTCCTGATCTCCCGTGGCAGTCTCCCTTCTGTATTTTCGGGTCTTCCATCATACAGTTCCATTTTCAAAATACTCCTTGATCTCCTGCATCCGCTCCATCTGAGCCAGTATCTTCTGTTTCTTCCTTCCGCTCACTTGTTATAATCGTAATTCCATCTGATTATTCTGCAAATATCGTAATCTCAATATCACCAACGCCAAGGAGCTGTTCCATTTCCTCCGCCGTTTTGTCGGTGATGTGCCCAAGCTTTGTATATGCCCAGGAGTTAGAGCCATAGAACACCACGATCTGATTGCCTGAATACAATACGATATCACCGGATTCCGTCGTGATCTGCACATCATTTCTCGGCAAACTTGTTCCAAGAGCGCCTACCTGTTCAAAACCCCCGTACATGGACATATCGATGGCATAAGGTTCGTCCAGCACAAGCTCCCTCAACGCAGATACAGATTCATTATCCTCCCACTCCACTGTGACAGCCGTATCTCCAATCGTCATGTTCAGGTTTTTTCCAACCATAGGCTCTTCCTCCTCTTTTGAAACGGTCGCAGCCTCCGAGACCGTTTCTTCTGCATTTTCTGTATTCAGATTGCTCTCTGCGCTGCCGGCTGACAGTGCCTCGCTCATCTCTTCTGAAACCGTCTGCGAAACATTACTCGCCCTCACGCCCTTGTTTCCACACGCTGTCAGAGAAAGCAACAGCACGAAACCAGACAGCAAAAGCATTGTTCTTTTCAAGTTCTCATTTTGTTTTCCTTTCCGAAAGATCACGACTGCATCCATTGTCAAAATACTCCTTGATCTCCTGCATCCGCTCCATCTGAGGTGTCGAGAACGGACACCTCGCGCTGCAATGTCCACAACCGATACAATCGAAAGCGTTCTTTTCCAACGCCCGGTAATGCTCCCGCGCCATATCGTCCCCGATCTTTGCAAGATCATAGAACTTGTTCACGGCGCCGATGTCAATTCCGGCCGGACAGGGCGCACAGTGATTGCAGTACACACATTTCCCGCCTGCCTCCGGCGGGGCAAAGCTGCCGATCACACTGTAATCCAATGCATCTTCCGTCTGTTCCTCATACTTTAGCAAAAAGTCCACTTCCCTGACGCTCTGTGCACCGGGCAACACCGTCAACACGCCGGGTTTATCCAGCGCATAGCGGATACACTGATACTGCGTAAGCGCTTTCCCAAACGGGGATGTTTTCGCAGACAGAAGCTGCCCTCCGGAAAACGGCTTCATGACGGAGATGCCTACTCCCTGCTTTTCACATCGCTTATACACTTCCGCCCTTTCATCCACGCCGCCGTACGCATATTCCCCATGCTGATAATCATAGGCCGGATTCACCGAAAACATCAGCATATCGATCAGATCCGCGTCCAGTATCTCCCGGATCACGGAAGGAGTGTGCGAGGAAGCCCCTGTATGTCTGACCACACCCTGGCTTTTCAAATCCAGCAGATATTGCAGAACACCGTTTCTCTGGTAACTTTCCCAATCCGCAGACGAATCCATGCAATGGATGAAACCGTAATTGATATAATCTGTTTTCAGATCATTCAGCTGCCTGTCCACAGAACGCTTTATAGCGTCCAGATTCAATGTCCAACCGTATGTGACTTTGGAATAGTCCGCGCCGAAATGAATCTGATACAGAACCTGATCCCGCACATCTGAAAGCGCTTCTCCAAAGATCGAAAAAGCGGTTCCGTCCCCGGCGGCAAGATCAAAGTAGTTGACGCCGCCCTCGTAAGCCCTTCTCACCGTGCGGACCGCCTCGACCCTGTCCGCCTCGACAATGTATGCCGTTCCCATTCCGATCTCACTGATCTTATCCTTCGTCCTTCGGTTTACTCTGTACTTCATAAAAGCTCCCTTTTCACATTGAAACAACTGAGCCAGGTTACAGTCGTCTCTCTCCGTCCTCTCTTCTCCTTTGATTTCTGCGCCAAATTCCAATCTACGGTAGTTCAATTCCACTTACAACCAAACGCCATCAGCAAACAGATTGTCCTCATGAAAACCTTAATTTCAGCTCCACCTTTGTCGGCGCCTTCACATATCCGGCAAACAAATCTCCGTCAGAGGGTTTTCCCACGATGCTGCCATAATGGGTGGGGATCGCCACTTCCGGCCGGATGGCGTTCACGAGCTCCGCCGCCTTTTTCGCATCCATGGTATAAGTGCCGCCAATGGGGATCATCGCGATGTCACACCTGACCTCCTTCGCCTCTTTTGTGGCATCCGTATCCCCGGCGATATATATGCGTTTGCCGCCGATCTTCAAGACATAACCTACCCACTCGGCGCTCTTGGGATGGAAAGGCTTTAAGCTGTTGTACGCCGGAACCGTTTCAAACTCCAGTCCCTCCACTTCCCGGCAGATGCCCGGTTTTACCGTTACGACCTGTTTCACCAGCCCGGAAACCTCCCGCGCCTTGCCCTCCATCTTCTCCGGCACGATAAGGACCGTCCCGCTATTGGCCGCCTTCCCGATATCTTCCGGCGAAAAATGATCGTAGTGATCGTGCGTGATCAGGATAAAATCCGCATCATGCGGCTCTATCGTCATTTGAAACGGATCCGCATAAATCGTCCTATTTCCATCCTTGATGCGGATGCTGCTCTGGGTAAAGACTTCGATATTTTCTGCCAAAACTTTATCTCCTCCTGCTAGAACTTTACTTCCTCCGGCTCGTGGGTAAAGGAGTAAAACGTAGCCGTCGCGTTCTTAAAATAAAATACTTCCGTGTTCCCATCATCCGCAGAATACATGTTCTGCAAGGACGGATATGCGTCCAGCATGGACTGTCTCGCCTCCCGCCTGTCGTCCTCTACCAGCTCTCCCGCAACGCGAAGCCATTCGCCGTTCTGAAAGGCGCACACCTCCACTTTGGGATTGGCGTGTATCTGCCTGGATACGTTCTTTACCTTGCCGGTCTGAATATACAGCTTTCCCTCAAAAATATGGGCCGTCCCAAACGGACGCACCCTCGGCTGGTCGCCCTCCACCGTCGCCAGATAATAGGTCCCCGCATCCTTCAAAAATTTTGCCACTCTTTCCATTTCAGATTCCTCCTTGTCATTGCTTTGTCCCTAATGCGTAAGCCGAAGACAGTCCATCTCCTTTGGTCTGCATCCGACATTTCGTTATTATAAGTATCTCAAATCCATAATGGCATGTCAAGCAGCCATCATTCCATGAGGCAATCTCTTTTCATTTATGACGATAACAAAAGGACGCTTCCTCTTCTTGCCTGGAAAGCGTCCTTAATTTTGTCAAAGAGCGGGTCATTCGCAGCCTTTATCTCGCTTATGGTCCTTATCCCTTCTCGACATGGTTCGGGGACGCGGGGCCTAAGCCGTCATTGCAGAATGCGTTCATAGGGTTCCCGATCACGCCTTACCTTGTATCACGCGAGTATTCTCGTCAAAAGCGTCTTCGTCAATGTATACGCCGTCGGGAAGGATCACGCTGGTCAGACTACTGCAATCCTTAAAAGCGCCATTAACAATGTTCTTTACGCCGTAGGGAATGGTCACGCTGGCCAGGCTCCTGCAGCCACAGAAAGCACAACTGCTAATGGCCGTAAGGGTATTTGGAAGTATGACTTTACTCAAATTCTGATATAGTTTATGTTCGCCAAAATCGATATCATAGGAATTGCCGGCAAAGTCTTCGCAAAGCCTTGTACAACCGTCCTCGACAACTATCGACCTAATTTCTTTTTCATACTTATCCCTCCAAGGGGTGTCAGCCATGTCACCGGTGCCTCGGATGACAAGCATTCCATTGCAAAAGTACCAATCGAGGTTTTCTGCACATTTGCCAAGATAAATATTTTATCCTCGCTTGACAATGACATGGACAGCCTCCTTTTTCATATGGAACATACATATTTCTCTGTTACTCCGCTTCACTCTCTGCAGGCCTCTCCTCGGACTGTATCTGTAATATCCAAACACAACTATCCCCTATAGTCCGATGACTGTTTCTGCATATTGAGGATGATACCTTCCCTCTGCTTTACTTAGTGGTATTTCCATCAACTCAGGGTCTTTAGCGTGGGGAAGCAGATCACGTCCCGGATCGCCGGGCTGTCTGTGAGGAGCATCACCAGTCTGTCGATGCCGTAACCGATGCCGCCCGTGGGGGGCATGCCGATCTCCAGGGCGTTCAGGAAGTCCTCGTCCGTGTGGTTCGCCTCCTCGTCTCCGGCGGCGAAAGCGGCGTCCTGAGCCGCGAAGCGCTCCCGCTGGTCGATGGGATCGTTCAGCTCGGAGTAGGCATTGCACATCTCCCAGGAATTGATAAAGAGTTCAAAGCGCTCCACCTTCTCAGGATCTCCGGGCTTCTTCTTGGTGAGCGGGGAGATGGCAAGGGGATGGTCCATGACAAAGGTGGGCTGGATCAGTTTCTCCTCGCAAAATTCCTCAAAGAAGAGATTGATGATGTCGCCCTTGGTGTGGCGGGCCTCATATTCGACATGGTGTTGGTCGGCAAGCTTCTTGGCCTCCGCGTCGTCCGCCACCGCGTCAAAATCGATGCCGGTATACTTTTTGATGCAGTCGGTCATAGTGATGCGCTCGAAAGGCTTTTCGAGGTCGATCTCCACGCCGTTGTAAGTGATCACGGCGGAACCGCAGACCTTCTCCGCCAGGTAGCGGAACATGCTCTCCGTGAGTTCCATCATGCCCTCGTAATCGGTGTATGCCTGGTATAACTCCATCAGGGTAAACTCGGGATTGTGCCTGGTGTCGACGCCCTCGTTGCGGAACACGCGGCCGATCTCGTACACTCTCTCCAGTCCTCCCACGATCAGGCGCTTTAAGTAGAGTTCCAGGGAAATGCGGAGCTTCACGTCCTCGTCCAGAGCGTTGTAATGGGTGTCAAAGGGGCGGGCGGCCGCACCGCCGGCATTGGAGACCAGCATAGGGGTCTCCACCTCCATAAAGTCCCTGGCATCCAGGAAATTTCGGATTTCCTTAATGATGCGGGATCTCTTGACAAATGTCTCCCGGGAATCCTCATTCATGATCAGATCCACATATCTCTGGCGGTAACGGGTATCGGTATCGGTCAGGCCGTGGAATTTCTCCGGAAGGATCTGGAGGCTCTTGGACAGCAGGGTCATCTCCTGGGCATGGATGGAAATCTCCCCGGTCTTCGTGCGGAAAATATAGCCTTTTACGCCGTAGATATCGCCGATGTCAGACTTCTTGAACTCCGCGTAGGACTCCTCCCCGAGAGCGTCCCGGGAGACATATACCTGAATGTCGCCCTTAAGGTCGCGGATATTGCAGAAGGAAGCCTTTCCCATGACGCGCTTGAACATCATGCGCCCCGCCACGGATACATTGATGGGGCTGGCGTCCATAATGGCCCTTCTCTCATTGTAATCCTGCGTCATTGCCTCCCGCGCCTGCTGCTCGTCCAGTCCATCCACATCCGGCTCTTTCCTGCCTGCAAGAAGCTCCGCCTCATGAGCGGCATAAAGTTCCTTCACTTCGTCGCTATGATGGGTCTGGTCATATTTCGTGATCTGAAAGGGATCCCTGCCAGCCTCCTGGAGGGCCGCAAGTTTCTCCCTTCTCACCTTCAAAAGCTGGTGAACGTCCTGCTGCGGGGCATTCGTATTCTGTACCTCTGTCACTTTTTGTTCTCCTTATTTCCTGTTATGAGATCCTTTTCCGGGATCCTGTTTCCCGAAGGGGGACTTAAACTGTTCCCCGGGGATAAAACCGGCGGCATTTTGCGCTCCCGCCTGCCGGGCAAAACGGTTCCTCCCGCCCTTTCACAGCGGGGTCCTCCATATCTCCGGTCAGTTGTTCTTTTTGATCCCCAGGATCTTGTATGTGCAGGTTCCCGCAGGGGTCTCCACATCCACGGAATCGCCCACTGAGTGGCCCAGCAGCGCGCTGCCGACGGGGCTTTCGTTGGAGATCATGCCGCTGAGGCTGTTAGACTCTTTCGATCCTACGATCCTGTATTCCACTTCCTCGCCAAATTCCAGATCCAGGAGGGTCACAACGCATCCGATGTTGATCTTGTTAAAATCGACCTCGTCCTCCACGACCACCTCGGCGTTCCGAAGGATCCTCTCCAGCTCGTCGATACGTGCCTGCACGTCGCGCTGCTCATCCTTTGCGGCGTCGTACTCGGCGTTCTCCGACAGGTCTCCCTGCTCCCTCGCCTCTTTGATCTTCTGAGCGATCTCCTGCATCCTGTTCACCTTCAGTTCATGCAGTTCGTCCTCATATTTCCTAAGTCCGTCGTAGGTTAAAAAGTTCTTTTTCTCAGCCATGTTGATGCGTCCTCCATTTTTTATTTAAAAGTTTTTTCGTCTGCTCCGGATTATCTTTGCGGCAACATTATAATCACTTTTGTCAGATGTGTCAAGGTTTTCGGGTCAATCTGAAAAGATCCTCTCCAGGCTCGCCTGAAGCTCCTCCATGGTCTCCATCTCATTGATGGTCTGACGAAACCGCGCGGAGTTCGGCATTCCGAAGGTGTACCAGGCCAGGTGCCGCCTCATTTCCCGCACTGCCGTGTACTCTCCCTTGTACTGCAGTTCCATCCGGGCGTGGCGCAGGATCAGTTCCTTTTTTTCGGCGTTTGTGGGCCTTGGGATCTGCTCCCCCCTCTCCAGATAGGCCGTCACTTCCCGGAAGATCCAGGGGTTCCCCTGGGCGGCCCTTCCGATCATGACGCCGTCGCAGCCCGTTTCCCTCAGCATTTTTTCCGCCTGGAGCGGACTGTCCACATCCCCGTTTCCGATCACCGGAATCCTGACCGCCTCTTTCACCCGGCGGATGATATCCCAGTCGGCCTTTCCGCTGTAATACTGCTCCCGGGTCCTTCCGTGGACGGCTATGGCTGCAGCGCCGCAGCCCTCCGCGATCTTCGCGATCTCCACGGCGTTTGCCTCCGCTTCGCTGAAGCCTTTCCGGATCTTAACCGTCACCGGTTTTTTTACGGCCTTCACCATGGCGGTCAGGATCTTTTCCACCAGGGCGGGATCTTTCATCAGGGCGGATCCCTCCCCGTTGTTCACGACCTTTGGGACCGGACAGCCCATGTTCAGGTCGATAAAGCTGTATGGCCTGTCCTGGACCCTGGCCGCCATGTCCGCCAGGATCTCCGGATCCGAGCCGAAGAGCTGGAGGGAGACCGGAGGTTCCTGGGGATGGGTCTCCAGAAGGTTCTCCGTGTTTTTGTTGCGGTAATAAATGGCCTTCGCGCTGACCATTTCCATGCACACCAGGCCCGCCCCCTGCTCTCTGCACAAAAGCCGGAACGGCAGGTCCGTGACCCCCGCCATGGGAGCCAGGATCACGTTATTCTCCAGCGTAACGCCGCCGATGGTCAGACTGCTCATTCCTCCCGTCTCCTCCGCTCTATCGCTGTGCCTCCGGCCTGCGGTTCTTATCATACAGGATCCTCAGTCCGTCCAAAGTCAGGTAGGGGTCGTAGATATCGATGGCGTCCGTCTCGTCGGCGATCAGCTTTCCCATGCCGCCCGTAGCCACCACCTTCATGTCCTTCAGGCCGCTCTCTTCCTTTACCTTCCGGACGATGTATTCCGTCTGCCCGATCTGACCGTACACCAGACCCGCCTGCATACTGCTGATAGTCTCCTGAGCCAGGATGGACTTCGGTTTCCGGATCTCGATGTTGGGAAGCTTCGCCGTCTGGGTCCAGAGGGCCTCCGAGCAGATCCGGATCCCGGGTGCGGTGATGCCCACGTTAAAGCTGCCGTCCGCCGTCACCAGGTCATAGGTGGTGGCGGTGCCAAAGTCCAGCGTCAGCGTGGGGCCACCGTATTTTTCATAGGCGGCGACCACGTCCACAATGCGGTCCGCCCCGATCCCTTTGGGATCCTCGCCGGACACCTTGATCCCGGTCTTGATCCCCGGCCCCACGATAAGGGGTTTTGTCCCGGTGTAGCGCTTGATGCCGCCCAGCAGGGAATGCATCAGGTCCGGCACCACGCTGGCGATGATGGAGCCCTCCAGGTCGGTGGGATCCAGCCCCCTATTCTTTAAGATACTGGTCAGGACAATGCCATATTCGTCGGAAGTCCTCGGCGTCTTTGTGGTCAGGCTGAAGGTGGTCTTCAGCTCAGTTCCGTCGTACACCCCGATAGTCAGATTTGTATTTCCCACGTCAATCGCCAGAATCATATGCTGTCTCCCCCAAAAGTCCGGATATATCCTCTTTTTTTATGAACACTTTATAGTAGAGCTGCAGGGACTCAAAGAGCTCCTGCCTCTTTCTTCTGATCTCCGCGATCAAAAGGCCGCTGGAGACTTCGTCATAGGTGATGTCGTCCTCGTCCGCAATCGTTTCTAGAGAAACGGAACCGTCCTCCTCAAAAACGATGGTGAAAATGCCTCCCACCTCCTGGGTGAAGAGCACGCAGATGATCCGCAGCTCGTCCTTGATAGAGTCAGGTATCTTATCAAAATCCTTGTTGAAGTAATACTTTTCCTCATAGGCGTTTGCGCCGCAGAGCACCACTCTCTGATCCGCCAAGATCTCTCACCCCTTTCGTCCAAATTTATTGTCGCTCAATTATATTCTTGCCGTTTGTCTGTCCTTCTTGTCGGGCAGGACTGTCAGTATAACACCTGCAATGTCAAAAACTCAGGAAAATCAATGCTGTTCCTTGTAATTGCTTTTTCATGCATTACCATTTTTTATTAAATTCATGTTTATCAGTCCAGCCGCCGGATTTACACATATCCGTAAATTCCCCTCACGGAGACCTCCCCCGCATAGATCTCCCGGATTTCGCCCTCCGGAAGTTCCACAAGGAGCTCCCCCGTGTCCCGGATCCCCCGGGCAGTTCCCTCAAACTCTCCCTTGGGATCCAGGACCCGCACTTTCCGTCCCCGGTTTAATAAAAGGACTTCGTAGCGGTCTCTCAGGGGCGCAAGGCTCTCCGCGCCGACAAATTCCTCGTAATCCTTTTCAAAAGAATCAAGGACTGCCGCCAGAAGACGGCTGCGGCTCACGGGATCGTAGATTTCCTCCAGGGAGACGGCGCGGTCCCTCATCTCCTCCGGGAAATCCTGCTTTGCCACATTGATACCCGCCCCGATGACCACATACTGAATGCTGTCCTGCTCTACGGAAAGGCTCATCTCCGTCAGGATCCCGCAGACCTTCCTGCCGTCCAGGACAATGTCATTGGGCCACTTGATGCCCGGCTTTTGTCCCCCTCCGGATCCTGCGCAAGCCTGGGAGATCCCCTCCGCTACCGCAAGGGCCATCACCAGGGTCAGCATGGAAGCCTTGTTCGGTGAGATCCTAGGCCGCAGCAGGATCGTGAAATAAAGATTGCTCCCCGCCGGGCTGCTCCAGCTCCGCCCCCGCCTTCCCCGGCCCGCCGTCTGCCGATCCGCAACGACAAGGGCGCCGTGGGGCGCTCCCCCCTCCGCAAGGCGCTTTGCCTGCAGATTCGTGGAGTCCAGGCTTTCGTAGTAATA
The DNA here is from genome assembly GCA_947595925.1 of uncultured Acetatifactor sp. Taxonomy (GTDB): domain Bacteria; phylum Bacillota; class Clostridia; order Lachnospirales; family Lachnospiraceae; genus Acetatifactor. Next base: position 106,510 of record CANQEV010000002.1, on the reverse strand, counting down.
CAGGGGTTGTCCCGCCCAGAGGGCAGCCTCCCGGAGCCGGCTCTCCAGTTCCGTCCGGCCAAAGACGGAGGGCTTTCCCTCTTCCCGCAGGAGATAGCCGCGGTTCCTCACCGCCTCGATCTCATACCCGTCCTTCTTTAACTGTTCCACCGCTTTCCACACGGCCGTTCTGGAGACGCCAAAGCGCTCACAGAGCTCCTGGCCCGAGACATAATCCCCCCGCTCTCTCAGAAGGGAGAGGATCTCCGTCCTCATGCCTGATACCCCAGGGTCGCCGCCATCACGGCCTTGATGGTGTGCATCCGGTTCTCCGCCTCCTCAAATACAAGGGACTGAGCGGACTCGAACACCTCGTCCGTGACCTCCATCTCCGTAATGCCAAACCGCTTGCCCATCTCCGCGCCGATCTTCGTCTTCAGATCATGAAACGCCGGAAGACAGTGCAGGAAGATCGCTTTCTCCCCCGCGTTCTCCATGATCTTCCGATTCACCTGATAGGGCGACAGCTCGCGGATGCGCTCCGTCCAAACCTCGTCCGGCTCCCCCATGGATACCCAGACGTCGGTGTATACCACGTCCGCCCCCCTGGTTCCCGCCTCCGCATCGCTGGTCAGGGTAATGCTTCCCCCTGTTTCGGCCGCGATGGCCTCGCACCGGGCCACGAGTTCCGGCGTCGGGAAATACTTCGGCGTGGTACATGCCGTAAAATGCATTCCCATCTTTACGCAGGCCACCATCAGGGAATTTCCCATGTTGTAGCGGGCGTCGCCCATGTAAGCCAGCTTAACCCCCTTCAGGTATCCGAAGTGTTCCCGGATCGTCAGAAGGTCCGCCAGCATCTGGGTGGGATGGAACTCATTGGTGAGCCCGTTCCACACAGGCACCTTGGAGTACTTTGCCAGTTCCTCCACGATCTCCTGGCCGTAGCCCCGATATTCGATCCCCTCAAACATGCTGGCCAGGACCCGGGCCGTATCCGCGATGCTCTCCTTCTTCCCGATCTGGGAACCGGCGGGATCCAGATATGTACATCCCATGCCGAGGTCGTGGGCCGCCACTTCGAAGGAGCATCTGGTCCGGGTGCTGGTCTTTTCAAAGATCAGCGCCACGTTCTTCCCGCGCAGCTGGTCCACGGGGATCCCCTTCTTTTTCTTTTCCTTTAAGTCGGCCGCCAGGTCCAGGAGATACAGGATCTCCTCCGGCGTAAAATCCAATAGTTTTAAAAAATCCCGTCCTTTTAAATCCATTCTTCCCCGCTCCTTTTTTCCGGTTGAGAAAAAACAATCACAGGAAACGGCAGACTGCCGCTCCCTGTTTTTGTCTTTGAGATCTATACGTTTCGCTCAGAAATAGTCTTATTTTGCAGTCTCTTTGATGGCTGCCGCCACGCTTGCGATCCCCTGCAGCTCCGAGGGCAGGAGGATGGTGTTTGCCTTTCCGTCCGCAACCTTCTCGAATGCCTCCAGGCTCTTGATCTTCAGAACCGCCTCGTCCGCGCCGGCTTCCTTCAGCATACGGATACCGTCCGCGTTCGCCTTCTGCACTTTCAGGATTGCCTCCGCCTGACCTTCGGCCTCGCGGATCATCTTTTCCTTCTCAGCTTCCGCGCGCAGGATGGCGGATTCCTTGTCGGCCTGAGCCCTCAGGATAGCGGATTCCTTCTCGCCTTCCGCGGAGAGGATGCTTGCCTTCTTTTCACCTTCCGCACGGGTAACGGCCTCACGTCTCTCACGCTCCGCCTTCATCTGCTTCTCCATGGCGTTCTGGATCTCCGCGGGAGGAATGATGTTCTTCAGCTCCACACGGTTCACCTTAATGCCCCAGGGATCGGTGGCGATATCCAGGGCCGCGCGCATCTTGGTGTTGATGGTCTCACGGCTGGTAAGGGTCTGGTCCAGCTCCAGGTCGCCGATGATATTACGAAGGGTGGTGGCGGTGAGGTTCTCGATTGCCATCATAGGACTCTCCACGCCGTAGGTGAACAGCTTGGGATCCGTGATCTGATAGAACACGACGGTATCGATCCGCATCGTTACGTTATCCTTCGTGATAACGGGCTGGGGCGGGAAATCCGCTACCTGCTCCTTTAAGTTCACGCGTCTCGCAACCTTATCAATAAAAGGCCACTTGATGTGAAATCCTACGGACCAGGTTCCCTGGTAAGCGCCAAGGCGCTCCATGACATACGCCTGAGCCTGGGGCACGATCTTAAAGCAGGATACCACGATCCACAGAACAACAACTACAAATACAATAATCAATAAGGGACCCATACATCTACCTCTTTCTGTGCTGAGTGTGCAGCACGCACTTGATTACCTGCGGCGGTTCGCCGCCGCATATTTTGTCACACCGTCCGATGTGGCATTTTCTTTTTTGTTCGCGGCGTTTTCTTTACCGGGCCGCCCCGGGCCGGAAATTTTGCCGCGCGGGGAACTTACTCTGCGGCTTCTTCCGCTCCCTGCTCCGTTTTGGCTGCGTTCTCTGCATTAGACGGAACGCCCTCTCCGTTTTCGGAAACGGTCTCTGCGGATGCCTCGGGCCGCTTCTCGAAAGTCTCCTCCTGCACAGTCCGCTTCGCTTCGTCCGCAGCCGGCGCGTTCTCCGAAACCGGCCTGCAGATCAGCTTCACTCCGCTGATCGCCACGATCAGGACCACCTGACCCTGCTCCAGTTTCTCGGAATCCGCATAGCTCCTTGCGCTCCACTCCTGGCCGCCCACCGAGACCTGTCCGATCCCCTTGATATTGTTCACTTCCGTGAGCACGATGGCCTGACGCCCCACAAGACTCTCTACGTTAGTCCTGACACGATCCCGGTTAAAATATTTTATCGCCAGAGGCCTTGTAAACACCAACAGGACGACCGACACCACAAAGAAAGCAATGATCTGAAGCCAGAACGGTCCCTTCACCAGCGCCACGACCACCGCCAACAGCGCGCCTCCGGAAAACCATATCGCGGTCAGTCCCATTGTCAGCGCCTCCACCGCCAGCGTCACGATCAACACGGCAATCCAAAAAATCAGAGTCCACTCACCCATCCTGTCTGCACCTCCCCTTTACGCATCGTCAGATCCTGTATCATTTTGAAGGGCTTCCTTGCTTATAAACATAGTCTACTACAAATTATGGATTCAGGCAATCATTTTATTCGCACTTTAACATCATTTATCGTGCAAATCGTACACGCCGGGGAACCCGCTGCGCCCGCGAGGCAAACGATCTCGAGGGGACCAGCTGCGTTCGCGGGGAAACGATCTCGAGGGAACCCTCTGCGTCCGCGGGGCAAACGATCTCGAGGGAACCAGCTGCGTTCGCGGGGCAAACGATCTCGAGGGAACCCGCTGCGTTCGCGGGGCAAACGATCTCGAGGGAACCCGCCGGCGCAAATAGAAAAAGGGCAGGAATCCCTCTCTGCCCTCTTCTCTCTTTCATGCTATTTTAATACGATTTTAGTAGAATACATGATGTCCAATGACAAGTCCTTCTCTTCCGTTATTCCGGCGGAAGTGGGTCATATCTCCCACGTTCGATACTCCCGAAAGAGCTTCCTCTGCCGCCCTGACACAGCTCTCATAAATTTTACCGGACTCATAAACCTTGTTCACCTTGCCGTTCAGAGCCGGCGTAAACTGTCCGGAAGCGTATATCACTCCGTGGATGCTGTCCGGATAAGCGGCGCTTCTCACGCGGTTCATAACCACGGCTCCCACCGCCAACTGGCCCTCATAAGGTTCTCCACCTGCCTCACACTGGATCAGGGCTGCCAGCAGGAGCGTCGTATCCGCGTCCGTCGTGTACGCGCCGTAGTTCACATGGCGCTTCGCTTCCCTCTCGGCCTCCTCGCGGGCCTTGACCTCTTCTATGGTCTCTCCGGCGTCAATCTGGAAGTCCAGAGTCACATACTCGGCTAGGACGTAACCGTCCTGCCCCTCATAGTCCACCTTGACCCATAGATCGTCTTCTTTGTCTACAACCTCCAGCAGCTCCCCTTTGGGAAGCAGTCCCAAAACTTCCGCGTCTTCCCTTGCCTCTCCGCGGACCCGGAGCGTCTCCACGTTCACAGAGGCAACCAGCTTTCCGGCGTCGTCCGCCAGGGTTTCCGCCTCTTCATCAAAGAGCAGATATTCGTCGCTGGCCCAGCCGATCAGGTTGCCGGAGCGAAGCTTCGTCCATCCGTCCCTGCGCTCCAGAATCTCTCCGCCGCAGTCCTTGTAGAGATATCCCAGCACGCCGGACTCCGTCGTGGCATCGCTGCGGACGTTCAACATCTGCTGTACGTTCACCATGACCAGGGTGGATTCCTTTTCTTCCTCCCGGGAATCCAGCGATACATTCAATTTCTGCGCCGTCTCGCTGAGTTTCTCCGCCGTATCCATGCAACTGGGATCCAGTATCATTCCCACGCCGCTGTTGAGATAATCTGTGGAACTGCTGTCCGCCGCCTGAACGGTTCCATTCACACCGAAAAACAAGGCCATCGAACATGTGAAACCCACAATCCCCACATACAGTTTCTTGTTTGTTTTCATTTTTGTTTCAATCCTTTACACATTTATTTCGTCACAGCGCCTATTTGCGACATTATTGTGACGAATTGTTACGATTTTGTTACAATCGCTTGTGTAAAAGGCATAATAGCAGAAAACTTTCCTTTTGTCAAGTCATGGGTTTTATTTTTTACCGTCCTGTTGAGAGACATGTGCAGACTTTTTTATAAAACAATCATCCTCACGAACATAGCTAATGCAATAATGACAAATAGAATCCCTACAATCGCCAGGAAATTACAGAAGCCTGAAATCGAACTGGAAACCGGGATTACCCGATCATCCAATATCACTGCCCACGGCGTATTATTTTTTGTGAAATAGTACCCTATCTTGACTTCATCACCTGGATTCAAGCTTTTGGTTTCCGATGAGTAGTGGTCAGTCTGGGCAGTAATTTTGTCGCCATTCTCTTGAAAAGAAACATAATATTTCACGTTTCCTGTATCAGAATAAATGACTCGGTCAATGGTTGCATGGGTTTGCTTATAGTCGACCGTTTTTTTGCTATCCGCCCTCATCTTAAAAACGATTATAAGCAAAATAATACCTATAAATAACGTCTGGATAATTTTCACCATTCGCACTATCTCCTTGGACTTGTCAGTTGGGTGATTAAAACCAGCTGCTGAACGCCTTCCATCCATTGTGGATTCCAGCCCATGCTGCCTCGACAGCATCAGATATTGTATAGTTTTTTGCCGCCCGGCTGTTCCGGCTTTGGCTGGTCAGGCTTTGACTATTTAGGTTTTGGCTGTTTGGGTTTTGACTGGTCAGGCTTTGGCTGTTTAGGTTTTGGTTGGTCAGGCTTTAGCTGGTCAGGCTTTGGCTATTTAGGTTTTGGCCGTTTAGGTTTTGGCCGTTTAGGTTTTGGCTGGTCAGGCTTCGACCATCCAGGCTTTGACTGGTCAGATATTTCTGGATTTGTCAATACATGCTTCCACAGCGTCCATGACGGCCCCCCGGAATCCCAATTCTTCCAGCACTTTCACCGCCTGAATCGTAGTGCCGCCCGGGGAACAGACCATGTCCTTCAGCTCGCCGGGGTGTTTTCCCGTCTCCAATAAAAGTTTCGCGCTTCCAAGAACCGCCTGGGCGGAAAATTCATAGGCCTGAGCCCTGGGCATACCCGCCGCTACCGCCGCGTCCGCCATCGCTTCTATAAATAAGAAAACGTACGCCGGCGAACTTCCGCTGACGCCAACTACGACGTCCATGAGCTTCTCCGGCACCTCGACGGCCCTTCCGAAGGACTCCAGGACCTTCATAGCCTCCTTTTTTTCATTCTCCCCTACGTTCCCATTGGCACACACGCCGGTGCAGGCCTCCTGGACCAGCGCGGCTACGTTCGGCATACAGCGCAGGATCTTACAGTCTTTCCGTCCGAGATGTTCCTCCAGAAAGTCCAGGGACTTTCCCGCCGCAATGCTGATTACCAGCGTTTCCCTGCGGATATGGCCGCTGATCAGGGGCAGCACCTCCGGCAGGACATTGGGTTTTACAGCCAGGAACAGGATATCCGCCGAAGACGCGGTTTCCTGTTCATTCATAGCAACTGTTATGTTATATTTTGATTTGACTTTTTCAGACGCCTGCTGAAACTTGTCATATCCAACTATATTTTCCGCTTTCACCATCTCCTTCGCCAGCAATCCGCTGATGATGGCCGTCGCCATATTTCCCAGTCCAATAAACCCGATCTTTTTATCCATGACATGCCTCCATTTTTCATATTGTCCGTTGTTTTACACAAATTCCGTGTTCTTTTCGTTCTGACTGCCCGGCCTGTTCTTCCAGTCTGTCCGCTTGTTCTTCTGGTCTGCCCGGCCTGTTCTTCCAGACTGTCCGGCCTGTTCTTTCAGTCTGCTCGGCCTGTTTTACGGCCCGCCCGTCTGTTCTTCCGAACTGTCCGGCTCGTTCTTCCAGTCTGTCCGGCCTGTTTTACGGCCCGCCCGCCTATTTTTCCGGCCTTCCCTGCTTGTTCTTCCAAACCGTCCTGCTTGTTCTTTCCCTACTCCGCATGTACCGTATCCTACAGGTTTCTCTGTCTTTTCGCCTCATAGACCAGCAGGGCGGCGGCTACGGCCGCGTTCAGGGATTCCAGCTTTCCCTCCATCGGGATCCGGAGATAGTGGTCCGCCTCCCGGGCACATTCCTCAGACAAGCCGTTCCCCTCGTTTCCGATCAGAAAGGCGGTGGGACCGGTAAAGGAACAGGCCGTGTAATCCCTTTTTCCCTCCAGATGGGCCGCATAAATTGTTATGCCCGCGGATTTCATCTTTCCCAGGACCTCAATCAGATCCTCCGCGTACAGAAAGGGCACCCTGTAGATCGAACCCATGGTGGCCCGGACGGTCTTGGGGTTATACAGATCCGCCGTCCCCCTGCTCAAAATCACGCCGGTCACGCCCGCGCCCTCCGCGGTCCGCAGAATCGTTCCCAGATTGCCGGGATCCTGCAAATCTTCCAGAACCAGATACAGTCCTGACGGCCCCTTCAAGATCTCTTCCAGATGATGCTCCGGCCGGCGCAGTACCGTCATGATTCCCTGGGGGGTCTGGGTGTCCGCCATCTTGTCCATGACTTCATCGGACACCGTTTCATACCCGATCTGCTCCAGTTTCTTCCTAATATAAGGGTCGTCCACGCGGCTCTCCGCCCGCGCGGACAGGTAGATCTCCTTCACCCACTCCAGGGGTGCCTCCGCAAACATCTTAAAGCCCTCCGCCAGAAAAACTCCATCTTTCCTGCGCTCTCCGGCCTTAGTCCGCCACTGAACGACCTGCTTCACCCGTGGGTTTGCCGTACTGGTGATCACGCGTCCCCCTCCTTCCTGATTTTTTCCTTTTCAGCAGAAAACGGCCATACCCCTTCGAGTATGACCGCCGGCCTGCAGTTCTCTTATTTCTCTTTTTCGTCCATGACGGAGAGCAGCTTGGAGATCTCAAACTCCCGCTCATTGATGGTCTTTTCCATCTTCAGCGCTTCCTCGATATCAAAATCCACGAACTGGCCGTTCTTGTAACCTACCACACGGTTTGTCTTGCCGTTCCGCAGCAGATCCACCGCGTTTGCGCCCATGATGGAAGCATAGTAACGATCCTTCGCGCTGGGTCTGCCGCCTCTCTGCATGTACCCGAGGATCGTAGCCCTTGTCTCAATGCCCGTAGCAGCCTCAATGCGCCTTGCCATGGAAACGGAATGTCCGATTCCCTCGGCGTTGATAATGATGTGGTGCGTCTTGCCCAGTCTTCTGCTCCGGATAATATTGTTGATCAGTTCCTGCTCATTGTAGTCATATTTTTCGGGAAGCAGGATATCCTCCGCGCCGTTGGCAATGCCGCACCAAAGGGCGATATAGCCCGCGTTCCGCCCCATCACCTCTATGATACTGCATCTCTCGTGGGAGGACGAGGTATCCTTTACCTTGTCGATTGCCTGCATGGCGGTATTCACCGCGGTGTCGAATCCGATGGTGTACTCCGTACACGCAATGTCAAGGTCGATGGTGCCGGGAAGACCGATCGTGTTGATTCCCTGTCTGGAGAGCGCCTGCGCTCCGCGATAAGAGCCGTCGCCGCCGATCACCACGATTCCGTCGATTCCGTTCTTTCTGCAGATCTCCGCTCCTCTGGCCTGTCCCTCCACCGTCTTGAACTCCAGACATCTGGCCGTGCCAAGGATCGTTCCGCCTCTCTGAATGATATCGGAAACATCCTTTGCTTCCAGATCTACGATCTCTTCATTCAAAAGGCCCTGATAGCCTTTCTTGATTCCCTTGACTTTGATTCCTCTTGCTATCGCGGTACGCACGACTGCCCGGATAGCCGCGTTCATTCCCGGCGCGTCGCCGCCGCTGGTCAAAACGCCGATTGTTCTGAGCTCCTTTGCCATGATGTTCCCTCCTAACTTCCATGCAAGTCCATGCTTATTTCAATTCCTTATTCTAATCTATTTTTTACCCGTTTTCAATAGATTTCCTGCGGAATTTCACATTTTCTGCGCCAAAGAGACTGCACAGCTTTTCCCTCAGTTTCTCGTCCGCGTTCACTCGCTGCGTGGCAGGAAGCATCTTGAACGCCTTGCTGTCCCTCAGAAATATTATAACGTTATCGTCTCCTTTTGATTCCTCAATGACGTTCAGCAGTCCTTTTTCCTTCATGAGAAACTGGTTGCTGTTGTCAAACTGGATCCACACGCCGTCCGGAACCATATTGTGTGCCGTGGGATTCTGCCCGCCGGATCCGCCGTCTCTCCGGGCTGAATTTCTGACATTAGCATCATAATTATCGAGATCCAAACCCATTCCCATCTCCGGCTGAGCGTAACTTCCATAGCCGTTTGCATAGTTTCCGACGCCCGTCATGAAACCACTGTCATTTTCAGCAAAATTACCGACATTACCGTCATAATTTTCGCTTCTATAAGAGTTTCCGCGGAAAGATCCCCCGCGGTATCTCCTGCGCTCCTTTTTAAAGATCCCTCCGGCCATTTCTTTCGCCTCGTCGAACGTCACGATTTCGTCGCAGATCAGGCTTGCATTTTTTTCTTCCCTCAGGGAGACCTTCCCCCGGACAAAGATCTTGGCGTCCTCCTGCAGAATCTTGCCGTACTCTTCATAGCTCTGCGGAAAGACCACGACCTCAACGTTTCCCACCAGATCCTCTATCGTCAGAAACGCCATGACCTTATCGTTCTTGGTGTATTTCACATTCTTTCCCGTGATCATGCCGCCGATCACCGTATAGGCCTGATCGTTCACTTTTGCCTGACCCGACTCCTCGTCCAGCACGAAATCCGAAGAGAGATTTGTGATATGCCTTCTCCACAGTTCCTGATATTCTTCCAGGGGATGGCCGCTGATATAGACCCCCAGCACCTCCTTCTCAAAGCTCAGGAGCATTTCCTTCTCGTACTCCCCCACGTCCGGCATAGGAACGTCAAATTCCTCCCGCTGTTCCTCCGAAACGATATCAAAGAGGGAAATCTGCCCTGCCATATTGTTCTTTTTGTCGTGTACCAGATGCTCCATGATCTGGGAATACACCGTCATAAATTGCTTCCGGGTCCCCCCCAGGCCGTCCAGAGCGCCCGCCTTGATCATATTCTCGATCACCTTTTTATTGATGCCGTACTCAGACATCCGGGTGAGGAAGTCTTTCAGGCCTGCGAAAACGCCTCCCCTCTGACGTTCCCGGGCCAGGGCGTCGATCACCGGTCTGCCGACCCCCTTGATGGCAGTCAGCGCGTAGCGGATTTGTCCATCCTTTACGGAGAATCCGCTCTCCCCCTGATTGACGTCCGGGGGAAGGATTTCGATCCCCATGCTCCGGCAGGTCAGGATATACTCCGACACCTTCCCGGAATTGTCGATGACGGAGGTCATCAGGGCCGCCATAAATTCCACGGGATAATAATATTTCAGGTATGCCGTCTGATAGGCCACCACCGCGTAACAGGCCGCGTGGGATTTATTAAAGGCATATTTCGCGAAATCCATCATCTCGTCGTAGATCTGGCTGGCTATTTCCTCCGGGATCCCGTTCGCCACGCAGCCGGGAACTCCTTCCTCCGGATTTCCATGGATAAAATTCTCCCGCTCCTTCTCCATGACCGCCTGTTTTTTCTTGCTCATGGCCCGGCGCACCAGATCGCTCCGCCCCAGCGTATAACCTCCCAGATCTCGCACGATCTGCATCACCTGTTCCTGATAGACGATGCAGCCGTACGTGGGGGCAAGGATGTGTTCCAGCTGGGGACAGAGATACGTCACATTCTTTTCGTCATTCTTTCCGCTGATATACTTCGGGATAAAGTCCATGGGGCCCGGACGGTACAGGGAGATCCCGGCGATGACGTCCTCCAGGCTCTTCGGGCGCAGCTCCTTCATGAAGCTTTTCATCCCGCCGCTCTCCAGCTGGAAGATCCCCTCCGTCTTTCCCGTGCCGATGGAGGCGAGAACTGCCGGGTCATTGTAATCCAGCCGCTCCATGTCCAGGCGTTTCCCCTGATTCTTTTCGATGAACTGTACGGCGTCATGGATCACCGTCAGCGTGCGCAGTCCCAGGAAATCCATCTTCAGAAGCCCCAGCTCTTCCAGAGTCGTCATGGTGAACTGGGTGGTGATGGAACCGTCGCTTCCCCGGGAGAGGGGCACGAACTCATCCGCGGATTTCTGGCAGATCACAACTCCCGCAGCGTGCATGGAAGTATGCCTGGGAAGACCCTCCAGACGCTTGCACATATCGATCAGGTAATGCACCTGTTCATCTTCATTGTAGAGCTTTCGAAATTCCGGATTCTTTTCCAGGGCTTTTTCCAGGGTGATGTTCAACTCATTCGGCACCATCTTCGCGATGCTGTCCACAAACGTATAGGGCAGGTCCATGACGCGCCCCACGTCCCGGATCACGCCCTTTGCCGCCAGCGTTCCGAAGGTGACGATCTGCACCACCTTGTCCGCCCCGTACTTGCGCCCTACGTAATCGATGACCTCCTGCCGTCTCTCGAAGCAGAAGTCGATGTCGATATCCGGCATGGAAACGCGCTCCGGATTCAGGAAACGCTCAAACAGCAGATTATACTGGATCGGATCGATATTCGTGATCTTCAGGCAATAGGAGACAATGCTTCCCGCCGCGGAACCCCTTCCGGGCCCCACGGGGATATCGTTTTCCTTCGCATAATTGATAAAATCCCAGACGATCAGGAAATAGTCCACATAGCCCATGGTCCGGATGGTGTCCAGCTCATACTCCAGCCTCTCCCCCAGAGTGCTCCCGGTATCCCCGGCGGGCCGGCTCTTCACCTGGGTCAAAAGCGCCTGGTAGCTGTCCGGATCCTCCGGCAGCGTCACTGCCGACCAGGAATCCGAGACGTTCAGCAGATCCCTGCCGTAGCGGCTGATCAGGCCGTCATTGCAGAGCTTGTTCAGGTAACTCCAGGAATCATACCCCTCCGGCACCTCGTATTTCGGCAGCTTCGTCACGCCGAACTCGATCTCCACGTTACAACGGTCGGCGATGCGCTGGGTGTTCTCCACCGCCTCCCAGGCATAGGGGAACAGCCCCTTCATCTCCTCCTCGCTCTTGACATAGTACTGACCGCCCTCATAGCGCATGCGGTTCTCATCTTTTAAAAGTTTTCCCGTCTGAAGGCAGAGCAGGATATCGTGGGGCTCCACGTCGTCCGCGTAGGTATAGTGCACGTCGTTTGTCACCACCAGGGGAATGTCCAGTTCCCGGCTCATCTTGAGCAGTTCCGTGTTCACCAGCTTCTGCGCCGGAATCCCATGGTCCTGCATCTCCAGGAAATAATTGCCCTTTCCAAAACATGCCTCATATTTTTTCGCGCACTTCCGCGCCTCGTCGTAAAGGCCCTTCTGAATATAGCGGGGGACCTCCCCGGCGAGACAGGCCGAGAGCGCGATAATGCCCTCGTGGTATCTCTCCAGGATCTCAAAATCCACCCTTGGCTTATAATAATATCCCTCCGTAAAGCCCTTGCTGACGATCTTCACCAGGTTCGCGTACCCCTGATTGTTTTCCGCCAGCAGCACCAGGTGGTGATATCTCTCCTCGCCGCCCCCGGGTTCCTTGTCGAACCGGGAGTTCGGGGCCACATACACCTCGCACCCCAGGATGGGTTTGATCCCCGCCTCCCTTGCCGCGCGGTAAAAATCAATGACACCGTACATGACGCCGTGGTCCGTGATCGCGGCGCTGTCCATCCCCAGTTCCTTCACTCTGGCCACATACTCCTTGATCTTGTTGGAACCGTCCAGGAGAGAATATTCCGTATGAACATGTAAGTGTGCAAACGCCATGACCGCCGTCCTCCGTTCGTGTATCTCTGGTGATCCGTCCCCTTTCCGCAGCGCCCAGCGGCGCGCTTTTGGGACCAGTTCTATCTTACCACATTTTCCCCCCGCCCGCAATCCAGGAAACAAGAACGTCTCGCAAAAATCCAGGAGGCCATCCCCTCCTTTTACCGGACTGCCGGCGGACATGATCCCCATCTGTCTGACGGGCTTATGTCCCGGGACCGCCGAGAACGCACAACCGCTGGAAAACACCAGGACGCCGGAACATAAAACCCCCGCGGACTTCTCTTGTCCGCAGGGGGGGTAAATGACAGTTATTTTCAGTTATGAATATCCCTGGTTACAGGTATTTCTTCAGCAGCTCCGCCTTGTCCGTCTTCTCCCAGGGCAGGTCCACATCCGTGCGGCCGAAATGTCCGTACGCCGCGGTAGCTCTGTAAATGGGTCTTCTCAGATCCAGCATCTTAATGATCCCGGCGGGGCGCAGGTCAAAGTTCTCCCGGATGATCTCCACGATCCTCTCGTCCGAAAGCTTTCCGGTCCCGAAAGTGTCCGCCATGATGGAAGTGGGATGGGCCACGCCGATGGCGTAGGAGAGCTGAATCTCGCACTTCTCCGCCAGTCCCGCCGCGACGATGTTCTTTGCCACATAGCGGGCCGCGTAAGCCGCGCTCCTGTCCACCTTCGTGCAGTCCTTTCCGGAGAAGGCTCCGCCGCCGTGGCGGGCGTATCCGCCGTAGGTGTCCACAATGATCTTCCGGCCGGTGAGCCCGCTGTCCCCGTTGGGCCCTCCGATGACAAAACGCCCCGTAGGGTTGATGTAAAACTTTGTGTTTTCGTCCACCATCTCCCTGGGCAGCACCGCGTCAAACACATACTTTTTGATATCCGCCTGGATCTGCTCCAAGGTAACCTTCTCGTCGTGCTGTGTGGAGAGGACCACCGCCTCGAGGCGGGCCGGCTTTCCGCTCTCGTCGTACTCCACGGACACCTGGCTCTTGCCGTCGGGTCTGAGATACTCCAGCGTGCCGTTCTTGCGGACCTCCGTCAGCCTCCGGGTCAGCTTATGGGCCAGGGAAATGGGATAGGGCATCAGTTCCGGCGTCTCGTTGACGGCGTACCCGAACATCATCCCCTGGTCGCCGGCGCCGATGGCGTCCAGCTGCTCCTCGTTCATATCCGTCTCGCCGCGCCTTGCCTCCAGCGCCTGGTCCACGCCCATGGCGATATCCGCGGACTGCTTGTCCAGGGAGACCATAACCGCGCAGGTATTGCCGTCAAAACCCTTCTCCGAGGAATCATAACCGATCTCCGTCACCGTCTTTCTCACGATGGCGGGAATGTCGATATTGGCCTTCGTGGTGATCTCCCCCATCACCAGTACAAAACCCGTATTGGTACAGGTCTCGCAGGCCACCCTGCTGTAAGGGTCCTGCTCCATCAGCGCGTCAAGGATCGCGTCGCTGACTGCGTCGCAGAGTTTATCGGGATGTCCTTCCGTAACAGATTCCGAGGTAAACAATCTCTTTTCCATACCATTCTCCTTTGTCATGCTTTTTCATAACAACGTGCTTTGATTTTGCCTGTTTCTCATTCATTAGCACTGTCCTGCTTTACTATAACAGTGCGTCGTTTCTCACCGACCGCGGTCCGTCTCCCGTATCTCAGTCGGCAGGGGCCCCGGCAAAAAGTTCTTGTCAATCCGCGGTCCATACTTCGAAGCAATAAAAAAATCCGCTCACAAAAAGCGGACTTGGTTTTGAAATATGCAAATCCTCTTATTGTTCGAAATTTCTTCGCTCAGGGAGGCACCTACCGTTTCCGGGGTTGCCGTGGTTTCATCGATCCTATGTATCTCCGCCACTCTGAATAAGAGAACATTATTCTGTTATTGATAACCGTACTACATACGATGCAAAATGTCAATACGTTATCAGCCTGTCTTTAATTTAAATTTCTGAAATTCGTGCTGGTCCTCCACCAGCTCGATCTGTGCGCCCAGCGCCTGAAGTTTTAAATGGAAATCTTCATATCCCCTCTGGATATACTTGATGTCGTCCACAAGGGTGTACCCCTCCGCTGCAAGGGCGGCCGTTACCAGAGCGGCCCCGGCCCGGAGATCCGGTGCGGAAATGCTGGCCCCCGTGTACTTTTCCACGCCGTTAATAATGGCGGTGGAACCTTCCACCTTGATATTCGCTCCCATCCGGGTAAGCTCGTCCACATATTTAAAACGATTTTCAAAGATCGTATCCGTAACGATGCTGATCCCCTGGGCAAATCCCAGCGCGACGGCGATCTGGGGCTGCATGTCCGTGGGGAACCCCGGGTAGGGCAGGGTCTTTACATGAGTGGGCTTTAAATTTTTGGAACAGACCACTCTCATACAGTCGTCGGACTCTTCCACCTCGCATCCGATCTCGATCAGCTTCGCGGTGATCGACTCGAGATGCTTGGGAATTACATTTTTGACAGTCATGTCACCTTTTGTCACGGCAGCCGCAAACATAAAGGTTCCCGCCTCGATCTGGTCCGGGATGATCGTGTACTCCGTTCCATGGAGCTTCTTCACGCCCTTGATACGGATCACGTCCGTCCCCGCGCCCTTGATATGGGCCCCGCAGCTGTTCAGGAAGTTCGCCACGTCTACCACATGGGGCTCCTTCGCGGCGTTCTCAATGATGGTGGTCCCATCCGCCAGAGTCGCCGCCATCATCACGTTGATGGTAGCTCCCACGCTGACGCAGTCCATATAGATATGGCTTCCCGCAAGTTTCTCCGCTTTCGTCTTGATAAATCCGTGCTCGATGACCACTTCCGCACCAAGGGCCCGAAACCCCTTGATGTGCTGGTCGATGGCGCGGCAGCCAATGTCGCACCCTCCGGGAAGCGGAACCTGCGCCTCCTGGTACTTCGCCAACAGGGCACCCGTGGGATAGTAAGCCGCGCGGATCTTTTTGATATCGTCGTCTATGATCTCCGTGCTGTGAATATTTCCGCCGTTTATCGTAACGCTGTGTCTTCCCGTCCGCACCACGGACACTCCAATGCCCTCCAGGGCATTCAGAAGAACGTTTGTGTCAAATACATCCGGTATGTTATCTATATATACGGTTTCATCCGTCATAATGGCTGCAGCAAGGATAGGAAGCGCCGCATTTTTGCTCCCGCTGATC
Organism: uncultured Acetatifactor sp.; assembly: GCA_947595925.1. Classification (GTDB taxonomy): domain Bacteria; phylum Bacillota; class Clostridia; order Lachnospirales; family Lachnospiraceae; genus Acetatifactor. The sequence continues at coordinate 90,960 of CANQEV010000002.1, read as the reverse complement.
TCTACCTCGCCAACCAATGGATTTCCACCCTTGATCGCATATTGTTCCATTGGAATCTTACCTCATATTCATCATTTTCCCCGATTATAGATCCCTGCCAACCCACACTGGCAACAGCATAACACAATTTCCTTTATTTGTAAATAGAACACACATTCTCTATATATATCCTTTGTAACCCGGTCCTCCACCATATCTGGTGTCAGAAGCCCGTCCGATTCCCTTCCCCTGTTTAAACAGCCCCTTTTCATCAGTTCAGATAATTCAGGGGATTTACCTGTACGCCGTTGATCAGCATCTCAAAGTGCACATGGGGTCCGGAGGTGATCCCGGTGTTTCCGCTCAACGCGATCTTCTCCCCCTGTTTCACTTTCTGTCCTACTGTTACCAGCACTTTTGAGTTGTGGGCATACCTGGTCTGTCTTCCGTCCTCATGGTTGATATAAACCACGTAGCCGTAACCGCTGGCCCAGCCCGCCTTGACGACCGTTCCGCCGCAGGACGCATACACCGTGGTTCCCGTAGGAGTGGCCCAGTCGACTCCCTTGTGGTATGTGCTGGCACCCTTCACGGAGATATTCCTGCGGCCGAAGCCCGAGGTCAGCTTGCCTCTGGCCAGAGGCATGATATACGTGGGAGGGGTAATAGTGCCCCGCTCGATCCTGAGGGCCACCGCTTCCTTTACGATCTCCTGCTTTAAGATCGTGCGCTCCACAACCTCATCGTTGACATAGCGCTCCTCCACGGCAATTTTCCGGAATCCTGCCGAAGGCTGCTGCAAAATCACCGTCTGATTGGTATACCAGCTGTCGTTGTCCACATACTCCACTTCCGCGTCGTAAATTTCCTCGTAATACTTTGTCTCCACCCTCTCTACGGAAAGTTCCGGCTCGGGGACGGTAATGATCAGCTTGTCCCCCACATGGATCGGGGTATCAATGGTGTCCAGAAGGTCGCGGTTCATCTCCACGATCTGTTCCATGGGAATATTCACCTTCAGGGCAATCTCCGACAGCGTATCGCCGGAGACCACCGTGTATTCCACAGGGACCTCCTGCTCGGAGATCAGATGGCTGATGGCTTCGTCCAGGGAGTTCAACTGGTTCGCGGGCAGATAGGCCTCTACAACCTCGATGTTTTCCACGAGATCCATGTCCTGAATCCCATAAGAATAGTCTTCAAAGTTCATCTCCCCTTGTTCCTGGGATTCCTCTCCCATACTGCTCAGCACGGCCTGCACGCCGCACTCCATATAATCATCCTGTTTCTCCTGGTCTTCTTCCTCCTCCGGGTCCTCCACGACCATTGTGTAAACGCTGAATTCCCTTCGGGGGGCGTGCACCAGTTTTACCTTAAAATCGCCCAGTTCATCATATTTATCGATCGCCGCCTGAAAGAGCTGCTCCACCTCCTGCTTGCTGGAGAGATTTACCATGTATTCGTCTACTTTTACGGTATATACTTTCTTCAAAGTCGTCTGAATACTGTCCCGCAGCACCTCAACCATGTTCTGGAGAACGTCTTCCTGCGCGTCGATCTCGCCCCAAAGGATCTCTTCCCCTTCCATCTCCAGATTTGCTTCCAGAAATGCAAAGTCATCCTTTTCAGAAGCGACCTGATACCTCGCCTGCCAGAGAAGATTCTCCGCCGTTTCCTCCTCCGCCACGGTCCCCACGGAAACGCCGTTCAGCATGACGTGAAAAACGTTATCTCCCTCTCTGCTGAACGACGTGTAACCCGGCATCCACATCAGGCAAAAGAAACATGTGATGACGGTAAACTTAATATATGTAAATTTTAAAAATTTATGTTCTTTCTTTCTCTTCCGCTGTATCTTCTTCATAGACACTATTTACCTGTTTTTCCTCACACTATATCCAAAAGTCCCTATCGGCTCTCCACAGGCATAATACGTGCCATGGGAATAGACCACAGGCTGCGCGGACTCCAGATGAAATTTGTGATTTTCATCCATATATTTTTTATCCGCATGCACGGAGACAACTTCCGCCAAAAACATATCATGGGAACCGAGGGCTTTTACCTCGGTCACGCGGCACTCCAGGTTCACCGGGCTCTCCCCGATCAGCGGCGCCTTTACCTTTTCTGCCGGCTGGGGCATCAGATGCATCTCCTTGAATTTGTCCGTATCCCTGCCGCTCTTCACCCCGCAGTAATCCGTGGCATACGTCAGGTCCCTGGTAGTCAGATTGATCACAAATTCTCCGGTCTCTTTTAAGATCGGATAGGAGTACCGCTCCGGGCGCACGGATATGGACACCATGGGCGGCTCGCTGCAGATCGTCCCAACCCACGCCAGGGTAATGATGTTCGGTTTTCCGGCGGGATCCGCCAGGGAAACCATGACCACCGGCAGTGGATACAGCATATTTCCGGGTCTCCATATCTCTTTGCTCACTGCAGCCGCTCCTTTCCCGATGCCGGATGCTCCCGGCCAGGCGCGAATGAACCTTTGCTCTCCGCTCTCCCAAATGCTCTCCCCGTCCACCGGCGGACAGGGGCCAAACTGTCACAGGATATTTAATAGATTGAGCACCTGCAGTACTACGCCCGCAAGCGCTGCGACAAACGCCAGCACGGAAAAGATCACGGATCCGGAAAACTTTCCCTGCAGCTTTTCTACGTCCTGCTGTAAATGAACGGTCTGCTTTTCAAGTTCCTCCATCATGGAAGCCTGCACGTTGCGATATACCTTGACACACTCTTTATGATACCCTTCCCGCAGACTTTCATGCATTCCCGTCAATTTATTGTCTATATAAATCTTGTGCTCTTCCAGGAGCGCGCGCTGTTCCTCCAGGGATGCCTGAGGCGCTTTTTCCGGCTCCGGCTTTTGCTTGCTCAGGCGGTCCACCAGGAAATGCTTCAGGGCGTCCATGGTCTCTTCTGTCTTTGCGGCGCTTGCCTCGCTGACAGTCGTCAGCCTTTCCGCAAAGATATCCATATCCTTTCGGAGTTCCTGCAGCAGGTTTTCATCCGACGCCTGGGCCTTCTGTATCTCCGCCACCAATTCCTGCAGGGTTTCAAATCCCTCGCTCAGCTCGGTCAGCTCGTCCTTATGGCGGTAAAATACCTGTTTGCACTGCGAAAAATCATCTAGGAAATGTTCCACCGTCTCCTTGAAATCCTGAAAAGACGGACTTACGGAAACCGTCCCCGCACTTTCCTCCTGCCCGTTTTTATTTTCCTCCCTCGCCTGGGCAAACTCCTCCCTCAGGAGGTCCATCCCCTCGCGAAGTTCCTTCACATCGCTGCCAAAGTCCCCGATGCCCTGTTTCATCTCCGAGATGCCGCCGGCAATGTCCGCGACTGCGCCTTTCATCTCCGAGACGTTCCCCGTCATTTCCGCGAGGCTGGCGTTCACGCCGAGACAGCTGGCGCTCATCCCGGACATCTCCTCCCGGATCTCCTCAAGGCTTCCGCCCAGCCCGGCCACCGAATCCTTGACCCCATAAAAATTATCGTTGACGCCGGTTACCGCGCCCCTGACGTCGGAAAGACTGGCTGCCACTTCCGCGACCGCTTCCTTCACCTCGTCGATCCCGCCGTCCGCCGCCGTCTGAGCGCCGCCGTCCGCCTTTCCGGAAACCGTCTCCTTCATCGCCGAAATACTGCCGTTTATCTCAGCGACCGCATCCTTTACTTCCGAAAGGGTTCCTCCCAGCTGATTGACCTCATCCTCCAGGATGTAGAGCACGTCGCTGTCGCCGGATATCTCTACGGGAGCCTTCCCCGGATTTTCCCTGGCAACGGCTTCCATCCTGTCCACGCAGTCCTTCAATTCCCGGATCTGGTCCTTCACCTGGCCCAGTTCCTCCAGTTCTGCTGAAGTGTTTGCCCGTATCATCTCCTGCGCGTTTATCTTTTCGGCCAGTTTATCCATAAACGTATCCATATCTCTTCCTCCAAACGACTTTCGCGCTCACGCGCCCCCATCCTTTTCCATCAACAACCTGCAACACCTTTATATTAACATCAAATCCTCTTTTGCGCAACTTAAAAACAACGTTCTCCGGCTCCGGCAGACTTTTCAGCCCCTAGGGCTGCCAGGGCAAAAACGCATAGGTATAGTTCTCCCAGTTCTGTAAACGCACGTTTCCGTTTTCCAGCCGTTCCAGATATCCCTCCTGCACAAGCTCCTCCACCAGCCTTGCCGTTTCCTCCGCGCCGTAAGCAACTCCCCACTGATAATATGGAGCCGCACATTCAAAGGGTTCCGGACTTTCCCTCTGCTCAATCATGATCTGCTGGAGAATATATTGTTTTCTCTCCGCCTCATATCCGGCATATCTGGGCATTTCCATTCCCGTCCTGAGACAGAAATCCGTCAGCATCTCATACTGGGCCCTGGCTTCAACCTGGCCCCACACACCCATAATGCAATCGTAATCTGGAACCGGCTCCGCAATTTCATAGAGCGTCTCGGCAAGCTCCTCCGCCGGAACCCCCCGGTCGTACGCCTTTTCCAGATCCGCCAGATCCAGGCGGAATTCCGCGTATCTTCGGATCTGCTGCATGTGGGAGAGCATCATGGACAAGGTATCTTTCAAACTGATCGGCAGGGGGAGCGTATCACTCTCTATGCCGGCATTGATCATCTCTTTCAGAACGGGTATCTCCTTGTCACAGCGCTCCAGAATTTCCTGCGCCGGATAATCCCCGCTCTTTAAAATGTAGTTTTCACTGCTCCAAAGATATGTGTCCCAGGAGTCCCCGGAGCGGGCGTCCTGAATAATGCTCAGCATTTCCGCGAAATCGTCCGCGTAAGCCGGTCCCACCGCAGCCGTCGCAATCTCTTCGTAAAGCTCGTCCGAGGGTTTATCCGGATTTATGAGGAGCTGGCCCGCGCAATAGAGGGAAAACACGTTCAGAACGTGATAGGAATCCATCTCGCTCCAATAAGATGGCTTTGCGATGGAATCGTAATTTCTTGCCGTTTGGTAGACGGAGCGGATGATCTCCATGTTGAAGTTCATCTGGGCAAGCTGGTCGATCTCCATTTCACAGGTATTCCAGGCCCAGGTTCCCAGCCTCACCCCAAGCTGGACGATCTGGCTGCGGAAAGACGTATAATCTTCCTCGTTGTCGTGATGTCCGCACTCATAAAAAGTCACGTCCGGCCCCAGCTCCGCCGCCAGCTTTGACTTGTCATACACATCCACCCAGCAGCTGATCCCGAAATCGATATCCGGATTGACCATCTTAAACTTGTCCCGCAGCATCTTTCCAAAGTAGGCGATGTCCTCTTCCGTATGAAGATTGCCCGGGTCGTAATAATGGCCGATCACCCGATCGCAGCAGTCGGCCAGCTCGGCGTATATGGAATAATATTTCTCAAAAGCCGCCACCACCTCTGGATTTTCACGGGCCAGCGGGTATTCCTGCGTATAAAAAGTCGCCGGAACCTCAGGATCCACCCAGCCCGCAAAGGAAAACTCCGCACCCCATACCCAAAGCGTAAACTTCATGTCAAGGGAATGCGCAGCCTCCGCCATAATGCGGATCTTGTCGTGAACAGCCTCATAACTTCCCGTTCCCGCCCAGGCGGTACACATCTCTGTGACCTGAATCCCGGTAAAGCCACAGAATTTCAGCATTTTTACATATTCATACAGCTGATCTTCCGAGAAATCAATGATATTGTTCTTCAAAGAGACGTTTTCATTCAGCACGATGCCCCTGGTATAATTTACGTTCCAGAGCACCACCGTTGCCTCCCTCTCCTGGATCCACGGTTCCGACGATTCCTTAACCTGTTCCGGCACCCGGATCACGGACGACGGATCGCTGATGTGCGCCTGGTCCGTGCCCGTCTTGATCCATCCCAGATAAGTATCGAGAAAAAGGGACGCCGTATCAGACAGGTCTTCCACACTGGAAGCAGTCAGAAAGATCTCTCCGTCCTCTATCGACAGCAGGCGCTCCCCCTGTCCCAGGTTTTGATCGACGGCCAGGCTGATGCACGGGCCTTCCGCCTTCTTTGCCAGGGGCAGACAGCCGCCGCCCGTCTGAGAAATATAATACTGCAGTTTCCGGCCCACCGGCTCGGTGTCTTTCTCCGGGCAGACGATGGCGTACTCCTCCATCGGCCTGTCCCCCACATAGACCTCATCCTTCACCGAAACGCCGGCGTCAGCATAGTAATCCCCCTCAGAAAAAAGAATGTTTCCGTTATCCGATACAAAATTCCAGACAAAATAGACGGCGGCTCTCTCCGCACCCTTAACCGTGGGAGAAAACAGGTATATACGGGAATCCCGCTCCAAAAACGCGAAGGCATTGGGATCCCAATCCGAAAGACAATACCCAAACTCCTGCGCCAAAGCGTCGTCACAGATAATGCAGATCTGATGATCACCCGCCCCGTCCTCCGCAGTTTTAAGCGTCTTTCCATAATACTCTTCAACCACCTGGACAAAAGCGTTTCCGGCTTCCTCCGCCTGGGGCGTCACCGCGAGCTTCCAGCTCCATAATTTCTGGCCCCTCCAGCCTCCGCAGCCTGACAGAAGAACTGTCAGCAGCAGACAGACAACCCAGGCATACCTCTTTTTCCCTTCCAAATCCAATCCTCCTGAAACACTCCTCTGTTGACGGCTTTTTCACCACGATAACCAGCGATTTTTAGTATAGCATATGCCAAAATTGCTGTCAACGCGGCCGTTTTTCTGCGCACAAAAAAGGAGCGCCCGAAAAAGCGCTCCCTTGAAATCAGGATGTCCTAGCAGGGGATCCTCACCTCGTCCACGATCCCGAAGGCGATGGCCTCGTCGCTGTTCATGAAGTTGTCGTAGGAGGTCGCCTCATCGATCTCCTCCAGGCTCTTTCCGGTGTGCTTCGCCAGCAGTCCGTTGGTGATGGCCTTCGTCTCCAGGATGCTCTCCGCCGTCTTTTTGATGGAAGTCGCGGAACCGCCCATGCCGCCCCGGATCAGCGGCTCGTGGATCATCACCTTGCTGTGGGGAAGAATGAACCTGCGGCCTTTCTGCCCTCCCGCAAGGATCACCGCCGCCATGGAGGCCGCCTCGCCGATGCAGTAGAGGTTTACGGGGAATTTACATGCCTGCAGCATGTCGTAGATCACAAGTCCCGCGTTCACAGACCCTCCGGGACTGTTGATATAGATGTCCACAGGCTCCCCGGATCGGCCCAAAAACAGAATCTTTGAGACGAAATCATTGGCCATCTTGTCATCGATCTCTCCGGTGAGGAAGATCTTCCGGTCGGTGAAGTGCTTTGTCATCAGGGCGATCTCCCGCACCCCGCTGCAGGATTCCTCCTCCACGGAGGGAATCCAGTGGGAGGCGGACTCCCTGTCCTCGCTCATCACGATATCTCCCATTTCCTCATACAAGATCCGGTTCATGTTTCACCCTTCCTTTCCCAAACGCTGCCGCCCAGGGATATTACATCCAGCCCCCGTGCGCTTTCCGTTTTCCTCTCGTTTTTCTCTGCAGCTCCCGGCGGCTTTTACGCCGCCGGATGCTTGATGCCTGTACTTCCCCGGCGTCAGAAGCAGGACGCTCCTTTCGGTTGTCCGCGCCCTTTCTTTCCGGCCCGAGCCGGCCTTCACACCGCCGGTTCCCTCTGCGCTTCCTCCTGCTCCCGGCGCTTCTCCAGAAGTTCCCGATAGATCGGGTCCTCCATGGTCTGGTACCGGCGGGCCACAGCGGGCTGGGAACCCCGGCGGAACACCACGACCTGCTCCAGGGGCAGGCTCATGACCTTGTCCAGAGGCTTGTTCATCCTCCGGGAGATATGTTCGCATGTCTCGATGTCCATGCCGCCCATGTAGACGTAGGTATCGCAGTTGTTGATGATGGTGACAGCTGCTGAATCCCCGTACATGGAGGAGAGCTGGGACTCGCTCTGCAGAAGCAGCGTCACGCTGATCCCCGCCGCCCGGAAAATGCTGATATAGTCCTCAAAATCCCGGATCCGGCTTCCGCAGGCGAAATCATCGCAGATGATGTGCACCGGAATCCGCAGGGCCCCGCTCTCCCGGCTCTCCGCCGTTTCAAAGAGCACCCGGAACATATCCGCGTACATCATGTTGACCAGGTTATTCAGGCTCCTGTTCATGGGAGAGGTGACGATGAACAGGGCCGTCTTTTTCTCCCCCAGCTTCCTGAAATTCACCCGCCTGTCCTTCTTCGTCATGGCCAGCACGTTCTCCGAAAAGATCTTGTCGAGGGCGTTGTTTACGATGGAGAAGATGCAGGACGCCGTCCTGGGCGACAGATCCCGGATCGTCTTCCAGAGTTCCACCGCCTGGTTCCCGGGATGCCTTTTCTCCGCGCTGTCGAACAGACTGTCCAGGTTCGTTGCAAACAGATCTTTGTTGCGATCCACCTTTATGGAGCGGTGAAGTTTGATCACATCCGCGAAGCAGGGCTTCTTCCCGGAATCCCGGGCCATAAGGAATGTCAGGGCGATCTCCGCCGCCAGAACGCTGGCAGCGCTGTCGTTCCAATAGGGGTCTATATCCCCGTTCCGGTTCCTGCTGGGCTCTCCCCCGATCAGGTTGCGGGCGGTCTGCACCAGCTCCTCCGGCGTACGGATATAATCCAGGGGATCATACCCCAGGGTACATCTCTCCGGGTGCGCAAAGTCCATGACTGCCACCCTGTACCCCCTCTCCCGGAACATTCCGGAAAACAGATCCAGGATCGCCCTCTTCGCCACCGGTATCACCACGCTGGAACAGGTTGTGTGCAGAAGCCTGGAATAGGCATTGGAAAAACTCTTTCCGCAGCCCGTGGGCCCCACCACGATCTCGTTCGAGTTAATGCCCGTCATTCCCGGATCCACCGGAAAAACCATTCCCTCCGCCAAACATGTCTGATCCGTCATCATCTTCTCCTCCTCTCGTCTCTCGCTTACAGACCAAGTATAGCACCGTCCGTTTTCCCCCACAATAAACCGCTGGTTTAACCGCCCCTTCCCTCTTCACCGAACAAAGCCCCCGAGCCGCGTCTCAATACACTGTTCAAGGCACAATTCCGGGACCTTTCAGAAGCGGCCGCACGAAAAAATGATTTCCAAAGAAACTGCGCTATGTTATACTGAAATAAATGATTTATAATGTAACGAATTTTCACGGAGGTAACTCATGAGCTACGGTCTTGACGATATCTTTGACGGTCTGGGAAACGGGGGTGGAAAAGCGCCCTACACTTTAGAAGAAATCGAGGCGGCGAAAAAGCGCCAGAAAAAGCACGGCGGCACCATCATGGAAAATCTGGAGGCAATCGTCTCAAAAAAATCCGGCCAGAAGCCGTCCTCCGGCGCTGACCCCATGACTTCCCCTATGACATCCATGGAAGCCGCCCTGAAATCCATGCAGGAGTCCTCTGAAAAAGCCCGGGCCGCACAGGCGGCGCTGGAAAAAGCCTCCGCCCAGACGGCGGCAGATATCCAGGCCAGCATCCGGGAGCTGACTTCCTCCCTTGCCAATGATTTTCCGGCTCCCGGGAAAACCGGTGGGGGAGGCACGCCGGCACCGGCCTCTTCCGGCTTTGATCCGAGCAGAAACCCCGGCCAGTCCTCCCAGGATTCTGCAGGCCGGAAAAATGCTTCCCAAAATGTATCGGATCCCATGGGGCAGGGAACAGCAGTCTCCGGCACCCAGGATCCCGCGCTTCAGGAACAGCCCCTTCCGGAGGGACCGGTCCAGATTTTGGAGCGCTTCTCCGGGCTTTCGGGGGTTTTGGCGGAAAAGGTTCTCGGCCAGGAAGAGTTCTTAAAAAAGCTGGTCATCGCCTTCAAGCGCCCCTATGTGTCGGAGCGGGACCACAACGACGCCCTGAACAGCATCTATGTCACCGGCCCCGCCTGCACCGGGAAACACTGCGCCCTTTCCGCGATGGCGGAGGAACTCTGCGCGCGCCAGATCTTAAAAAGCGCCGAGCTCTGCACCATCGACCTCTCCCTGTACCCCAATGCCGCTGAAGAAAAACTGTTCCTGCAGGATCTTTACGCCGCCCTTCAGAGCGCTTCCTCCATCCTGGTCTTTGAGCATATCGAGGACTGCCACATCTCCCTGCTGACCCGCCTCAGCGACCTGGTCTCCACGGGGGAATGTAAGCTCTCCGACCGGTATGTCCTGCAGAACGGCCAGCTGATCCATGTGGCAAACGCCTTCGCCGGCAATACCGTGGGCTCTTTTGAGGCGAAGGGAAAATATCTGGTCTTCGTGAGCGAAATGCCCCTGGACAAGCTGGCGGATGTCATGGGAGCACCCTTTGTAAACGCCCTGGGGGACATCTGCGCCACCGCCGCCCTGAGCGAAGAGACCATACAAAAAATCGCGCGGAAAAGGGAAGATCTCCTGATTGAAAAATGTCGGAGGCAGCTTGCCTTTGCACTCACCATAGACGATAGTTTCCGCTCCTATCTTCTGAATCAGGCCTCCCGGGGCCGGGCCCTCCGGGGCGTTCTGGAGGCTTTTGACGATACCCAGCGGGCTCTGACGGAGCTCCGGCTGGAGCGGGACGACCTCCCCTCTTCTTCCCTGATCCTGACATGCGAAGAAGAACCGAAGGTCCTGGCGGGCGAGGAAGCGATCCCCTTAAAGAGCCTTCTGCCGGGCGGGTACAACGGGGAGCTGGATAAGGTAAAGGCGGAACTGGACTCCATCGTGGGCCTTAAGGAAGTAAAGGAATACATCTTCAGCCTGGAAGAATACTTCGGCGTCCAGAAGCGCCGCCGGGAAGCGGGCCTGAAAGCAGGCGAAGTCAATAAACACATGATCTTTACCGGAAATCCTGGTACGGGCAAGACCACCATCGCCCGAATCGTCAGCAAGTATCTGAAGGCCATCGGCGTGCTCTCCGGGGGCCAGCTTGTGGAAGTCTCCCGGGCGGACCTGGTGGGACGCTATGTGGGCCACACCGCTCCCCTGGTCAATCAGGTGATCAAGTCCGCCATCGGCGGCGTGCTCTTTATCGACGAGGCTTACAGCCTGCACAGGGGCAAGGAGGACAGCTTCGGCCTGGAGGCCATCGACACCCTTGTGAAAGGCATAGAGGACAACCGGGACGACCTCATCGTTATTTTGGCCGGATACTCGAAAGAAATGGAAGAATTTTTGGAGGCAAACTCCGGCTTAAAGAGCCGTTTCCCCAATATCATCGACTTTCCCGACTATACCGGCGAGGAACTTCTCGCCATCGGGGAGATCACCGCAAAGTCCAAGGGCTATGTCATCGACGAGGCCGCAAAAAAGCCCCTGTTGGATTACTTTAACAGGATTCAGGAGACCCGGGCCAGGGATGCCGGCAACGGCCGTCTCGTCCGCAATAAAATAGAGGAAGCGATCCTGAACCAGTCCCGCAGGCTGGTGGCGGAACCGGAGGCGGACATGTCCCTGCTCCTGGAAACAGACTTTGAACTGGAGGATTAAGACACTTTTAAAAATTACAAAAATGTCTTGACATTAAACCAAAATTGTTTTATAGTTTGGTGTGTACTACAAAAAATTTACAAAGGAGAAAAAAGATGCCAGACTATAGAGCAGTTCTTATCATTGTAGGCTTTGTCGTTCTCATGATCCTTTATTACGAGTTCTATAAGAATTCCGAAAAAAAATTCCGCAGGGAGATCATGACACAGTATCCCCTAAAGGCAGGGTTCGGGGACGCCTATGTCACGGAAAATGGCGAGATATTGTTTTATTATGCCCCCGATTGGAATCCGGGATATAAAAAGTGGAATCTAAGCGATATCGCATATATCGCCACTTTCTTTTCCGGAGAATTCTGTTTCCTGGACAAAGACGGAAAGGCCATGCGCGGCGAGTATATCACATCTCCTAAATATGCCAAGAAAAAAAATTCCCGGGGAGCCAAGCACTCCACCTTACCCATGGGCAAGTACAAGATATATGATTTTGTGTCCTTTGTGAAGCGATACGGGCCCCACATCCAGCACACGATCGACGGAAAGATCGTTTAGGAGCATCAATGCCGGAGCCTTCCCCGCGATCACGCTGCCGGCCGCAAAAAAATAAGAGTGGAGTGCAAAATGGAAAACAACATACCCAATCCAAAAGAAAAACAGAATAAAATCTTCAATATCGTACTGATCGCACTTATCATCTTTTCAGGTATTTATTTTATCTGGAACAATTTCATGGGCGTCCAGCCGGACATTAAGATCAACGGCACCCAGATCTCCATGTCGGATTCCCTTCAGGATATTCTGGACGCCGGCTTCGTACTCTGCAGCGAAGACGGACGCATCAGCGACTATGCGGAATCCACCCTTCCCGTTCCCGGAAAGCAGGTCGACAATTTCGGATATTATATCGGCATTCCGCAGGAGGGCGACGATTTTTACTGCTATTGTTCCGGGATCAAGATCACCCTTGCAAACTTTTCCTCTTCGAAAAGTCCGGTCGGGGACTGCGCCATTTATAAGATGGATTATTATCCCGGCGAACAGAGTTATGCAGTGGATATTTTAGTGAACGGGAAAGATATGAAGAACGCGGACATCGATGCCTGGGCGGACTTTTTTGAGGAAACCGGATATCCCTTTACAAAGGAGGATCTGGACAAATTCCGCAGCGGCGACAAGGACTCCCTCGGCGAGACGAAAGGGCGTTACAAATTCGAGGTACTTTCGGGTATCAAATCGATCATCCATCTCTCTTTTACCAGAAATGTGAAGGTGACTTATCAGTAAAAAACATTTCAGAATATAAGCATCCTTTCTATAACACTTCGCATCTAAAAAGAGCTGCCGCCCGACCAGATAGTTTCAGCCGGACGGCAGCCCTTTTGTTTCCGTTTTATTTTACAAGCGCGTCTGCCAGCTCCCGCATCACCCCGCGGTCTGCCTCCTTCAGCGTGGACTTGATCGTGACTACGGGTTCCAGGATCGTGATCTCCTTCATGGTCTCCAGGATCTCCCGCATCTTCTTTGCCGCCATGGGCGCCCAGGAGCCGTTTTCCATGAGCGCTACGGTGCGCTTCTGATACGCCTTTGCGGACAGGTGCCGCAGGAAATCCTCCATGCAGGGGAACAGTCCGGCGTCATAGGTGGGACATGCCAGCACCATCCTGTCATAGCGGAAAGCATCCTCCACCGCCTCGGCCATGTCGTCCCTGGCGAGATCCGCCATGGAGACCTTGGGTGCCCCCGCCGCCTGCAGCATCTCCGCCAGCTCCTTCGCCGCCTTCTCCGTGTTCCCATGGATGGAGGCGTAGGCGATAAAGATTCCCTGGCTCTCCGGCTCATACTTGCTCCAGGTATCGTACAGGCCGATGTAATAGCCCAGGTTTTCCTTCAGGATCGGTCCGTGCAGGGGACAGATCATGCGGATGTCCAGGGCGGCCGCCTTTTTTAAGAGCGTCTGCACCATGGCCCCGTACTTGCCGACGATGTTGAAATAATACCTTCTGGCCTCGCAGGCCCAGTCCTCTTCCACATCCAGCGCGCCGAACTTTCCGAACCCGTCCGCCGAGAACAGGATCTTCTCCTTTTCCTCATAAGTCACCATGACCTCCGGCCAGTGAACCATGGGCGCCATGTAAAAGGCCAGCGTGTGCTCGCCCAGGGAGATCTTATCCCCCTCCTTTACCACCACCTTCTGGTCCTCCGGGAGTTCCAGCTCAAAGAACTGGGGCAGCATGGAGAAAGTCTTCGCGTTGCCGATCAGCTTCACCCCCGGATACTTCTTTAAGAAACCGGCGATGTTGGCCGCGTGATCCGGCTCCAGATGGGAGATCACCAGATACTCCGGCTTTCTGCCCGCAAGCGCCTCCTCCACATTGGCAAACCACTGGTCGGTGACCCTCCGGTCCGCCGTATCCATCACCGCCGTCTTTTCATCCAGGATCACATAGGAGTTGTAGGACACGCCATTGGGCACCACATACTGGCTCTCAAAAAGGTCGATCTCATGATCGTTCACACCCACATACAAAACAGAATCCGAAACACACACCTTGCTCATCGTACCTCTCCTTACCATCTTATTTTCTCTGATCTGGAACGCTTTCCGTCAAAAATATCCCGCATACCGCCTGATCGGAAATATCTCTCAGTCATCGCCGGCCTCCGGATCGAAACAGCAATTTGCGAGACACTTTCCGCAGTGTTCGCATCCGTCGTCAACGACCGGCGAATCAAAGCCCAGAGAATTACGCTCCGGCCTGATATGCTTACAGCCGAAGCAGGCGCCGCATCCGGTACATATTCCCAGCTGCACGATCTTTGTTATGTTTTCCATCTGATCAGCCCTCCGGACAATTCTCAACTCACATTCACAGTTCACTGATATAGTAGCATTAAACGGGAAAACCGTCAAGGGAAACGGCCGGCGAAGCCCAAGGCATTTCTAAGACCTGACATTTCCGAGAGCTGCATCCCCGGGACCCGTATTCCCTAGACCTGCATTCCCAGAACCTGCATTCCCGGGACCCGTATTCCCTAGACCTACATTCCCAGAACCTGCATTCCCGGGATCCGCACAGAAATGAGTAATAACTTTCCTGCCAAAAATACATAAAAGCACTTCTGTATGCACAGAAATGGCTGAACATTTTGACCTGTTTAAAAATTTTTGTTGAATGTATGTGGAAAGTGTGGTATAGTGTTGTCAGAAAAGGAAAGCACCCACTCCAAAGTGGATGCTCCCAGTTTGGCTAGATGTCCTTACGGACACCGCCCCTCTGTTGGCAGACAGAGGGGCTTATTTTTTGTGCTTTTTCTTTCTCTTATGGAGAAAGGCAAGCAACGCTACAATCAGGCTACCAAAGGCACATAACAAAGTTAATATGCCGATGAAAATCGAGATGATTTCAAAAGCTGTCATATAACGCCACCTCCCTTCCTATGAAAGGTGCAATGTCAGATTCACGGTATTCCATTGCCGCAACTACATACCCTTTCCTTGCCAAAGTTGCGTACTGTGGAATATCATTATACATCTCCTGTATAATTCCTCCAAAAAAAGGCGATTTATTGATTCATAATCCTGAATTAATTTCAATTATTGTGAATTGCTTTACAATAATTTTTCTCAAATTCTTCCACGCTTCCATAATGCTTTGGACATATTCCCACTTTTTCATATTCTGCAAGGTAGTTACTCAAGGCTGTATTAAAAACGCATACATTCATTTCAAGATTATGCGGATCAAATTTGTCCATAATCTCCAAATCATCTACTTCGATACCTTGCGCAATCTCATGAAACATATCTTGTAAAGACAGCAAATTCATAAAAGAAGAATACATATCGTCTCTGTCAGCCGCTTCTGCCATTTTGTTTTTCCAGTTAGAATACATTTCCTCATAAGTCCCCCTCAGATTCTCTGCAGTAGGAAGTTCTTTTTGCTTCGGTATTTTCAAGTATTCATTGGTCAAAACCAACAAGTCTTTCAGTCCGGATCTTATCTTTTCAACCGTTTCCGCCCTAATGATGTCCGTAATGATGATTTCAAAATCAAAAGGAAGATCAAGCTGTCTTAGTTCATCAAATGTTCGCTTAGTTCCTTTTCTGAAATACCGACCATTATATAACATTACTGCATCTTCTATAAACATAATGGCAACACCTGCGCAACTTCTGACTTTTGACAAAGATTCTGTAAGATATGACTCGGCAAATTTCTTTTTTGCTTCACAATATGCGAAGTTAGCCTTATCATACCGTCTGTTTGATGCAAGAAGCCCTGCTGCTTCTTTCCTAATCTCATCCAGTCTCTTTAATGAGCTTTTATCTTTGCAATAAACAATCACCGAATCGAACAGCCTTGATAAATGCGCATGGTTACACTGCGCGTCTCTTTCAAGCATATCCCAACTTGAACAGTAAATATCATATCCTACATCAATATCATCCAATATGAATCCGTCAGCCAATACCCATCCGTTTTTATCATTGATCAAAATCATTAAGTCAAGATCGGATTTTTTGTGCTCATCTCCGGTAGCGACGGAACCGTATATGCCTATTAACGCCAGAGAATCAGGGCACAATGTCTCCGCCCTTTTTAACATAGCATCTTCCTCCGAAGTGATGTTCCATCACTTTGCCTGTATTCCTCTGCTCGTCGTTTATATCTGCTCATTTTGACTCTCAATCTTTTTTGAGGTAGACTGTTACGCAATAAGAACCTTTTTTCTGCTGATTTAAGCGATCCTACAAGCGCGAAAATGACGAAGATAAGGTTTTTGCTTCTATTGCGTAATAAAAAGAGAAAGACGGGCAAGAAGCAAGTTGCTTCCTACCCGTCCTTTTCTGCACCCTGTCTGGCAGCTGCCCTAGTTCAGTTTGCAGGTTGATACTGTTTTATGCGCAGCTGCCTTTTGCCGTGCCTTTCTTCTATGTTGTTCTGACTCGGAAACCCGATCCTCTTAGCCGAAGTATCTGTCCAGCAGTCCCTTGAAGGCCTTGCCGTGTCTTGCCTCGTCCCTTGCCATCTCGTGCACGGTGTCGTGGATCGCGTCCAGATTTGCGGCCTTTGCGCGCTTTGCAAGGTCGGTCTTTCCTGCGGTCGCGCCGTTCTCCGCGTCCACTCTCAGCTGCAGGTTCTTCTTCGTGCTGTCGGTCACAACCTCGCCCAGAAGCTCTGCGAACTTTGCAGCGTGCTCAGCCTCTTCATAAGCCGCTTTCTCATAATACATGCCGATCTCGGGATAACCCTCCCTGTACGCCACGCGGGCCATTGCCAGATACATGCCGACCTCGGAGCACTCGCCCTCGAAGTTCGCGCGCAGATCCTTCTTGATATCCTCGCTGACATCCTTTGCAACGCCTACCACATGCTCGGACGCCCAGGTCATCTCGCTGTCCTGAGCCTTGAACTTGTCCCCGGACACATGACAGATCGGGCACTCTGCAGGGGGCTGATCTCCCTCGTGAACATAACCACATACAGGACATACAAATTTCATTTTTATTTCCTCCTTGTTTTTTATATTTTCCCCCGGATCGCTCACGGGGCTGTTATCTTCTCCATGCGCTTTCCGCCTGTCACACCTGTGCCGGCCGCGCCTGCGGCATAACCGATGCCGTTTTCCCGAAACTGCTCCTAAGCCCTGCCGCCCCGGCATCCGATGCGCCCTGTTTCTGTTCCGACAGGATCTTTCGGATCCTCTTGCAGTCAGGACACACCCCCACAAAACGGATCTCCCGGATGTCCGTGTCCGTCGCGCCGGAAAATTCCCTCAGCATCCGTTCCATACGGCTGTCCTGCTCCAGATCCAGGACCGCGCCGCACCTGCTGCAGATGATGTGATGATGGCAGGACAGATCCGCGTCAAAGCGCTCCTGACCCGCGATGGTCCCCAGGGTCCGTATGATCCCGGCCTCCTTTAGCTGCGTCAGATTGCGGTACACCGTCCCCAGGCTGAGATTCGGATACTCCGGCTTTAGCCTCTCGTAAACCCATTCCGCCGAGGGGTGGCTCTTTGTAGTTTTCAGACACTCCAGAATTGCTTCCCGGTTTTTACTGTGACGGCTCATACGCTATCCTCGGACGATCAGGTATCTTACAGGCAGTTTCTTACTAGTAATGATTCTCATTATTGCAAATTTTACCATTTCATGCGGGTCCTGTCAAGGAGTTGACTGACTTTTTTAATCTGTTTTTTTGAATCTGACGCTGAGCCTCCCTGTACAGTTTCACAGCCGTTATTTCCCGATTGTCAGGCTGCCGTCAGATCCATGGATGACTGGGACAATTTTATAAAATGTTTTCCGATGCTTCCCGATTCAGTTCCTTATATGTTTGTATGATCAGGCAGGCGGCAATGATAAAAGTCAGAATATCGGAAAGCGGCATGGAATACAGAACACCGTCCAGTCCGAAAAAGACAGGCAGCAATAGTGCAAAGCCTACGCCAAAAACGATTTCCCGGATCATTGACAAAACTGTGGATGACACTGCTTTTCCCATCGCCTGAAGAAAAATAAAGCAGGCTTTATTCACACAGGCAAATAGGATCATACACAGATAAATGCGGAATGCTTTGATTGCAAAATCTGTATAAAAAACGCTTTCATTTGCTGCGCCAAAGATGTTGATCAGCTGCCTTGGAAGCAGTTCCACAACAAAGAGCGCCACAGCTCCCACTGCCGCTTCCGCGATCAGCAGTCTGCTGAAAAGCCCCTTGACGCGTTTTTTCTTGCCCGCGCCCATATTAAAACCGACAATGGGAATACACCCTGCGGCCATGCCAACAACAACAGAAATGACAATCTGAAAGAATTTCATAACAATGCCGACCACCGCCATGGGGATCTGGGCATACTGCTCCTGTCCAAAAACCGCATCCAGCGCACCGTACTTCCGGATCATGTTATTGATCGCCGCCATGGCAGCGACCAAAGAAATCTGTGACAGAAAGCTGGTTACGCCAAGCACAAGCGTTTTCCGGCAAACTCTGCCTTTCAGCCTAAAGTCTGACTTTCCGGGCCTCACCAGCTTCATACGCATGATATACCAGACCGCAAGAACGGCCGTTACAACCTGCCCGAGAACGGTAGCCACGGCGGCTCCCATCATGCCCCATTGAAAGGTGAAAATGAATATCGGATCCAGAATGATATTGATCACTGCGCCGGCAAGGGTTGAAACCATTGCGAAACGGGGACTTCCGTCCGCCCGGATAATGGGATTCAATGCCTGCCCAAACATATAAAACGGAATTCCGAGCGTGATGTAAAAGAAGTATTCCTTTGAGTGACGGAAAGTCTCCTCATTTACGGTTCCACCGAACATGGCAATGATCTGATCATCGAAGATCAGATACGCCACACAAAGCACAAGACTGCATGCGGTGACCATAACCACTGAATTTCCCACACTCTTTTTTGCGGTCTCCGGCTGCTTCATGCCGAGACAGAGACTCACAAATGCGCAGCAGCCATCTCCTATCATAACGGCAATCGCCAGCGCAATGACTGTCAGCGGGAAGACAACCGTATTGGCCGCGTTTCCATAGGAACCGAGGTAAGAGGCATTCGCAATAAATATCTGATCGACAATATTATAAAGAGCGCCTACCAGCAATGAGATGATACAGGGGATCGCATATTTTCGCATTAATCTGCCAATATGCTCCTCTCCAAGAAACTGATTTGTTTTTTCTTCCATGGGGTTCACATCCTTTCCAAATAAACAAAGCAGCGTGGAGCTTTTAGCTGGATTTATGCCGTCGGCTACACGCTATACTGTACTGTAAAAATAAAAGTGTGGCATTTCCAACCGGATTTACGCAGTTGAAACGCCACACGTTGTGACCTTATTATAGCCGAGATCCGCCCAAATTGCAAGCGGTTAATTCCATTATTTATTGTCAAAACATGTCTGTATTGTGCCGCAGCGGAAAGATAATGGGCGCTTTCAAGCAGGGAAAAAGCTGGCTCATTCCCGCCGCCGCAGAAAAACCGCTGGACGGCAGAAGAACCAGCGCGATGTTGGCGGACGCCGCCTTATCCGGTGCGCAGACCCCGCTGCCGATCGGCATCTCCGATTTCAGGGAAACCGTCAAAAATTACTATTATGTCGACAAAACGCTTTTGGTCAGGGAAGTTCTCGACGTGCGGTCCAAGGTATCGCTCTTCACCCGGCCAAGGCGATTCGGAAAAACCCTGACCATGAACATGCTACGCACCTTCTTTGAGAGAACGGAGGAGGATACCTCCATCTATTTTAAAAACAAAAAGATCTGGAACTGCGGCGAAAAATACCGGGCCGAGCAGGGAATCTATCCGGTTATCTTTCTCACCTTTAAGGATCTGAAATACGGAACCTGGGAAGAAACCCTGCTCAATATCCATGCGCTCATCGCCAGGGAATATCTCAGACACGCCGAAATACTGAGCAGCGATAAATGCAACGCCTTTGAGCAAAAATACTGCAGTGAACTGATCGAA
The DNA here is from genome assembly GCA_947595925.1 of uncultured Acetatifactor sp. Lineage (GTDB taxonomy): Bacteria > Bacillota > Clostridia > Lachnospirales > Lachnospiraceae > Acetatifactor. Next base: position 71,048 of record CANQEV010000002.1, on the reverse strand, counting down.
GGATCCCTTGACCCGGCGATGCTCACCAATTCCATAGCATATCTCGCCGAAATGTTGGAAAAACACTGGGGCAAGGCGCCGGTCATCATCATAGACGAATATGACACTCCGATCCAGCACGGATATATGTGCGGTTATTACAGCAGAGTGATCGACTTCATGAGCAACCTTTTTTCCGCGGCCTTTAAGGACAACAGCCACCTTTCCTACGGTTTTCTGACCGGTATTCTTCGGGTTGCCAAGGAAAGCATATTCAGCGGCATGAATAATCTGAAAGTGTATTCCATTTTGGACGACCGTTTCAGCAGCTACTTCGGCTTTACAAGAGAAGATGTCCTGGAAATGCTCCGGTATTACGGCTGTCCGGATCGATTCGACGAAATCTGTGAATGGTACGACGGATACCGTTTCGGCAATACGGAAATCTTCAATCCCTGGTCTGTCCTGAATTACCTGGACGACCGCTGCCGGCCAAAGGCCTTCTGGCAGGCCACCGGAAACAATGACATTATCCGGCAGATCGTTTCCGGATCCTCCCCGGAAGTACGCGATGATCTTCAGCGGCTGATGCGCGGGGAAACCATTGCGGCTTATGTTGACACCTCCGTCATTTATCCGGAGATCCAAAATGATCCCTCATCGATATATAGTTTTCTTCTGAGCGCCGGCTACCTGAAGATCACACAGCAAAAAGACCGTATGGAAGAGAACGCTTTTTGTGAATTGACGATTCCAAACCGGGAAATTTTTTATGTCTATGAAAAAGAGATCATTTCCGCGCTTTCCGGCATATTCCGTCAGTCGACCGCCATCGCGATCCAAACGGCCATCGTAAACCAGGATATCCCGGAGCTTCAAAAGCATTTACAGGCTTTTCTGCGCCAGACGATCAGCATTTTCGACGAATCCCAGGAAGGGTTCTATCAGGGCTTGATGCTGGGATTATATGCCATTATGAACAACCGCTATGAGGTGACATCAAACCGGGAGGCCGGAGACGGACGCTACGATATTCAAATGGCGCCTTACAGTAACGCCCTCCCCGGCATCTTAGTGGAACTGAAGGTACTGGGCAGAAAAGACGCGGACGATCCGGCGCGGATACCTGAAAAGCTGAAAAGACTTTCCGAAAAAGCACTGCAGCAGATCAACGCCATGGACTATACGAGAACCATGGTGCAAAAGGGAGTTCCCCAGATCATAAAGATCGGTATCGCATTTTATAAAAAGCAGGCGGAGGTATCCTACGAGCTTCAGAGCATGATATCCTCATGATATATAACCATATCATCTTCAGACAAACACCAAATTCCGGGGGAAATCCTGTTTGCCAGAATTCCCCCGGAATCCGACTGCTGAAGAAACGCCTTTCTGGGTACAGATCCGGCCGCACGGCTTTGCAAAACGGCATGAACTATGAAACCACTTTCCCTCACTTCTTCCAGGTTGTCGTCACCTTGAACAGATCCCCGTCGATGGAGATCTCCAGCTTTCCGCCCTGAAGCTCCGTAAAGCTCCTCACGATGGCCAGCCCCAGGCCGCTGCCCTCCACGCTGCCCCGGGAGGCGTCCCCCCGGACGAACCGCTCCGTCAGCTCTTCCGGATCGATGGAAAGCTCCGATTCCGTGATGTTCTTTATGATCACGCTGACCGTCTGCTCGTCCTGGAGCATCCCCACATAAACCCGGGTTTTCTCCATGGCGTACTTCGCCACATTGGCAAAGAGATTTTCATAGATCCGGTAGGTCTTCTCGCTGTCCAGCTGCAGGACCACCTTTTCCTCCGGAAGGAGCATCCGGGTGACCAGATGTTTTTCCTCCAGCTTATCCTGCATCTCCAGGGAAACCTGTTTCAGCAGGTTGACCAGGTCGCAGCTCTGCAGGTTCAGCTGCACATTCCCGGAGTTTGCCTTGCTCACTTCAAACAGATCCTCTATGAGCGTTTTCAGCCGCAGGGACTTCTTCTCCAGGGTCTCCAGATACTTCGTCCTCTGCTCCTCCGTCAGGTTCTTTTCCTTTAAGAGATTGATGTAGGTGATGATGGCGGTCAGGGGCGTCTTTAAGTCGTGGGATACATTGGTGATCAGCTCGGTCTTCATCCTCTGGCTCTTGACTTCTTCCTGCACCGCCTTGTCAAAGCCGTCCCGGATGCTGAACAGATCTTTCCGCAGGGGCTCAAAAAGCTTCAGATCACTGTCCTCCGGAACATACTTCAGGTTGCCGGCCGCCATCTCCCGCGTCATATCCTGCAGCGTCCGAAACTCCTTCTGCACCCTGTCCAGATACTTTAAGAGCAGGAAGTACAGGGCGACGGAATAGATGACTACCCCCACGATCCCGGCAAACCACATACAGCAGAAGAACAGGATCACCAGGCCGTTTACGATCAGAATTCCCAGCAGTTTCCTCCGCAGGTCCTTCCCCAGATCGATCTCCCGATAGCTCCGGACCACTCCTTTCCATATATTCTGCAGGCGGTTCCAGTTCTTCACGATGAAGCTTCTCTGCTCCAGATAACCTCGCAGCCCCAGGGTCCGCACCTCTCCCAGACAACCGCCCACATACCAGGCCGCAAGATAAAAGCAGAACACCTGAGCCAGGGCCCGGACCAGAGGTTCCAGCGCGTCATCATTCCAATAGGAGTTTGCCATATCATTGTATTCATACTCGATGGCAAAGACCAAAAAGAAGACCAGCACGGCCAACAGCTCCGGCCATACTCTCGGAAAGTTCCGGACAAAGCGCTTTTCCTCGGACCTGGGGTTCAGATAAAGCGCGCCGACACAGCAGGCCGCAAGGAGCATCGCCCAGTAGAAGAGATTCACCTCGGGACCGTTGAAGTACCGATAAACCGTATAATAATCGAAATAATAATCGAGATCACTGATCTCCGGTGCAAACGCCTCCTCCCACTTCTCCTTGGTGATCCCAACGGTAATGACGCAGTTGGAGGGATTCTTCATCCGCGTCGCTTCCTCCACAGCCTCCTCGATATTATATTCACTGTACTCTTCTGTCTGAGTGCCCCCAAACAGAATGACCGGGTCCTCATGCAGAACTGTGTTGATGTCCTTGCGAAGCTTCTCCTCATTCGAAGCGGTCATAAAATCCGAAATGCCCGGAAAGCCATATTGATCATAACGGATCTGATACAAAAACGCGTAGGAGTTGAGATCGATCTCCCCCGGATCTTCGCTTTTTACATTAGTAATGATCTTTGCGTCTTTTGCCTCCAGGTCCTGGAGCCAGTAATCGTACTGCCGGTTAAATTCCGAGAAAGTGTTCTGTTCCAGACCGAGCAGATAGGCGTTCACGCTAAGACGCCTGTTACTGACCACATTGTTGTATTGCTCCAGACTGTTTCCGTCAAAGCCCTTCGGTTCGCTCTTTTCCTCGAAAAACAGATCCTGATAGCTGATATAGCTTTCCTCTCCCTGCTGTACCAGCCGGTTTGCGTAGGCTTCCTTATAGAGGACATAGTGAAAGCCCAAAAGGTACTCCAGGGTCTGCTGATCCGGATTTTTCAGGATCTGGTCCGGCGGCGTGCCTGCATCCTCCACCACCTCCGGACTGTCCTCCATCAGGCGAAGTTCCGAGCAATAAAAGAAATACGCACCCAGAGACGCCGCCGTCAATAACAGGGCCGTCAAAAACCCTGTCACTACTACTCTGATATTTAAGAATTTTTTCATATCAGCATTCCCTTCCTTGATATCTAAACATCCTGCTTTTCCCTCCATACCGGGTTCCTTCCTTGATCCCTGCCGTGCCGGTTTTCTTACACTGTCGGATCCATGCTTGACGGACTGCTCCGCCTGCTTCCACATCAACCCTCCACCGCGTTTGGTTCCTGCCGAGTTTCTTCCTTGATCCCCGCCGTGCCCGGCCTCTTACGCCGCGAAGCCCTTCTCAACGGATTGCTGCCGTCACAAGCCTGCTGCCGCCTGCCCTACTGCTTCTCCATCTTATAACCCACGCCCCAGACCACCTTTAAATATCTGGGGTTCCGGGTGTCCACCTCTATCTTCTCCCGGATATTCCTGACATGCACCATGATGGTATCGGTGTTCACCGCCTTCTCGTTCCACACTCTCTCATAGATCTCCTCCGCGGAGAACACCCGCCCGGGATTTTTGATCAGAAGCTGCACGATCTTAAACTCCATGGGCGTGAGCTTCACCGGCTCCCCGTCCACGGTGAGCTCCACCGTATCCTCGTTCAGCTCCAGGCCGCCCAGACGGAAGATCCTGGCGTCCTCGCCCTCCCCGGAGGCCTGGAGGTATTTTTCGTACCGTCTCAGGTGGGAGTGGATGCGGGCGAGAAGTTCCAGCGGCGTGAAAGGCTTCGTGATGTAATCGTCCGCCCCCATGTTCAGGCCGCCCACCTTATCCATCTCCTCGGATTTCGCGGAGAGCATGATCACCGGGAACTCATAGTTCAGCGCCCGGAGCTTCATCAGCATCGTCACCCCGTCCATCACCGGCATCATGATATCCAGAAGCGCCAGGTGGATCTCCTGTTCCTGCACCACCTTCAGCCCCTCCAGGCCGTTCTCCGCCTTAAAGACCTCGTATCCCTGGTTGCGCAGATAGATCTCCACGCCGTCTATGATCTCCCTGTCGTCCTCCACGATCAGAATATTGTACTTTTTATCCATTTCCTCACCCCTCTGCACCATTCTTCATCCTGCGGCGGCTCATCGTTTTCCGTAGGTACGCGCATACGCCTTGCCCTCAGGATCCTTCGATTTTACGGTTCCGGCCGGCAGATCTCTGTCCCGTCTGCCGTTTCTCTGCTCTGCGCGCCAAAGCCTTAGCGTCCGGCAAGCTGCCAAAACCCTTTCCGAATGTCTGGTGCCATCTTAATAGTCTAACATATTTCTCACTATAATGCCAATTTCCTAAAAACCTATTTAGAAAAAGTAAAAGAATTTCTAAAGATTTCATATTTGGAGCCGCTTTTGACAAGAAAAAAAGCAAAAAAATCTCGCCGAGAATGAGATCGGCGAGATCTTTTCCATACTATTTTCTTTTTTTAAATCTCCATGCCCTGTTTCTTTTGGGGGAAGTCAGCCTTCCGCCGTTTCCGTCATTCCATTGGCTCCCCATAGAGCACGCCCCTGCTACCGGTGCCGATAAAGAAGCGGCCGAAGACTCTCTTGTCCCCGTCTATGCTGTTGATATCGCCATAGCACTGGCGGTCGTCGTTCAGCTTCTGAAAAGTCTTTCCCTGATCCAGGCTGCGGTAAAAACCGTAGACGCCGCCGATATTGGCGTTGACGTACAGGGCCTTCTCCTCCAGCATGTAATCCCCGCCCGGGCGGAGAAGTCCAAGCCCCAGGTGATAAAAGCGGTCCGCCGGGTTTCCAAGCCGCTCAGCCTTTACGACAACCGGAGTCCTCATCATTGTCTCGCCGGGGATCCAGAAGCGCTCCGAATCAGCGTTTTCACCGGCAGTTCCGGGAACATGCGAAGCCCTGCTTTCATCGGAAATTCCCGCCCCGGGACCGAAGCTCCAGGACTTTTCCTCTCCCAGTTCGTATTGCAGCCTCCAGAGTCCCTTTTCCCCTGCGGCAAAATAGATCACGCCGGATCTGCCGCTCTCCGCGCGCACCTCCGTCTGATCCGCGCAATCGACGATCGTAAAGTTGATCTCCTGATCCAGACCATGAACGTCCGCCTGCCAGAAAGTCGAACCGCCATCCCGGCTTACGTACAGATCCGAATGGTCACCGAAACCGTAAAAAATATCGCTGTTCATCCGATCCGAAAAAACTTTAAGACCGCCATCCGTCCTCTGACGGCCCTCCCGGTCGAAGACCCGGACCTGCCGAAAGGTCTGCCCCTGATCGTGGCTCGCCACCACCATATCCTTGAGCAAACGGATCCCCCTGGCGACGGACCACACAAGGTTCTGCCCGTCCGGGGACATGGCCACCCATCCGCTGTTCACATTGGGCCGCTCGATCCGATGCAGAGTCTCGTCCAGCTTTTCGCTGAGGCCAAAGGGCATGGGCAGACGCTCAAAACTCTCACCGCTATCCCGGGACAGGATCAGGCCGCCCTTGGTCATGCCCGTCCAGTTTCCCCGGGGCGTCACTGCGATCAGATTCGGATCCAGGTCGGAATAATCTGCATTCAGACAGGTCACATAACGATTTCCCTCCGCGTCCGCGAAGGAATTTTCGCAGGGCCTCTCCAGATCCCGGAAGGCAAAACCGCCGAGATCCCCTAAAATATCCAGAAGCAATACCTCTCCGGAAGGCGGCGCGTACACGTTAATATGCATGGTCTCCTCCACGCCGTCCGACCAGTCGGTGAATTCCACCGGGTCCGCCAGGAGGTTCCTGGTGCGGAATACGCCGGATCCCGTGTTGAACCAGGCCTGATTCGCATCATTTGGATCTATTTTCAAGTCCGACATCCAGTGGACCATGGAATGTCTGCTGTTGTACTCCGGCTTCATATAGGAGGTCCGAAGCGTCATCACGCCCACGTCCAGATCGTGCAGGATTTCCTCCCAGGTCTCTCCGTAATCCCGGGAACGATATATGCTGTCCCCCTTGCTCTTTCGAATGGTAGAACAGATCACCAGCCCAGGCGTCTGCAGATTGACGTCGATCCCGCTGAAGCCAAGGTGCAGACAGGGCTTCTCCGCTCCCGGATAATCCGGCACGCATCGCTGGTCCCAGCCGGGCGTGACGTCCCGGGCCGCGCCGATCACGGTACGGCTTCTTCCTTCCTGCATAACCTGCTGAAACTCATACCGCACCACATGCCCGTCCGTGACCTTTCCCGCGTCACAGCTGTAACCCAGCTCCGGGCGGTAGACCGCCTCGCATCTCGACGCGAAAGTCACATACAGAAACCTCTGATCCACGGCGTACCTCTGCGCCACCGGCCCCCGCAAAACTTTCGATCCGCCGGGAACTTCCTCCGGGCCCATATACTCCGGCTGCCAAAGGGCCTCGAAGTTTTCCCCCTCGTCATAGGAGACATAGAGCGCCGCGCCGCTGCGGTTCTCGCTTTTCTTTGTGCTCACGCCCGCCGCCCCAACGATCAGCGCTGTCCCGTCCAGGCTCTGGCCCACAAAAGTCAGATAATCCTCCGGCATCGCCGCCAGTTTCTCCCAGTTTTCCCCGAGATCCCGCGTTCTCCACAACCCCGAGGTCTGGCTGGCGAAATACAGCGTGTTCTCCTCCCGCTTATCGACGATCAGCCGGTACCCCGTCCCCCGTCCCGGAAGGTTCCCATGAACCGGCACAGGTATCCGGCAATGCCGGAAATTTTCTCCGTAATCCTCGGAGACGGAAAACTTTCCCGCCGGTTCGTTCCAGATTCCGCTGACGATGCAGACCCGTCCGGGATGGCGCTCGTCCACAGCGATGGCAATGGGGTATGTCTCCGCCTTGTCCTCCATGGTGACGTGATCGCAGAGACTGATCCATCTCTGGGTCTCTCTGTCAAAGCGGTAACTCCCGCCGATGTCCGTGCGCAGGTAGATCATCCCCTCTACCTTCGGCTGAAACACGAAACCCGTGGCATACCCGCCGCCGGGTATGGGAGCATTGCGATACCGGTAGCGAAGCTCCTCTGTTTTTTCGCTCATACGATCTCCATTCTTCCGCCGGATCGCCGGCGGCACAAATCTAACAGTCCGGCCGGAAGACGCGTAAAAAAATGACTGATCGGCGTCTGGCGCGGCTTTGCGAACTTTATCAGGATATTGCTATCCACAATATCAATCGTATCAGTTCTCCCGAAAAGATGCAATGCTACCTGTAGCCTTTTTATCCCCACATTTTGTCATGTTGTCAATCCCGGGTTTCCCTCCCCCTTTCCGAAATTGCGCCCGACGCTTTCCGTTTTTCCCCGGGAGCTCCATCTGCCCGACACTTCTTTTTTTCCGGAAGGCACCCCGCCCGACGCTTTCCGTCAAATTCCGAACTTTGACCCGAGGGCTTCTTTCCCTCCGGATCAGAAAGAGCGCCCGCCGCCGGCCCCAACACCGACGACAGGCGCCCGTTTCAGACATTACGCCCAGGTTCCTTCTGCTGTTTTATCCCTGGGCCGCGGGGTAAACCGTCTCCACCTCCACTTCCTGATAAGGGATCTCCAGCGCGTTTGCGCCGCCGGAGAACTGCTCCCGCCATTTTTCATAATCAGAACGATCCACGATCTCGACATTATCGTATTGTCCCTCCCAGTCGGGTGGCAGCAGGAAATAGACAAAGCCGTCCCCATCGACATCTGTCCCGTCCGGGAATTGCCCGATCCCATAAATGGAATCCGCTATCTCCCGGTCCCAGCCGTCCACAGCTCCCGCCAGTTCATAGCTGTCGGTCTCCGGCTGATACCGATACATGTTATAGGGCCACAGGAACCGATCCCCGGCCTTGCCCTGATTATGAGACCAGCCCGCCTGAATAGCGCCGTTGTCATAATAAGTCACCATCGGGAATTCCGCCAGCTCCTCCCGGAACACGCCGTCCTCGTATGCGTAGACCTCCTCGATCATACCTGCCGTGATCGTGTCGCTGAACTGAAGGATAAACTCGTCCTTTCCATCCCCGTCCACATCATACACCGCATAAGAGAATTTCTCAGGAATGATCCCATATTGATGCCCGTCCGGGAAGGTTCCGTCATAACTGAAGCTTTCGATGGCCTTGACAAAATCTGCGGGCAGGCCGTCCCGGTCAAAATTCACCGGTTTTCCGTAAGGCTGACCGTTATTTTCCGGTTTCCCCTCTCCCACCGGTCCATTGTACAGAAGATTCGTAAAGTTCACGACGCTGTCTATGGTCAGCTCCGCCAAGGCGCTGGTCGCCGCCTCTGAGACCTCCCTGCGCAGCTGAAACTCAGATCCGGTATTCTCATACACCCGCGCCTCAGCCTTTTCCGGAATCGATCCCGTGATATATTCATAGTCCGTGATCGCGACAATGTCCTCATCCCCGTCTCCGTCCACATCCCGGAAACCCACCGCGCTCACCGAATAAAAAGTTTCACCCGCAGCGCGCTGGTTGCCCTCGCAGGTTCCCTCTAAAACCTGCCGCACAGTGCCGTCGGAATTCAGCAGGGCAAACACCACATCCCCGGAAGGGTCTGCTTCCCAGTCCGGCTCGTAAGAGACAAAAGTCACTTTCCCGATGCCGGAAAGTTCCACTTCGAAACTCTGGTCTTCGATCCGCCGGCTGTCGGACAATCCGTAATCTTCCGGGAGAGCGGTCCCAGAGATCGGTTCACCCGAATTACCCGTGGATCCACCGTTAGTCCCTGCTTCCGACGGTCCCCCATCTTTCTGTGTGCTTCCGTCCGGTGCCGTACCTTCTCCGCTTTCATCCGCGCCGATCTGTTCCGACTCCTGCGGATCCTCTTTCCCGTCCTCTTTCGCTTCCGTCAAAAACAGCGCGCACAGTCCAACGATCAAAATCACCGCCGCTATGCCGAAGCCCCGAATCGTTTTCTTGTATTTCATGATATTCTTGATCCTGGAGTCAACATCTCCCTCGTCAAAGCAGACCGGGGCCGCAAAGATCCTTTTTCTGTAGGTCGCGCTTTCCTCCGCCATACGAAGGAGCGTATAGGCGTACGCCTTCCGCTGCTCTTTTCCCATCCCGCGAATGACTTCCTCGTCGCAAGCTTTCTCCATATCTCCCGCGAACAGGACATAGGCGATCCAGACAAAAGGATTTGGCCAGTGGATCAGGCACACGATATAGACCAGCATCTTAAACAGCGCGTCTTTCCTCTTGATATGCATGTTTTCATGGGCGATAACGCACTCTGTATCTTCCTTCTGCATAAAAAGCGGAAGATAGATCTGCGGGTGGAACAGCCCAAATACCATGGGGATGTTCGTTTCCTCCGTCCACCAGATATTATCCTGATAGAAGACGCTGACCCGCAGTTTCTTTTTCAAGGCAAAATAAGAGTACAGCATGTGACCCAGCAGCAGACAAAGACCGGCCAGCCATATGATCTCCATCACATCCCGGATCCCCAGCTTTTCCGGGGCGCTGTCGCCTTTTACTCCAAAAAGTCCTGCCTCTCCCTGTCCCCCCTGTGAAGCCCCATGGCTTTGACCCTCTTTTGAAAGGGTCGGGATTTTCCACGCCATTTCTGCGGGATCTGTGTCCCAGACGGCAGCGTCCATATCCCCCTCCGTCCACGGATCCCCCGGAGCCATTCCCTCTCCGGCATCCCGCACTTCTTCCGCCGTGTCCGTATGGTTCCAGAATCCGAAGGGCAGACTGATCTTCCAGGGAAACAGGAAGAAAAAGAACGCCATGGCCCAAAGGCCCATAATATACTTATGACTGACACGCAATTTTTTAAGCAAAAACCGGACAAGAAAAACCACGCAGAGAATCAGGATCCCCCGCCCGCTCATACGAAGCAGTCCACTGGTCAATGTTTCCATGATGATTTCACCTTCCTATCTATTCGTTTTCCTCAATGAGGCGTTTCAGCTCTTCGATCTCTTCCCGGGAGAGCTTTTTCCGGGAGACGAACGCCGCCACAAAATTGGGAAGCGATCCGCCGAAAGCCCCTTTCACAAACTCCTCGCTCTGTTTTGCCCGAAACATCTGCCGGGATACCTGGGAAGTCACCACGCCTTTTTCATTTTTGAATATGCCTTTGTCACACAGCCTTTTCAGAACCGTATATGTTGTGGTCCTCTTCCAGTTCAGCTCTTCCTGGCAAAGCGCCGCCAGCTCCCCTGAAGCGATCGGTTCCCTGCTCCAGATGAGCTCTGCAAATTTCATCTCGATCTCCCCTAATCTGTATTCTGTCATAATGTCCTCCTGTCTACTGCTTGTAGAATTTATATTTTTATTCTACAACTAGTAGACAGCACTGTCAAGACCTTCCTAAAATTTATTTCAGAATACGGCAAATTAGTATTTCCCTCATCTTTAGCAGCCGGAAAAACCGCTGCGCCGAAATTCTTGACAGACAAAAAAGTACCCTGATTCTCACGAACCAAGGTACTTCACTTTCATTGATGTTTTCTATTTTCAGATCGTTACCCACAGGACGCTCACAGTGGCAATTTTCGTCCCGGCAATTCCTCTTTCGATCAATCGATCACATTCCGGACTCCGATAATCTTGTTGCCGTACTCCGCGTTCTGGATGCAAATTCCCTTCCGGCTGTTTGCCGCGTGAACGATCTTCCCGTCCCCGATATAGATCGCCACATGGGTGCAGCTTGCGCCGCCGTTACTGCTATAGCAGATGATGTCGCCCTTTTGGATCTCGCTATAGTCCACCGCGCGGCCTGCGGACGAATACTGACTTGCCGGCGTCCGGCCCAGAGAAATCCCGTATTCCCCGAAGATCAGCTTTGTAAATCCGGAGCAGTCCGTACCATTGGTCAGGCTGTTGCCGCCATTCACATAGGGATTTCCCACAAACTGCTGCGCATATGCTACCAGGGAGTCCCTCAGCTCGCTGTTCGTAGAATACCCTGCCGCCGGAGTCACCGTAGAAGTCGTGGTATTCTCGGGCGCGCTGGCCTCCTGCTGCCGCTTTCTCTCTTCCAGGGCTTTCTGACGGGCGATTTCCGCCTGTTCTTCCTCTATGGAAATCGCATAGGAAAATTCCTCTATAACCTCCGTATAATCTGCGGAAACATAACCGGTCTGTCCGCCGGAATACTCTACCTTCTGCCAGTCTCCAAGATCTTCAATGATCTTTGCCTTCTCTCCATCGTTCAGGTAGCCGATTCTTCCCGACTCTATGGAGGGCTCCTTTCGAACATTCAGCCTGGACGCATGAACCAGGGCGTAACGCGTGACATAATCGTCTATCACTTCAGCCGCATCCTTGCCATACAGGAAATATTCTGCCTTGATATATCCCTCCAGGCTCCCGCTGGTCACATGAAACCATTCGTTATTCTCGCCAACTTTCTCGATCACATGGGCGACCGCCCCGTTGTAAATCTTTCCGAGAACTTGTCCATCCGTGCTGGGGATGCTGCGGACATTCACATAGGAATCCACCTTGGCGATAGCCAGGTCCGCATACTCGCTCTCCGCCTCCATCTCCTCGAGGAGCGCACGGCCGACTTCCAGGATCGCCGCCTCATCCTGCTCCGCCCCCAGGAGATTTCCCTGGGCCGGATCCAGATTGATTCCCGCAAAGCTGGAAACATCCTCCCCGGTAGCTCTGCCCTCCAGGACAGGCGCTCCCGCAAACAGGGCCATTGTAATTCCCATACAGAAAATAACCGATACCGATCTATGTAATTTCATGAAACCATCCTCAAGCGAAATCCTTCGCGCTTTCTCTCGTGCTCCGCGAAATCCTTTTCTCTAACCCAAGCCCGCCATCCCTTGCGGCCTTCATCCCTCCGGCGGAAGAAAAAATGTAAACCTATTTCCAAATTCTGCAAATCCCGCCACGCTTCTTATTCTACTTCATATGCAACAAAAAATCAATCCTTTTGTCGCAAATTTGTAATATTTTTGTAACAGTTCACTCGTCCATACAATAAGAGGCAGATTCGTGCTTGCACGAAAATCTGCCTCCTGTTGTATGGACGAAGGGAGCGCCATCTTATGAGCAAAGACAGCTGCGCAAGCAGCGGTAAGCGCGTTAGCGCGGCTTTGCGAATGGCGCGGGTGAACTGTTACATTTTTCAGCCAGCCGTCTTATGAGCAAAGACAGCTGCGCAAGCAGCGGTAAGCGCGTCAGCGCGGCTTTGCGAATGGCGCGGGTGAACTGTTACATTTTCCACCCTTCCCCCCCCTATTTTTTCACCCATTTAGATACCAGTACACAATACCCTATGGCCAGGGAAAGATAATTTGATATGATTAAATAAACATGGGCCTTGGCGGGCATCACCATAAACAGCGCCATATATTCGAGCAGCATGCTCAGGCAAACAAGTCCAAATCCAAATGCGGTCAAATCTTTTTTTCTAACCAACTTTATCAATCCGCGCATAACCATCCAGCAATGAAAAAAACTGATCATAAAAAAGAAGACCAAATAACCCTTTTTGGCAAAAAACCAGGCAGAAATCTTAGAATGAAAATCTATGAGTTTTTCTCCGATTCCCAGCTTTTCCGTAACAGTGCTCAGGAAAGCCGTATGACCATTATAAACAAAGTCTATCGAACTGCGATCCCACATTTCACTTCCCCAATCCCTCAATGGGACATGCGCTTCCGGTGCGACATAAACCAGAGGAAAGAAAACATGCTTTGCAGACAAAGTATACAAAAGGTTGTCCCACTCCAATTTTACGATACTTTGAGGATTATGAAACAGAATACTGGCATAAGCTGACAAATAAGCGCTGCTCTCTTCCTTCCGGAATGAGGATTGATTGATATCCATATTTCCTTTGAAATTGTAATTATACCGACGATATCCGTCCAATCCGTATTCCTTTATGATGTCGACCGGGAGCACCGTTTCAATGGCTGAGAGGTCTTCTTTTGCCCTATCGTAATCCAAATTCGTTTCCGGATCATTCAACAAAGTCTGCAATGTATGCAGGGAATTGATAATCTGGTAATCCTTCCCATAATATTTGATCTCCCCTATTTTCTGAGGAAGCAGGATGATCCCAAACAAAGCTGCGTAAAGAATCATACGCTGCGCTTTTTTCCATAGGGACCTGCTGCCGGTACATATTACGTACATCAGGAAAAACGCCGAACAAAAGATGATCCCTTCATTCCTCCAGACCGCAAGGAATGCTCCCAGCATAGCTATGGCGATGTGTTCCCAGGTTTTCCGCTCCCTTTTTTCAATCACATCGAACATGATCAGACCGGCATATATCAATACTACAATTGTGTATTGGCAAATGCGGTAGCTGTCCATAATCACCAAAAGCGTGTCCGGCAGCAGGAAAAAGGCAAAGACAAGATATTTGAGTTTTGGAGCGACATTTTCAGTTCTGTAATAAAAATAAGCCAGCATAAATACAAAAAAAGCCCACTGGATGATCGTGATCATAAAATCAGCGGGAAAAAACAGCAGGCAGCCTGCATAGATAAAGCTTGAGTATGCGGAGTGCCAGTAATCCGGCGTCAATCGGACCGCGCTTGAATATGTGATCAGATTATCATTAGAACGCACAAATACTGCCGGCCAGGAGAGCAGCAGCAATATTGCCCCTGCAAAGAAAAGAGTGAGAAAAACAATATGGGACTTTCTAAAATGACTTATTACATAAAAAACCAATTTCCAAAACAGGCATATTAGAAGGATGGCAAAAAACTCTGAAAATATATATGCCATGATATTTTCGACGTTTCTGCTGATCACTTCCCTGACTGCTTTTGATCCAATGGCAATTTCTCCAATATTTTTCAGCACACGATTGGCCCAAAGAAAAGTCATTAAAATATGAAATGCTATAACACCATTTCGTACTTTATGTTTCTTTAGCAATTCTTTCATAAAGCCTCTCCTTTACCAGGTATGTCAAGGTTCCAAGCTGTTTCCACCGCTTGTCAAAAACTCATACTTCACCAGCGTCAGCCCCTTCGCCGGCGCCGTGGGCCCTGCCGCGCCCCGATCCCTCTTTTCTAAAATCAGTGGAATATCCTCCGGGCGCAGCCTGCCCGCCCCCACCTCCAGGAGAGTGCCGACAATGATTCTGACCATGTTGTAGAGAAAGCCGTTCCCTGTCACCCGGATCACCAGTTCCTCTCCCTGTTCCTCCAGAACAACCTGATAGATCCTGCGAACGGTGGTCTCCGCCTGGCTCCCTGCCTGGCAGAAACTCTGAAAGTCATGCTCCCCTTCCAGAAAATGCGCCGCTTCTGTCATTGCCTCCAGATTCAGTTCGCGGTAGACATGATATGTGTAGAGCCTGCGGAGGGGCTGCTGGATCTCGCTCCGACAGATCCGGTACTCGTAAGTCTTCCGGCTCTCACAGTGCCGGGGATGCCAGTCCTCTGGAACTTCCTCGGAGCGCAGGATCCGAATGTCCTCCGGAAGCCTTGCGTTCAGCGCATAACAGATTTTCTCCGCCGGGATCCTGCCGGATGTGTCGAACACCGCCACATTCATAAGGGCGTGGACGCCGGCGTCCGTGCGGCTGGCCCCGATCACCCGGATCTCCTGGCCCAAAAGTTCCGTCAGCGCCCGGTTCAATTCTTCTTCTATCGTTATCCCGTTGTCCTGGATCTGCCAGCCGTGGTAATTTGTCCCGTCATAGGCCACCCAGATCCGGATCCGTCTTTGTCTCGTTTCCACTTCCATCTTCTCACTGTCTCCAAGATGACCTGAGTTCTTGTTTCCTTCCATGCCTTCCCACTGTCCCCGGGGTGGTCTGCCTCCAGGTCCCTTCCTTGCGCCCCGCCGTCACAAAATCAGTCGGCCTCCCGGTATCTTCGTACTCCCCCGTCACAAGACCGGCAGTCTCCCAAGCCAGATGCTTCCCGCCATAAAACCGACCATGCAGAGATAGGCGAGGTAATCCCTCTTTTTGTACTGCAGAGGTTTCATCTTCGTCCTGCCCTCGCCGCCCCGGTAGCAGCGGGCCTCCATAGCCATGGCCAGGTCGTTTGCACGGCGAAACGCCGAGATGAACAGGGGCACCAGAAGCGGCACCATGGCCTTTGCCCGCGCGATCAGGTTCCCGCTCTCGAAGTCCGCGCCACGGGCCATCTGGGCCTTCATGATCTTATCCGTCTCTTCCAGCAAAATCGGGATAAAGCGCAGCGCAATGGACATCATCATCGCCATTTCATGCACCGGTGCCTTAAAGATCTTCATAAAGCCCATCATCTTCTCCATGCCGTCCGTCAGATTGTTGGGCGTGGTCGTAAGAGTCATCAGGGAGGAACCGATGATGAGCATGGTCAGCCTGAGGGCGATGGTCACCGCGGCCTTCAAACCCTCCTGGGTGATCTTCAGTTTCCAGAAAGCGACTAAAACCGTCCCGGGAGTCAGAAACAGGTTAAAGGCCACCGTGATCAGCAGCAAAAACAAAATGGATCTCATTCCCTTTATCATATAGGAAAACGGCACATGGGACAGGCGGATCACCGCCGCCAGGAACAGGATCGCCGCCAGATACCCCAGAAAGTTTTTGTAGAAAAAGAGGGTCAGAATAAAGAGCAGGGTCCCGCCGATCTTGACCCGGGGATCCAGCTTATGAAGGACCGACTCCGTCTGATAATATTGTCCTAGCGTGATATCTCTGAGCATTTACTTACCTCCGGAACAGCCCGGCGATCTGGTCCACCGCCTCGTCAATCGTAGTGACGCTGTCGTCCACCTCAAGCCCCTTCTCCCTCAGGGCGTGCATGATATAAGTCACCTGGGGAGCCGCAAGGCCGATCTGCTCCAGCTCCTGATAATGCCGGAACACCTCCCTGGGGACCCCGTCCAGCAGAATGGAGCCCTTGTTGATCACCAGGATGCGGTCCACATACTCCGCGACGTCCTCCATGCTGTGGGACACCAGGAGGATCGTCATGCCGCTCTCCGTCTGCAGTTTTTTGATCAGGTCCAGGATCTCGTCCCGCCCCCGGGGATCCAGCCCCGCCGTGGGCTCGTCCAGGATCAGCACCTGGGGTTTCATGGCCAGGGTTCCCGCGATGGCCACCCGGCGTTTCTGCCCCCCGGACAACTCAAAGGGCGACTGATAATAGAGGTCCTCCGGCAGTCCCACGCTCTTTAACGCCTCATAGGCGCGGTACTGCACCTCCGACTGGGAGAGGCCCAGATTCTTCGGCCCAAAACACACATCGGTAAACACGTCGATCTCAAAAAGCTGGTGCTCCGGGTACTGAAACACTAGTCCCACCTTGCTCCGCAGCGCTTTCAGATCATAGCCCTTTTCATAAATGTCCTGTCCGTCAAAATAGATGTGCCCGGAAGATGCTTTTAAGAGCCCATTCAAGTGCTGCACCAGCGTGGACTTTCCCGAGCCCGTGTGACCGATGATCCCAAGAAACTGCCCGTCCGGGATGGTCAGGCAGATGTCATCCAGGGCCTTCACCGCAAGGGGCGTGTCCCCGCCGTATATATAATTTACATGATCCAGGATGATGGACATATTTGATCCTTTCTGTCGGCTTCTTTTCAGTCGGTTTTGTTTCGGCACTTCTGCTTTGGCTTCGTCTGCTTTAGTTCCTTCTGTTTTAGTTCCTTCTGCTTTGGTTCCTTCTGTCTCGATTCCTTCCACTTCTCACATTTCTGTTTTGGCAGCCTCTTTTTCAGTCTGTTTCATCACAGTTCGGCCTATTACGCCTTTCTAAAACCCCCGCTTTCCCTGTCACCCGCACAGGGCTTTCACCAGTTCCTCCGTGGTGAGGATCCCGTCCGGGAGCTCCAGTCCCCGCTTCTTCAGCTCATAGGCCAGCAGCGTCACCTGGGGCACGTCCAGCCGCAGGCTCTTTAACTCCTCCACCCGGGAGAAGACTTCCCTGGGGGTGCCCTCCATGGCGATCCTGCCCTGATCCATGACAAAGACCTGATCCGCGTGAACAATCTCTTCCATGTAGTGGGTGATCAGGATCACCGTCACTCCCTCCACCTGATTCAAAGCCCGGACAGCCCGGATCACTTCTTTCCGGCCGCTGGGGTCCAGCATGGCCGTGGGCTCGTCCAGCACGATCACCTTCGGGTGCATGGCCAGGACGCCGGCGATGGACACCCTCTGTTTCTGCCCGCCCGAGAGCTTGTTCGGAGAATATTTCCGATACTCATACATGCCGACGGCGCGGAGGCTCTCTTCCACCCTCTGCCAGATCTCTTCCGTGGGAACTCCCATGTTCTCCGGACCGAAGCCCACGTCCTCCTCCACTACCTGGCCGATGATCTGGTTGTCGGGATTCTGAAAGACCATGCCGGCCCTCTGACGGATATCCCAGAGTTTTTCCGGGTCTGCGGTGTCCATGCCATCCACCCAGACGGTCCCTTCCGTGGGATCCAGGATGGCATTGATATGCTTTGCCAGAGTGGACTTCCCGGAACCGTTATGCCCCAGGATCGCTATAAAACTGCCCTCCCTGACGGTCAGGTTGACATGGTCCACCGCCGTGGTGATACCCTCCACGTTCCCCTCTTCGTCCCGCCGGATATATTCAAACACCAGATCCTTTGTCTTTACGATACTCATACCTTTTCCTGCCTTAAACCAAAAACATTCCGCCCGCGTATCCCCTATATTTTATCGACCCCTACTCTGGACTTTCCCCCGCCTGACGTTTTCCCTCCCTCAGGAGAGAGATCACGGCGGCGAGAAAAAACGCCCCGCAGACCCACTGGTTTCCGGTGATCAGCCGCCCCACATGCTCCTGCCGGAGAAATTCCAGGCCAAACTTTGCGGCCGCGCAGAGAAGCATCATCCAGGACGCCGTGCTCCCGCTTTTCTCCCCCCTATACAGCTGAAGCCCCACAAGAAAGATCAACAGAAAAACCGCGCTCTCCAAAAGCTGGATCGGAAAGACCGGCCCTATCTGTATCCGGCTGTTTTGATAACTTACCGCCAGTGGGCCGCCGTAGGGGATCCCGTAACAGCATCCCGCCAGGAAACATCCTGTCTTTGCGATCCCGTACATCAGCGGCAGCGCCATACAACAGGCCATCCACAGGTCTTTCCGCACCCCGGGACAGATCTTCCCCATGAGGAACACCGCCAGGAGAAGTCCCATCGCTCCGCCCAGGCTGGAGGTCCCGGAAGTCAGAAGACTTTTTTGAAACCCGCTGGCCAAAACGCCGTACAGCCTTGCCCCATACAGGGTCATCACCAGGATCAGCGCCAGGGAGCAGCCGATGATATTGAGCGTTTGCCCGCGCTTGCGCAGAAGCCGGAAGACAAAACCAAAACCCGCCGCAAAAGACAGCAGAAACGCGACAGGATAAGGCTCTATGGAGAAATCCCCGATCGTCCAGACCCCGCCCATCAGAAAAGGAACCCCGGACAGTTCCGCAGCTCTTGAAAGCAGGCGGTGCAGGCCGCCACCAAAAATAGTATCGCGATGATCGTTAAAAGAAGCATGATCACGCCGATCACGATATACACCCACATCAGCACTTTGCCGAATACATTCTTCGGATATTTTACCCGTACAATGATCAGCAGTACGATCCCGGCGATAAAAAGAAGGCCCGACAGTACGCTGCCTATGCTCTCCATAAGAGCCTGCGCCTTTCCGACATTCCAGCCCCCATTGACCGTAAGCAGGACCGAAAGGATCCCGTTAAAAAACATCGGGCCCACCTCGCACGCCAGCGAGATTGCACAAAGGATATTTGCTCTCTTGTTTTCTTCAGGACTCATACAAACCTCCAATCCTCCGTTCTTCTCGATCCCCCTTAAGCAAGACGGATCATCTTACAGTTCTCGATATCGTTTTCCCAGAATTCCGAAAGCGGCTTTTTCCGATACTGACTGACAATGGCGCTGTTCATGGCACCGTGGCCGATGATCAGGATATCCTGGCCCTTCGCCAGCCTGGGCTCCGCCTCCTCCCGGATAAACTCTCCCGTGCGTGCAAAGAGTTCCGCAAAACTCTCGGCCCCCTCCTCCGGCTGATAATGTTCCGGATCCTGGAACAGTTTATAGATGGGGAGGTGGGGCTTCTGATAAATGTGATCCATGCCCTCATACCGGCCGAAACTCATCTCCCGGAGCCGCCGGTCCACAACGATCGGCACGTTCCGTCCCTCCAGAAAGATCTCCGCCGTCTCCCGTGCCCGGGAAAGAGGGGACACAAAACAGATGTCCAGGTGGATGTCCCGATAGTTTTCCGCGGCTTCCCTGGCCATCCTCCTGCCTTCCTCGTTCAAGGGAATATCCACGCTGCCCTGAAGCCTGTACTGCAGGTTCCAGTCCGTCCGTCCATGCCGCATGATGTATAACATACGCCCTCTCCTCTCCGCCGCGCACCCGGTCCATGTCAAAAAGAAGTTCCATCCGCGCCTTGCGCACGGGAAACCGCCTTGACACATCCCGGCGTTTCACGGCAGGGATGCATCTCAAATTGACATTTAAGTATTATAACGCATTTGCACGCTTTACACAACAGGCTTTTCCGAATTATAAACATACCGTTTTTTCAGAAAAATGTATGCAGCGCCCCGGCTTTGTGGTAAAATGATCCTGTCCGGCTCGGCGTGTCTGTTATTTTCACACCCGGATACCAGTGCGCCAGGCGATTTTATATCCGAATCCAGTGTTGCAGGATTGCTGAATGAATGTTACCGGATCCCCACACGATCCGGGGGGATTTTATATGTGAAAGGAGTCCTCGATGTCCTCACCCGCAAACCGTGATAAACTGATCAAGATGCTGCTGATCCTGACAGGGATCCTCCTTGTGGTGGGCGTTCTCAGCAGTCTGCATAAAAAAAGCGCCCTGTCCCTGAGCGATTACGCAGAGCAGCAGACCGGGACGGAGAACTCTGGAAAAACTTCCGGCTCTTCAGAGGGAAGCGGGACCCAGGAATCCCTTCCAACGGACAGTTCGGACAAGGACGGCTCGAAAGCGGATTCTCAAAGCAGCGGAGATGGCACGCCGGAAAATTCCGAAGCAGACGAAGATTCCCGCAAAGATCCGGGCCGTGATATCAGTGACGGAAACGAAAACTCTGAAGAAAGCAGACAGGATGGAGACGAAATCGGCAAAGACGGAACCGGCGATGCCTCCGAAAGCGGGGACCCGTCCTTAATCGGAGAGATCTTAAACAGCAGTCTCGGCGGCGAGTCCATGCTGGAACAGCGCGCCGTCTACGCGGGCGGTTTTTACTATGAACCCCTCTCCGACGCTTTAAGGCGCTATATCACCGGGTTCTCCGCCTCCGCGGACGCCGACTTCGACTCCCTGGTTTACGCCCACATCCTCTACTGCGACATGGAGGGGGAAACTGCCCCCGGAGAGCTGATCTGCAGCGCGGACGCCGCAAAGGATTTGGTGGAGATCTTTTATGAACTGTACCGGAACGATTACCGTTTTACGAAAGTCGGACTGATCGAGGAATATGACGGCGATGTGGAAAAGGCCATGGCGGAAAACCTCACCTTCTGCCTGGCCCGGTCGGAGGATCCCCTGCCGCTTCTCCCCGGCCTTTCCGATGGACTCTGCATGGTGGTGAACCCTCTTTACAACCCCCTGACCGCCTATCAGACGGAGGGCGAAACCCTTGTCACGCCAAAAGAAGGCGCCTCCTATGCAGACCGCGCCCTCTCCTTTGCGTATAAGATCGACGGAGACGACCTCTGCTGCAAACTCTTTCTGCAGCACGGCTTCACCTGGGGTGGAAACCGCAACGACAGCAAGGCTTACTGCGCCTTCCAGCTAAAAGAAACCGGATAAAAATCAACCCCCGCTCTTTCGTTTTTTCGTTTCTCTATAAAGGAAGTTTTTATTTGATCACCACATTCCATTTATCGTTTTCTATGACATATTGAAACTCTGTCAAATTATCGTCTTCCATCACCCGGAGAAGCGGCGATAAGTCCTCAACGGTATTCACCTTTGACAGTTCTGACTTTTTGACCCAGACCATTTCACCCTCCTCAGATGATGTCACTTCTCCAAGGAACTCGTCCGTATGAAACAAAAATACAATGTACCGCCCATTCTCTATGGGAAACTGCTTGATTCCACATAATCTGGGATTCTGAATATCCAGTCCCGTCTCTTCTTTCATTTCCCGAATGACAGCGTCTATGATCGATTCGTTTCTTTCAACATGTCCTCCCGGCAAAGCGAAACCTTTCCAGTCATTCTTTATTCTGTTTTGCATCAGGTATTTATCCTCTCTCTGGATCAGACATAAAACCGTCAATTCGACATTCTCCGTTCTCTGCATATGTTATCCCTCCGTATACCCCTATTTTTCCTTGGTTCTTTGCTATCAGAAGACGATTATGATCGAACATCTTCCTTCAGTTTTTCCCACTCTTCATTTCCCTCCATATAGGAAAAGGTCTCATCTTCAAAGGCTTTCATCAGTTCCCGCTTTAAATCTGCCGCAAAATCAGAATCCACGGTTTTCAGCGTCATATGCTGATAAAGTCTGGATTTTGTAAAATCGCCTATCGTTCCAAGACAACCCAAGATTTCCCGCATGAGCCGGGCCGTCCACGCCGCATCCTTTTCCCATGCTGCGACCTCCAGTCCGTAGCAAATCTCATTATATTTTCCCATCTCAAATGCAGCCGCGGCAGAGGACGAAACCTGGACCAGCTTTTCTGCCATCTCAGAATCATCCTCTTCCATATACAGTATACGAAGATCATTTAGCGTCATCTGTATATGCTGATAACCGCTGAATATCAATTCCTCATACGCCCGAAAAGCTTCCGCCCGCTTTCCGGTTTTACTGTTCACAAGCGCTTCCTTGCGCTTGCGTTCCGGATTCTCCAGGGAGAAATACTCCAGGTATTGAGCTGCTTTTTCATAGTCCTCTTTTCGAAAAAACACATGGAACAGCGAATCCGCTGCCTGGTTGCGAATCCGTTCATCCTCTGAGAGCAGACACCGCTCATACCATCCGAAGATCACGCTATCATAACTGCCTTCGTCTGGAAGTTCCGTTGTCATTCGCTTTGCGTCCAAAATGACTGCTGCCTGCCAAATCAATTTTTCACAATTAGGGTATTCTTCCATTTTTTCCTTAGCGGAAAGAAATACATCAGGAAAGTCTTTGCTCTCCAGATCCTTTTGCAACTTCGATAAATATTGATTGATTTCTTCGTCTGTCAGCTCAACCCGAAAAGCCAGAAGTTCATCTGTGGTAATGCCAAGCAGCCGCGCAATGGGGGCAAGCATGGCGACATCCGGCATTGCATTGCCCCTTTCCCATTTGTTTACAGCGGGAGCGGTTACGCCGAGGCAGGCCGCCATCTCCTCCTGGGTCATGCCTTTCTTTTTTCTGTATTTTTTGATAACGTCTCCTATTGCCATGTTCAGATAGCCCCTTTCACAGTTTCGGAACCGGTTCTGTACTTAGTATAGCTGATCATGAGGCAGATATCTATTGAATGTGCGTTAAACGACAGGAATTTTATTTTCCGAAGAGTTAGTTTCCGTGCCTATCCCAGACCTCCTATTTTATAGTATCTCGCTCATATAAAAGTACCCTTTCAATTCGCTCCACCTGTGGAGTGCTTTTATACTTTTTAATCCTTCCAATTTTTTCTTATACTCACGCAAACATGAATAAAGTTAAATTGTTTTTACTTTCTAATGATATATCTTCTTCGCGGGTTTAGCCCAACTGCAATATTAAAATGCTTTTCCTACAACATTGCCCATAAACGGACTTTTCACATACGCTTTCACCATTGATTCTTATAATCACCTCATACTTGCGACGGCTGCGTCGCTACTTTGTAGGTATAATATACCACGGCTTTTTCAAATTAACAATAACGCCACAGGTAACTGAGGAAACTCGCTTTCGATTTTACGCCGCCTCATCCGGTCACAGCCTCATTTCAAAAAATGTTAATCTGCGTTGCTTGCGGCAACGGGCAGCTTCAAATTATAATAGCGATAGAAACGAAAGGGAAAGGAGAATATTCTGATGTTAAGCGAAAACCTGAAAGCTCTAAGAAAATCAAAAGGACTCTCGCAGGAAGAACTGGCCGTCAAGCTGAATGTAGTGCGGCAGACGATCTCCAAATGGGAGCAGGGATTGTCCGTCCCGGATTCCGAAATGCTGCTTTCTATTTCAGAGGTGCTGGAAACGCCTGTAAGCACTTTGCTGGGGGAGACGACGCCTCAGCCTGAAATTGACGACCTAAAGACAATTTCTGAAAAGCTGGAGGTCATAAACCTGCAGCTTGCACAGAGAAAGGCTGCGAAAGGGAGGCTGCTTTTTTGGCTCTTTGTCACGATCAGCGCGGTCATTGTGGTTATCGCCTTCGTCCTGAAAGGATTGGGGAGTCCCTACATGAGTTGGAATTACAATGACCCCGAAACTGCCATCATCGCAACGGCCTTCCACTCCTTTGAATGGTTATTTTTCAGAGTTTCGCCGATATTCTTTACAGGGTCCATAATCGGAGCGCTCCTGACACTAAAGAATGCATAAATGCCCTTCTCTGTATTAGACCATAAAAAGATGAGCAGAGAAATAAGAAACAAAAGCAGGGTTTCTGCATCGTGAAATGCGGCCCTGCTTTTGTGAATCTGTATCTTATCGGATCGGATGGGTGTCATCTTCCGAAAACTCTTGGATCACTTCTATCCTGCCAATGATATGCGCATTGAACTCTTCCAGTTGTTCCGCCGGGACCCACAATTCTTCGTGGTAAGTGTCCCCAACGCGATGAATCTCAAACTGCGAATAGTAGTCGTCGTCAACCTCAAATTTTGTGACATACCCTTTGTGGTCATCATTGTATTTCACATTCCAGTTGTGCGCGATCTCAGAAGCATAGCGCTCATGAAGGACCGGATAAAAGATGGGCTGCTCCGGCAGTCTGGGCGGAAACGCCTGATATCCGGTTCCTTCAATCAGTTTCAATTCTTCTGTGCCGACAGGTCTATATAAAATCACAGTTTTGTTCTCTCTTTCATTATCTCGTCACCGTCCATTCACCGCACAATTTTGCTTTTAAATTACTTTCGCTTTCTCGTCAGGCTCGTCCTTTTTTCTCACGCTGAACACGATACCGCTCTTCGGGTAGATCCACTCGCCCTTGATCGACACGTCGTAGAGACCGTTCTGAAGCTCGTAGGCGCCGTCGTTGGACTCTTCTCCCTTGTTCAGGTAGGAATACATGGTGACATCCATACAGCCCGGCATATAGTCGAAGGTGATCTTCGGGTCCTTCGTCGGATCTACCAGAGTCACTTCGAATATGGAATTCCAAAGTTTCGGCATGTGGAACACGATCCGCACGGAGTGTTCCTTTCTCGTAAAATCATAGTCGATCAGGTAGGCCGCGACGATGCCGCCCTCCCGGACCTCCACCCGGTCCAGCTCCCCGGCGTGTCCGTCGATCTTCACCACGGCGGTGAAAAGGGAGCCCACCAGCTGCTTTAACTGCTCCTGGGACAGCTTCCGGATATAGTCCACGGCCTCTTTCGTGATATCCAGGCTCTCATTGAAGATGCACCTTGCGAACTCGGGATCCTGATCGCTCTCCAGCAGTCCCCCGTCCAGGCTTCTCTTGTCAAAGGAAAAACCGATCTTAACCTCGTGGGAGCTGTAATTCTGGTCCTTCTCATCCAGATATTTGATCTCGAAATTCAGCTTTTCCTGCACGTAAAAATACTTGCCCTCCGCAACTCCCGGGATCACATTGTACGCCTCGGAGTCCGCCACCGTGGTCAGGTTGATCGTGTAGTCATAGCTCTTGCGGATCCGGGCGTTCTTCGCCCCGTCCAGATACTTTGACACGTTGCCCACCATCATGTCCACGGCGTCCGAATCTTTCATGATCGAGCGGATGGCGGATACCATAAAGGCTTTCTTGTCCTCGTCGCTGAAGGCGTCCAGGGTCTCCGGATCCCCCATCAGGGTCCTGGTGATCTGCTGGGAAGTCTCCCGGGCATACTCGTCCTGGGTCAGCTTGTTATACAGAATGTCAAAGAGAAGGAAGGCCGCCAGCACGCCGATCAGGTTCCCGACGATGTTGTCGATCAGGTCCGTGAAGGTGTACTCATTTTTAAAGTATAGATAAAAATATCCTCCCACCACCAGAAGCAGGGCGGTCAGGATCAGCACCAGCGTGGCCGGGATCGTCCCCAGCCGGGACTTTTCATTTTTCTTTGGATCCTCCATCAATTTCCTCCTCCGTAAAAACTCCCCGGTAGATCGCCGGTTTCTTTTCGTAATAGGCCCAGAAACGATCCCCGTAATCAAAGTGCCACCACTCCGAGGGAAGGTTTGTAAAGCCTGCGCCTGTCATCACCCGATAGAGCAGCCTGCGGTTTTCCCGGATCCTCGAGGTCATGTTCTCAAGGTTTCCGCCCGCTCTCTCAAAATACGCCGTCCAGGTCTTTTCCGTAAAGGCGTCGAACCCGGTTCCCATGTCCAGTTCCGCGCCGTCCTCCCCAATGATGGTCACATCCACCGCCCCGCCCGTGGTGTGAACCGGCGGGACGTCCCGGTCGGGAACAGGGTCGGACACGAATTTCCGGATAACCGCGCTTCTCTCTTCCTCAGAACGATCCCCCAGGCCAAAATCCCGGATGATCCTGGCGGAATATGTTTCATAGAGCTCCTTCTGCAGGGCAAAGGGCCTCCAGGCATCCAGGAACTTCAGTCTCATTCCTCCCGGCAGGGCCTTTGCCGCCCTTGCCAGCCGCTCGTAGACTTCCTCCCTGACAAGGCACCGGAGCTGCGCGTTCCGCATCCCCAGAAGGGGGTACTGCATCTCCACCGCGAAATATTCATTGTCAGTGATCTCCAGAAAGCCGGAAGGCCGGAAGGCCCGGACCTCATATCTTTCCGGATCCGCTCTATCGGGGATGGCTCCCCGTTCCCCGCTCTCTGTCGTCTTTCGATCCTCCGTCACCGCTTTACCCCCTTTGCCCCTCCGAAGCTGGCGGAGTTTAAGATGTTCGTGTCAAAGGCAAAGGTGACGTTCTCCTCAGCGCGGACTCTTTGAAACGCCAGCCGCACCATTCTGTCCAGCAGTTCCTTATAGGGAATTCCCACCGGTTCCCAGAGGTAAAACGCCAGGGAACCCGGGATGGTATTGATCTCGTTAAAGTACAGTTTCCCGTCCTCCTCGTCGATCATGAAATCGATCCGGGACACGCCGCTGCAGCCCAAAGTCTGAAAGGCCTTCACCGCCAGCTCCCGGATTTCCTCCCTCTTTTCAGAAGAAAGCTTTGCCGGGATCTCCCGGGAGACGCTGGCCATGCCCTTGGAACCGCCGCCCTTGGCGTTGCTGACATACTTATCCTCATAGCTGAGGATGTCTTTCGAGTGCAGGGGTTCCTCGCACTCCGAGGCGATGGCGTCATTCTCATCCCCAAGCACGGAGCAGTTGATCTCCCGCAGCTTTGTGATCGCATGCTCCACCAGGATTTTCGTGGCGTAGCGGAAGGCGTCATCCACGGCGTTCGCCAGCTCTATTCTGGTCTTCGCGACGCCGATCCCCACGCTGGAGCCCAGGTTGACGGGCTTTACGATGACCGGATAGCCGAAGGTCTCTTCCACATTGTCCATCAGCTTTTCCATCTCTTCATAATCTCTCATGGTGTAGAGCTTCGCGTCCAGCACGGGAACGCCGGCCTCCTTTAAGACCGCCTTCATGATGAATTTATCCATGCCGATGGCGGAGGCGGTGACGTCGCAGCCCACAAAGGGGACGCCCAGCGTCTTTAAGTATCCCTGGAGCGCGCCGTCCTCCACGTTCGTCCCGTGGACGACGGGAAACGCCATGTCGATCTCCAGTGGCTTGCTGCCCCCCAGCAGTTTCATCGGATAGGGGACCAGGCATACTTTTTCCCTGTCCCGCACCAGGATCACCCTCCGGGATTTCGCCAGAAGGGCGTTGATGTCTTTATAGGACTCGATCTTTCCGATCCCCTCCCCGACGTACATTTCATTTTCCTTTGTCAGGTACACCGGGATCACCTCGTATTTCTCCGTGTCCATATTCAGGATGGCCTGAATCCCGGAGATCACCGATACCTCATGTTCCACACTTTTTCCGCCGAACAGCACCGCAACCCTTGTCTTCATCTATCCATTCCCCCTAATAATTGTCGGGCAGGTCATTTTCCAGAAGGATGTACTTATGACCCTCTCCCTTGATCGCATAGGCGTGAGAAACCGCCTCTTCCAGCCTGTCATACACGAGACATTTTTCCTCCGGGAAACCCTTGCTCAGAGCGCCCTCGCGGATTGGCTCCGTGTGCTTTTTCCCCACTAAAAGGATATAATCGCAGCAGTCCGCCGCATAGGTCCCGAATTTGTAATTGTAATCCCGCTCCTGGCCGCCCAGCTCCACCATTCCCGGCGTGATCAGGATCCGGATCCCTTCGAACAGGGCCAGGGTCTCCACCGCCGCCCTGGAGCCCACGGGGTTGGAGTTGTACGCGTCGTCGATGATCGTGACCAGGCCGTGCTCCTTCATCTGCATCCTGTGCTCCACGGGCTGGATCCGTCTCACCGGCACCCGCAGATCCCTCAGCGGGATCCCCAAGGTATTTGCCACGGCGATGGCCCCCGCCACGTTGATCACATTGTGGGCGCCGATCAGCTTCATCTGAAAACGCTCCCTCTCGCCGGAGGGCGCTTCTATCGTAAATTCCGTCCCAAACTGGGATACCGAGACATCCTTTGCGCAGTACCCCTCCCCCTGCTTCTCGGAATAATAGAAGATCTTATTGGAATACTCCGCCGCCTTCTCCTGGATGTATTCGTTGTCCCCGTTCAGAAAGAGCTTCCCGCCCTCCTGCAGCGCGTCCGCCAGTTCAAACTTCGTCTTCTGGATGTTTTCCATGCTCAGGAAAGTCTCCAAATGTTGTGGGCCCACGGAGGTGATGATCCCGTAATCCGGCCGGGCGATATCGCACACTTCCTTGATATCTCCCACATGCCGCGCACCCATCTCACAGATAAAGATCTCGTGGGAGGGTTTTAAATATTCCCGGATGGTCCGGGTCACCCCCAGAGGGGTGTTGAAATTTCCGGGAGTCACCAGCACGTTATACCGGCCCTGCAGGAGCGTCTGGAGATAAAATTTCACGCTGGTCTTTCCGTAGCTCCCCGTGACGCCGATGATCTTCAGGTCCGGGCGCTCTTTCAGGCGGCGTCTGGCGTCGTTGATATAGTACCGGTCGATGCCCGCCTCTATGGGATGATTGATCAGATTGGCGGCCAGGTTCAAAAACCATTGAACGGACACCAGGATCAGAAGAACGCCGCTCATGGGCGCGATCCCAAAGAGCAGGAAGACAATCGCCGCCGCTGCCGCCGTGAGCACCGCTATCGTCGCGATCATCCGCTTTACCCTTCCGGTGTAGACCAGTTTTTTCTTCGTGTGCAGGTGCCGCATGGCCCGGTAGACCAGGATTTCTAATAAAAGGGTCAGCCAGATCAGAACATCCAGGAGGGTCCACGGCAGGAGGATCCTGAGGATCCCCAGCAGGAAACCGAAGCCCAGGAGCCACTGCTGCCTGATATTCTTTTTGATCCAGTTGATATGTTCGTCGTTCTTGTATCCGTTGAGCTGAAACATGTGCATATTGTGTCTCATCACAAGGAAGAACGCGTATGCCGACAATACCGCCGTTATCAAAGTTCTGACTGCCATCACCCGACTCCCACCTCAAAATATGATCTCATGATGCTTCGAAACTGCGCGGGCTGCTCCAGAAAAGAGTAATGCCCCGTTCCCTCCAGCACGGCAAGCCCGGCATTTGGGATCTTTTCCTCCATCAGCTTGCCGTCACCGATGGGCGTTGCCGTATCCCTGTCGCCCCAGATCAGCAGCGTGTCCTGCCTGACGGACGGAAGAAGTTCCGTCAGATCCTCGTTGACCGCCATCACCAGGCATTGCCGCATCATGGGCGTGGCGTTCCGGTAATCCGCGGAGCCCTGCCTGCTGCGCCAGTCGTCGATCAGCTCCGGAAAGAGGGCGTATATCACTTTCAGGTTCAGAATTTTCTTCAGGATTTTATATCTCTTGATCTTCCATTTCTGGGAAAGGGTCTTCTTGGGAAGGATCCCCGCGCTGTCGATCAGGACGATCCGGGAGATCTCAAAGGGAAGGTTCTCCCGGGCCGCCAGCTTGATGATGACGCGGCCGCCGTAGGAGTGCCCGATCAGGGCCGCTTTTTTGATCTGCAGAGCCTCCATAAATTTACAGAAGAAATCCGCGTAGGCGTCCACGTTCCAGGGCTCTCTTGGCTCGTCGCTCCCCCCGAAACCCGGGAAATCGAACTGGACGAACCGGTACTTCTCGCTGATAGACGCCGCCACGGAATCGTACACTCCCAGGTCGGTGCCCCAGCCCTGCAGCATCACCGCCGTCTCCTCGCCTTCGCCGGTGATCTTATAGCATATATTGTATCCGTCAATCACTAGATTCATAGCCTTATATAAGGAGAAGGTTCCCATCCTCTCTTTCCCTGAATATCTAAAAACGGACAGAGCGCCCCGGATCCGGCAGACCGGAGAAACGAGGTCCGGAAGCGATCTGCATGACGCCGTCCGAAAAAACGATCTTAAAAGGCTCCGCCGCACCCGCCGGATATCATCGTTCGCTCCTGATTATGATATGAAGCACCCCGGAAATCTGTGTCTGACGTCATTGAAAAATTGCAGACATCCGACTGATCTTAACGCCCGAAAACACTTAAAAGTCTTATTTATTATAAGCGGAATCACAGAGAATATCAAGTTTTTTCTCCGTTCCGCTCCGCATGCCGCAAGGCTGCGCCGTATTTCGTGCAAAATCCTCCTCGGGCGGCGGAAGGCGCGTAGGCAGGGACTGGCGAATGGCGAAGAAAAAAGGCGCCGCGGTATCTTCACCGCAGCGCCTCTCAATCGCAATTCTATCCAGTTTTTTCAGCAGATCATACCAGCTCCAGAACGACCTCCATGGCCGCGTCACCCTTGCGGGGACCGATCTTAATGATTCTGGTGTAACCGCCGTTGCGGTTGGCGTACTTAGGGCCGTACTCGTCAAAGAGCTTTGCCACCAGATCCACCTTCTTGGTGCCTCTCTTCCTTCCCTTGTTCTCGGTGGGAACCTCCACAACGGGATTGAGAACCTTGACCATCTGATGTCTTGCATGCAGTCTGGAGGGAAGATCTTTCTTGATCTCCTTCTCCACCTCGTCGTACACGGTAACGGTGACGCCGTTCTCCAGGCGCACAATCTTGCCGTCCTTGTCGCGATGAGTCTCGGAGAGAACCTTGCCGGTCTCCTTGTCCACGATCTGCTTTACTCTCTTGCCATCCTTGTCCTTGCGGGCAACCTTGGCGGTAACTTTTACAGTCTCGTAATTGTCCCTTTCCTTTACGGCCATCGCGATCAGGCCCTCGGCGATCTTCTTCACTTCCTTGGCCCTTGCCTCAGTAGTGGTGATCTTGCCGTAGCAGATCAGGGCGGTCACCTGATTTCTCAGTAACGCTTTTCTCTGGGCTGATGATTTTCCCAATTTTCTGTACATTGCCATGATAATTTTCCTTTCTCCATTTACGGAACATCCGGCCACGCCCTTTGGACTTACTCGCCGAATGCGAAACTCTTGCGCTTACGCGCTGTTTTGGGCTTCTATAGAGATAAATCCCGGATGCGCCTGTGGACTTACCACCGGAATCGATCTTACAATTATACTTCCTCGCTGCTGTTGAGCTGCAGGCCAAGTTCGTTCAGCTTTGCCAGCACTTCCTCCAGGGACTTGCGTCCAAGGTTGCGGACTTTCATCATGTCCTCGGGAGTCCTGTTTGTCAGCTCTTCCACGGTATTGATACCGGCGCGCTTCAGACAGTTGTAGGATCGGACGGAAAGCTCCAGCTCGTCGATGCTCATCTCCAGCACCTTCTCCTTCTCGTCGTCTTCCTTCTCGATCATGACCTCTGCGGTCTTCGCATTCTCGGAGAGGTCGATAAACAGGCTCAGGTGCTCGCTCAGGACCTTCGCTGCCAGGCTGACTGCCTCATCAGGGCCTGACGTACCATTGGTGTAGACGTCCAGGGTCAGCTTATCATAATCCGTAACCTGGCCCACACGGGTATTGGTAACCGATACGTTCACCCTCTCCACGGGGGTGTAGATGGAATCCACGGAAATCACGCCAATGGGAAGATCCTCGTTTTTGTTCTTTTCCGAGCTCGCATAGCCGCGTCCCTTGGTGATGGTCAGTTCCATATACAACTTGGTATCCTTGCCGCAGAGCGTAGCGATCACAAGGTTGGGGTTCATGATCTCAATATCCTGATCCACCTGGATATCGGACGCCCGGACAATGCCCTCGCCCTCGTATTCAATATAAGCAGTCTTTGCCTCATTGGTCTCGCTGTGGTTCTTGATCGCGAGACTCTTGATGTTCATAATGATCTCAGAGACATCCTCTTTGACTCCGGGGATGGAGCTGAACTCATGCAGAACGCCGTCAATCTTAATCTGACTCACTGCAGCGCCGGGAAGGGAAGAAAGCATAATTCTCCTCAGGGAATTGCCAAGGGTGATGCCATACCCTCTCTCCAAGGGTTCAACCACAAATCTGCCATACTTCTTGTCTTCTGAAATCTCAGCGACCTCAATATTGGGTCTTTCAAAATCAAACACAGCAACATCCTCCTTATTTGGATAGAAACTCTTAGGCAGCCCGTTTGAAGCTGCCCAAGCATTGCCCTTTCGTTACTTGCTTATTTAGAGTACAACTCGACGATAAGCATCTCGTTCACGGGAACGTCGATCATCTCTCTCGTCGGGAGATTCTTGATGGTTCCCCTCATATTTTCCTTGTCAACATCCATCCACTCGGGGCTAAGTCTGCCGCCGGCCACTTCCTGAATCTCCTTATATCTCTGAAGGGACTTTGCCTTATCGCTGACAGCGACCACGTCTCCGGCCTTGATCTGATAGGAAGGGATACTCACTACCCTGCCGTTTACGGTGATGTGCTTGTGGCCTACGACCTGTCTTGCCTCTCTTCTGGTCCTCGCAAAGTTCATGCGGTACACAACATTGTCTAAACGGCTCTCCAGCATAACCATCAGATTCTCACCGGTCATGCCCTTCATTCTGTCCGCCTTCTCATAATAATTTCTGAAAGGCTTCTCAAGAACGCCGTAGATGAATTTTGCCTTCTGCTTCTCACGGAGCTGCAGGCCGTACTCACTGACCTTCTTGCCGGCTTTCAGATTCTTTCTCTTAGAAGTCTTGCTGTAACCCAGTTGATTGGGGTCCAGGTCAAGCGCTCTACATCTCTTTAATACAGGTACGCGATTTACTGCCATTTTCTTTTTTCCTTTCTTGTCTGTTTACAACGCTTTCGCGCCTTCTTCCAACTTTCATACAGCATGCGGGATCCTGCCGCCTCCGATTGAGAGGCCTCGCCTTTTGCGGTTCATCCGAAAACGATGCCCGGCCGGGTCGGAAACATCCCCGGCTGCGTCAAAGACGGAACCCGCACTTCTTCACTATACGCGGCGTCTCTTGGGAGGACGGCATCCGTTATGAGGAACAGGAGTTACGTCAGCGATGCTGACAACCTCCAGACCGGATGCAGAGAGGGCCCTGATCGCAGCCTCGCGGCCTGAGCCGGGACCTTTTACGAATACGTCCACGTACTTCAGCCCGTGCACCAGGGCAGCCTTGGTAGCGGTCTCAGCCGCCATCTGCGCTGCATACGGAGTAGATTTCCTTGAACCTCTAAATCCCAGACCACCGGCACTTGCCCAGCTGAGGGCGTTGCCCTCGTTGTCAGTCAGCGTAACAATCGTGTTGTTAAAGGAAGACTGAATATGTGCCTGTCCGCGTTCAACGTTTTTCTTTACGCGCTTCTTCGCCGTCTTCTTAGCGGCTGCGCTTGCAACTTTCTTTGCCATAATAAACTAACCTACTTTCTCATAATTGTTTACAGTTACGAATTTGCCGTATTACTTCTTCTTGTTAGCAACAGTTCTCTTGGGTCCCTTGCGGGTACGCGCGTTGTTCTTGGTGTTCTGACCGCGAACGGGAAGTCCCTTACGATGACGGATGCCGCGATAGCAGCCGATCTCCTGAAGTCTCTTGATGTTCAGGGCAATCTCTCTCCTGAGGTCGCCTTCCACCATAACGCCAAGCTTTTCGATTGCCTCGGTGATTTTCTTTACCTCGTCGTCGGTGACGTCTCTCACCCTGGTATCCGGATTCACGCCTGCCTCTGCAAGGATCTTGTTGGACGTTGATCTTCCGATGCCATAGATATAGGTCATTCCGATCTCAATTCGTTTTTCTCTTGGTAAATCAACACCTGCGATACGAGCCATTTCCATTCCTCCATTTTCCGCTTGTTAAGCGTATTTTGTTTCTTTCGCGCCAAAGCGCCTTCGCACACATTTGGTCTGTTTTTCGTGTGCTCTCGTTACTAATTGATTGGGGCTTTCACCCAATCGGACAGATACAGATATCCGATCTTTCTCCGCGCCGCGCAGAGTATCAACAAGTAATCTCCTGTAAGCCCGTTCTCGCATCTATTATGATAACTTCCGCTTGATACGGAAGTTCAGCCGCACATAACAATGTAAGACGGGAACTCACATACCTGCGCCGGGATCCCCGGCTTTTCCAGGCGGTGATTATCCCTGTCTCTGCTTATGCTTCGGATTCTCGCAGATAATTCTGATCTGTCCTTTTCTCTTGATGACTTTGCACTTTTCGCAAATCGGTTTTACGGATGATCTTACCTTCATCTCAAACCCTCCTTTCAAAAAAGACCGTTTTTTAGTATATCATAGGATATTTGAAAATGCAATATCTTTTTTATTTATCTCTCCAAATGATCCGGCCCTTGGTCAGATCATAGGGAGACAGCTCCAGAGTAACTTTATCGCCGGGCAGGATACGGATGAAGTTCTGACGGAGTTTGCCGCTGATATGGGCAAGCACCCGGTGCCCGTTCTCCAGCTCTACCTGAAACATCGTGTTGGGGAGTTTCTCCACCACGGTTCCTTCAATTTCGATCACATCGCTTTTCGACATACAATTCCTCCATAAAGGCTTTACAACAAATTATCAATACAGGGTCAGGATCTCCGGTTCTCCATCGGTGATCAGTATGGTGTTCTCATAGTGGGCGGAGAGGGAACCGTCTTCGGTCACCACCGTCCAGTTGTCGTTTAGCCACTCCACGTCGGGGCGTCCCAGGTTGATCATTGGCTCCACCGCCAGCGTCATGCCCGCCTGAAGGCGGATCCCCCTTCTCTTCTGTGCGAAATTGGGGATCTGCGGATCCTCGTGCAGATGGGTGCCGATCCCGTGCCCCACAAGATCCCGCACAATGCCGAAACCGTAGGGCTTTACATAGGCGTCTATGGCATTGGAGATATCGTAGAGCCGGTTCCCCGCCTTCGCCATCTTGATCCCGGCGAAAAAGCTCTCCCGGGTCACGTCGATCAGCTTCTGGGCCTCCGGCGAGATCTGCCCCACGCCGTGGGTCCTGGCCGCGTCGGAGTGGTATCCCTTATAGATCAGCCCCGCGTCAAGGCTCACGATGTCGCCTTCCTGAAGGATGCGCTTTTTTGTAGGGATCCCGTGGACCACCTCGTCGTTTACCGAAACGCAGATGCTGGCGGGGTAACCATTGTAATTCTTACAATTCGGGACGCAGCCCAGCTTGCGGATCAGGTTGTCTCCCAGTGTGTCTATATCCTGCGTGGACATTCCGGGGCGGATCTTTTCCTCCATCTCCTTGTGGACGATTGCCAGAAGCCTGCAGGATTCCCTCATCAGTTCAATTTCACGCTCAGATTTAATTGTCACTGCCATTTTGACATTACTTCCTTAATATAAAATCTTTTTGTCAACCCAGGACCGCCTTGATCGCCGCGAATACGTCCTTCATATCCACAGTGCCGTCCACCGTCCTCAGCACGCCCTTCTCCGTATAGAAATCGATCAGGGGCTGGGTCTGGTCGTGATACACCTTCAAGCGGTTCAGGACCGTCTCCGGCTTGTCGTCATCCCGAAGCACGAGGCTCTGGCCGCAGACGTCGCAGATCCCTTCCTTCTTAGGCGGGATGTGCTCAATGTGATAGGTCGCGCCGCAGGAGAGGCACGCCCGTCTGCCGGACATTCTGCGGACGATGTTCTCGTCGGGGACATCCACGTTGATGGCATAGTCGATCTTGTCGCCCAGCTCCGTGAGGGCCTTATCCAGGACCTCCGCCTGGGGAATGGTGCGGGGAAAACCGTCCAGGACGTAGCCGTCCGCACAGTCCGGCTGAGCCACCCGGTCCAGAAGGATCTTCACGGTGAGCTCATCGGGAACCAGCTGTCCCTGATCCATATACTTCTTTGCTTCCTTCCCCAGCTCCGTGCCGTTTTTGATATTCGCGCGGAAGATGTCGCCGGTGGACACGTGGGGAATGTGGTACTTTTCCGCGATCATTTTCGCCTGTGTTCCCTTGCCTGCGCCGGGAGCGCCTAACATGATAATCTTCATAGCTTAACCTGCCTTTCTCAATTTGATCACACCGTCTCGGATAAAAACCGTACAGCCCCGCCGCATGGCGCAGCAGGCGGCCGTCCATGAAGCGTCGGGAGGCCCCGCGCCGTCGGTTTCAAGCAAGTATATCCGAACAACTTTCATCGTTCGGATATCCTGCCGTTTCCTAATACATACTGTCTCGAAAGCCGCGGAGCCAACGTCCCCGCAGCCTGCCCTGCGCTTTTGGATCCGCTCCCGCACCTCGAAATCAGTCCTGCAGGAACCCTTTGTAATTGCGCACGAGCATCAGCGACTCGGCCTGCTTCAGCGTCTCCAGAACCACGCTCACAACGATGATCAGGCTGGTGCCGCCGAAGGATACGCTGGCGCCGAAGACCCCGTTGAAGACGTAAGGGATGACGGAAACAATGGTGAGTCCGATCGCTCCGATAAATATGATATAATTCAACACTTTATTCAGATAATCGCTGGTGGGCTTACCCGGACGGATACCCGGGATGAAACCTCCCTGTTTCTTCATATTGTCCGCCACCATCATGGGATTGAAGGTGATGGACGTATAGAAGTAGGCAAAAAACACGATGAGCACCACATAAAACAGGAGCCCGATGGAATACTTCCATTCTCCGGGCCGGCACCAGTTGTTGGAGTTCAGCCCCTTGAGCACTTCTCCCCAGAATCCCGTCCCCTGATATTTCAGGAAACCGCAGATCAGAATGGGGATCTGCAGGATGGACTGAGCAAAGATTACCGGGATGACGCCCGCGGTATTGACCCTCAGGGGAATGTTGGACGTCTGACCGCCCACCATCTTTCTGCCCTGCATCTTCTTTGCATACTGCACGGGAATCTTGCGGGTCGCGCTGTTGAGGTAAACCACCATGAGCACCATTCCCACGATCACAGCCACAATGATGACTGCGGCGAGGACCGCCGTAGCCGGCGCAGTGCCATCCGCGAACACGAACTGGCGGAAGAGCTGGGCGATATCCTGGGGCATCCTGGAAACGATATTGATCACCAGGACGACGGAGATGCCGTTTCCGATCCCGTTCTCGGTGATCCGCTCGCCCACCCACATGAGGAAGGCGCTGCCCGCGGTAAGCCCGGCAATCGCAACGATCACCGTCATGGCGTCAAAGGACTTTAACGCCCCCTGGTTGCCGAAACCGATCACCATGGCGGTGGACTGGATCAGTGCCAGACCCACGGTTACATATCTGGTGATGGAGACAATCTTTTTTCTGCCGTCCTCACCGTCATTCTGCATCTCCTCCAGCTTCGGGATCGCTATGGTCAGAAGCTGCATGATAATGGAGGATGTGATATAGGGATTGATACCTAATGCCAACACAGCCATGCTGCTGAAAGAACCACCTGTTATCGCATCAAAAAAACTGAAGGAACCAGCCGTATTGGATGCAAACCACTGGGCAAAAATTTCACCGTTAATGCCCGGAGCAGGCAGCTGTGACCCGATACGGATCACAACCAGCATGGCCAGGGTAAACAGAATCTTTTGTCTTAAATCCTTGATTTTGAATGCGTTTTTCAGTGTCGTAAGCATTACATCACCTCTGCTGTTCCACCGAGTGCCTCGATCTTCTCCTTTGCGGATGCGCTGTAGGCATCAACTTTTACGTTCAGCTTCTTAGTCAGCTCGCCGTTCCCCAGGATCTTAACGCCGTCCCTGGGATTCTTGATCACGCCTGCCGCGATCAGCGCTTCCACGTCAACGGTAGCACCGTCCTCAAATCTCTCCAGTTCTCTCAGATTGATAGCGACGATCTCCTTGGTGTTGCGGTTAGTAAAGCCTCTCTTGGGAAGCCGTCTGTAAAGGGGCATCTGACCGCCCTCGAAACCGGGTCTGGGCGCTCCGCTGCGGGCCTTCTGTCCTTTATGGCCCTTGCCGGCGGTCTTGCCGTTTCCCGAACCGTGTCCACGGCCTCTTCTGAAATTATTACTGTGCTTAGAGCCGTCAGCGGGTCTCAAATTGGATAATTCCATCTCTAACACCTCCTTGTCTGATTAGTTTTCTTCTACTTCTTCCACCTTCAGCATGTGGTTTACCAGACGGATCTGCCCTCTGGTCGCCTCATTGTCGGGAAGGATAATGGTCTTACCGATCTTGCGCAGTCCCATAGACTCGACAATCGCCTTATTCTTAGGAACAGCTCCGATGGTGGACTTTATCAGAGTGATCTTTAACTTCTTTGCCATGATTTTGCTCCTTTCTAGGCCAGGATCTCTTCTACGGACTTGCCTCTGTTCTTGGCCACCTCTTCGGGAGCCTTCAGCTGGCTCAGACCGGAGATCGTCGCAAGAACCACGTTCTGCTTGTTGTTGGAACCGAGGGACTTGGTACGGATATTCTTGATACCCGCAAGCTCGCATACCACGCGGGCAGGACCGCCTGCGATGATACCGGTTCCCTCGGGAGCCTTCTTCAGCAGGACGTTTGCGGAGCCGTACTTGCCGATAAAATCATGGGTGATAGAATTGTTCTCATCCATCGCGATGGAAATGATGTGCTTCTCGGCATCTTCCTTTCCCTTGCGGATCGCCTCGGGGATCTCTACGGCTTTTCCGAGGCCGGCGCCCACATGGCCGTTTCCGTCGCCGACAACGACAAGCGCGGTAAAGCGCATGGTACGTCCGCCCTTAACGGTCTTTGCAACACGCTTGATGGTGACAACCTTATCTGTCAGCTCTAACTGGCTTGCATCTATGATCGTGTGTTTCATGGTGTACTCCTCTTCCTTTCCTAGAATTCCAGTCCGGCTTCTCTGGCCGCTTCCGCTAACGCTGCAACCTTGCCATGATAAATGAAACCGCCTCTGTCAAAAACCACTTCCTTGATACCCTTTTCCATTGCACGCTTTGCGATCACACCGCCAAGATATGCCGCAGCCTCAACGTTGTTGGTCTTCTCCAGTTCCGCCCGGATCTCCTTTTCCAGAGTGGAGGCGGCGACCAGGGTGTTTCCGGCAACGTCGTCGATGACCTGCGCGTACATATGATTATTGCTTCTGAACACTGCAAGACGAGGTCTTTCAGCAGTGCCGC
This sequence comes from uncultured Acetatifactor sp., assembly GCA_947595925.1. GTDB lineage: Bacteria > Bacillota > Clostridia > Lachnospirales > Lachnospiraceae > Acetatifactor. Next base: position 31,908 of record CANQEV010000002.1, on the reverse strand, counting down.
TGAAGCGGTTACGAATTCTTAAGTGCTTCTTCGCACGTACTTTTTGTCTGGATTCCTTACTAACCATCTTCATACACTCCTTATCTTATTATTTCTTACCCTTACCAGTCTTGCCTTCCTTGCGTCTGATGGTCTCATCAGCGTACTTGATGCCCTTGCCCTTGTAAGGCTCAGGTCTTCTCTTGTCGCGGATCTCCGCAGCGTACTGGCCAACCTTCTCCTTATCGATACCCTTGACGATAATGATGTTCTGGCCGTCTACAACTGCCTCGATGCCCTCGGGATCCAGCATTTCAACGGGATGGGAGTAGCCCAGGTTCAAAGTCAGCTTCTTGCCGGACTTTGCAGCTCTGTAGCCGACGCCGTTCACTTCAAGCTTCTTCTCAAAGCCGGAAGTAACGCCCACAACCATATTGTTAATCAGGGTCCTGGTCAGTCCGTGCAGGGACTTCATCTTCTTCAGATCATTGGGTCTTGAGACAGTCACCTCAGCGCCCTCCACCTTGATCTCCATCTCAGAGGGCAGCACTCTTTCCAGAGTACCCTTGGGACCTTTCACAGTTACTTTGTTATTTTCTGCAACTTCCACAGTCACGCCTGCGGGAATCGCGATTGGCATTCTACCGATTCTCGACATGCCCGTACCTCCTATTAAATAAGTGAATTGTCAGTTACCATACGGCCTGTGCCGTCTTATTACCACACGAAAGCCAGCACTTCGCCGCCGACCTGAAGCTCACGGGCCTTCTTGTCGGTGATCACACCCTGGTTGGTGGAAAGGATTGCGATGCCCAGTCCTCCCAGAACCCTGGGAAGCTCATCCTTGCCTGCGTAAACGCGGAGGCCGGGCTTGGAAATCCTCTTGATGCCGGAAATGATCTTCTCATTCTTATCCGCGCCGTACTTTAAGGTGATGCGGATCGTCTTGAAGCTTCCGTCATCGATCATGTCATATTTCTTTATATAACCTTCATCCAGAAGAATCTGCGCGATGGACAGCTTCATCCTGGAAGAGGGAACGTCCACAGTGTCATGCTTTGCAGTATTCGCGTTGCGGATTCTGGTAAGCATATCTGCAATAGGATCACTCATAGTCATTTTCGTATGTCCTCCTTCCTACCAACTTGCTTTCTTAACGCCGGGGATCTGCCCCTTGTACGCCAGCTCACGGAAGCAAACCCTGCAGATTCCGTACTTTCTCAGGACAGCGTGGGGACGTCCACAGATGTTGCAGCGGGTGTACGCCTGGGTCGAGAACTTGGGCTTGCGCTGCTGCTTGATTTTCATTGATGTCTTAGCCATCAGAATTTACCTCCTTATTATTTCGCAAAAGGCATATTGAACAGGGTCAACAGTTCACGCGCCTCTTCATCCGTCTTGGCTGTGGTTACGAAAATGATGTCCATACCTCTGGTCTTATCGATCTTGTCGTACTCGATCTCGGGGAAGATGAACTGCTCCTTGATGCCGAGAGCATAATTTCCTCTGCCGTCGAATGCGTTGGGATTCACGCCGCGGAAGTCACGGACACGAGGTAATGCGAGGTTTACAAGGCGATCCAGGAACTCATACATCTTGTCGCCGCGGAGAGTCGTCTTGCATCCGATGGCCATGCCCTCACGGATCTTGAAGTTTGCAATAGAGTTCTTTGCCTTCGTGAGAACAGCCTTCTGGCCGGTGATCTGCTCCATGTCATGAACGGCGTTCTCCAGCGCCTTCGCGTTCTCCTTCGCCTCGCCAACGCCCATATTGATAACGATCTTGTCGAGCTTGGGTACTGCCATGATATTCTTGTATCCGAATTTCTTGGTCATTGCCGCTACGATTTCGTCGTTGTATAACTCTCTAAGTCTTGCCACGATATTTTCCTCCTTCCTATCGATCAGTCGATCGCTTCGCCGGTCTTCTTAGCGAAACGGACTTTCTTGTCTCCGTCCATTCTGAAGCCAACCCTGGTGGGCTGACCCTTGACAACCAGCATCACGTTGGAAATATCAATAGGAGCTTCTTTTTCGATCCTGCCGCCGTCGGGGTTTGCCTGGGAGGGCTTGGCGTGCTTGGTAACCTTGTTCACGCCCTCTACGAGGATCTTGTGATTTTTAACGTCCACGGAGAGAACCTTTCCCTCTTTGCCCGTGTCCTTGCCGGCGATCACCTTGACGGTCTCGCCCTTTTTAATCTTTAACGATGCCATTTGACTACCTCCTTACAGTACTTCGGGAGCCAGAGAAACGATCTTCATGAACTGTTTCTCACGGAGCTCTCTTGCCACGGGTCCAAAGATACGGGTTCCCCTGGGGGTCTTGTCTTCCTTGATGATTACCGCTGCATTCTCGTCAAACCTGATATAGGAGCCGTCCTTGCGCCGGGTGCCTTTGACGGTGCGGACCACAACGGCCTTGACCACGTCGCCCTTCTTTACAACGCCGCCTGGTGTTGCGTCTTTAACAGAAGCAACAATCACATCGCCAATGTGCGCATATCTTCTTGTAGATCCGCCCATAACACGGATGCAAAGCAGTTCCTTCGCGCCGGTGTTATCGGCAACCTTCAGTCTAGTTTCCTGCTGAACCATGATTCTTCCTCCTATTATTTTACTTTCTCAACGATCTCGACAAGTCTCCATCTCTTGTCCTTGGACAGGGGCCTCGTCTCCATGACCTTGACGGTGTCGCCGATGCTGCACTCGTTGTTCTCGTCGTGAGCCTTCAGCTTATAGGTCTCCTTCACGATCTTCTTATAGAGAGGGTGCGCTACGTGCTCTTCGATCGCAACCACGATGGTCTTATCCATCTTATTGCTGACAACCTTGCCGACACGGGTCTTCCTCAAATTTCTCTCTTCCATGTTCGATCTCCTTTCTACGCGTTGGCCTTCTGGGTGATGACGGTCTGGATGCGGGCAATGTTCTTTCTGACTTCCTTGATCCTCGCCGTATTGGTCAGCTGGTTGGTCGCGTTCTGGAATCTTAAATTGAACAGTTCCTTCTTAGCTGCGACAAGCTCTGCCTCAAGCTCCGCCTGGTCCTTATTTCTCAAATCTTCAACATACTTATCAATTTTCATTCTGCACACCGCCTTCCAGATCCGCCTTAGAAACGATCTTACATTTGCAAGGGAGCTTATGCATAGCCAGACGAAGCGCCTCGCGGGCGGATTCCTCGGGAACGCCGCCGATCTCGAACATCACGCGTCCGGGCTTGACAACTGCCACCCAGTACTCCAGAGTACCCTTACCGGAACCCATACGGGTCTCAGCGGGCTTTGCTGTTACGGGCTTGTCGGGGAAAATCTTGATCCAGACCTTACCTACACGCTTGGTGTAACGGGTCAGTGCAATACGGGCAGCCTCGATCTGATTGGACTTGATCCAGCAGGGCTCAACTGCCACCAAACCATACTCGCCGTAAGTGAGGGTGTTTCCTCTCATAGCCTTGCCGGCCATGGTCCCGCGGAACTGCTTACGACGCTTTACTCTCTTAGGCATTAACATTATTTATCGCTCCCTTCCGTCGGCTCTCCTTTTGTGGGAAGAATCTCGCCTTTATAAATCCAAACCTTGACGCCAACCTTACCGTAGGTGGTGTTGGCCTCTGCAAAACCGTACTCGATATCCGCTCTGAGAGTCTGAAGGGGAATGGTTCCCTCGCTGTAGAACTCGCTTCTCGCGATATCAGCGCCGCCAAGACGTCCTGCGCAGGCTGCCTTGATGCCCAGCGCGCCGGCCTTCATGGTCCTGCCCATGCAGCTCTTTACCGCACGTCTGTAGGACACACGGTTCTCCAGCTGCTGCGCGATGTTCTCTGCAACCAGCTGCGCGTCCCTGTCGGGCCTCTTGATCTCCTTGATATCTATGGAAACCTTCTTGCCGGTCATCTTTGCCAGCTCATTCTTGGTAACCTCGATATCGGCGCCTGCCTTGCCGATGATCAGACCGGGTTTTGCGGAATAGATGATAACCTTCAGTCTGTCCGACGCCCTCTCGATCTCAATCTTGGAAACGCCGGTGTTGTATAACTTCTTCTTCAGATACTTTCTGATCTTGTAGTCCTCCGCAAGGTAATCAGAGAACTCTGCGTCAGCATACCATTTGGAATCCCAATCCTTGATGATTCCGACTCTTAAACCGTGAGGATTAACTTTCTGTCCCATTTTCTTTGCTCCTTTCCCTAGTTCTTCTCATCCAGCACAATGGTAATATGGCTCATTCTCTTCTCGATGCGGTAAGCTCTGCCCTGTGCGCGGGGTCTCACACGCTTCATCGTGGGTCCCTTGTTCGCGTAGCACTCGGCTACCACAAGATCCTCAGCCCTCATGCCATTGTTGTTCTCTGCGTTAGCGATTGCAGACTGGAGCAGTTTCTTTACCAGGCTGGAAGCATATCTGGGATTGTACTCCAGGATGGCCAGGGCGGTCTGTACGTCCTTGCCCCTGATCGCATCCAGTACGAAGCATGCCTTCTGTACGGATACTCTCGCGTACGAAAGCTTTGCGGAAGGTCTGGTATCCTTCTGGGCGTTTCTCTCTCTCTTGATCTGGGATCTATGTCCTTTAGCCATAGATTTTGTCCTCCTTTTCTAACAAACGCCTCCGCTACGGCTCCTAAAGCCGCAGCCGGACGGGAGCGCCGTGTTCGGCGTCCTGCGGTTGCCCTCTCCGGGCAGCCATGCGTCATTCACCTTTCTTGTCTGATCTTACTTTACCTTGGACTTCTTCTCGTCCTTGCCATGTCCGCGGAAAGTTCTGGTAGCAACGAACTCGCCGAGCTTATGGCCGACCATATCCTCCGTCACATATACGGGGACATGCTTTCTGCCGTCGTGAACCGCAATCGTATGTCCTACAAAGGAAGGGAAAATTGTAGAACGGCGGGACCAGGTCTTGATGACCTGCTTCTGTCCGGATGCGTTCAGGGCGTCTACCTTCTTAAGCAGATGTCCGTCTGCGAAAGGTCCTTTTTTCAGTGATCTAGCCATCGTCTTCTTCCTCCTTAATTATTTGATTGCCTTGCCGTCGCGTCTTCTTACGATCAGCTTGTTGGAAGCCTTCTTCTGCTTTCTGGTCTTAAGACCCAGAGCGGGCTTGCCCCAAGGAGTGGAAGGGCCGGGACGGCCGATGCCGGTCTTGCCTTCACCGCCGCCGTGAGGATGGTCGTTGGGGTTCATCACGGAACCGCGGACGGTAGGACGAATGCCCATGTGGCGCTTGCGTCCAGCCTTACCGATGTTTACCAGGTTGTGGTCTACATTTCCCACGATGCCGATGGTCGCGCGGCATACCAGGGGAACCATTCTCATCTCTCCGGAGGGAAGACGAAGGGTTGCGTACTTGCCTTCCTTAGCCATCAGCTGTGCGCTGTTTCCGGCTGCACGCACCATCTGGCCGCCTTTTCCGGGATACAGCTCGATATTGTGTACCTGAGTACCTACGGGGATCTCGGACAGAGGCAGGCAGTTGCCAACTCTGACCTCGGCCTGGGGGCCGTTCATCACCTTCATCCCGTCGGTGAGGCCTTCGGGAGCGATGATATATGCCTTCTCGCCGTCCGCATAGCAGATCAGCGCGATGTTTGCGGTTCTGTTGGGATCGTACTCGATGCCGATCACGGTAGCGGGGATCCCGTCCTTATTTCTCTTAAAATCGATGATTCTGTACTTTCTTCTGGAGCCGCCGCCCTGGTGTCTCACAGTGATCTTGCCCTGATTGTTGCGGCCCGCGTTCTTCTTGAGAGATACCGTGAGGCTCTTCTCGGGAGTCTTCTTGGTGATCTCGGAGAAGTCGGAACCTGTCATGTGCCTTCTGGAAGGCGTATAGGGTTTATATGTCTTGATACCCATTGTTCTTTCTCCTTTTCTGCTTGATTCTTTGCGCAGCACCCTGTGCCGCATACCTTAATCCTGACGGCTGCTTACAGACCGGCGTAGAGCTCGATCTCCTTGCTGTCCGCGGTGAGCTTCACGATAGCCTTCTTGGTCTTGGCGGTCTTGCCTGTAACCATGCCGCGCCTCTTATTCTTGCCGGCTATATTCATCGTGTGAACGCTCTCCACTTTCACGCCGTCGAACATCTTCTCAACGGCCTCCCGGATCTGGATCTTGTTTGCCTCGGGATGAACCAGGAAAGTATATTTCTTCTCGGCCGTATCAGCCATGCTCTTCTCCGTCAACACAGGTTTCAGGATCACATCATAGTACTTAATGTCAGCCATTACGCATATACCTCCTCGATCTTCGCCACGGCGTCCTTCGTCAGAACCACCGTCTTAGCGCACATGATATCGTAAACGTTGATGTTATTCACCTGAGTGGTCTCTGCGCAGGTTGCGTTTTTCGCGGACATCACGACGTTTTCATCGCTCTCCGCCAGGACCACAAGGCCCTTCTCCACTTTCAGGTTGTTCATCACGTTCACAAAATTCTTGGTCTTGATCTCATCGAACTTCAGCTCATCCAGAACGATCAGCTTTCCGTTTGCCACCTTGTCGGACAGCGCGGACTTCAGGGCAGCCCTCTTCTCCTTCTTGTTCATCTTAAAGGAGTAGTCCCTGGGAACGGGAGCGAACACCATGCCGCCGCCGGTCCACTGAGGAGCGCGGATGGAACCCTGTCTCGCATGACCGGTTCCCTTCTGTCTCCAGGGCTTTCTTCCGCCGCCGGATACCTCGGAACGGGTCTTTGCCTTCTGGGTTCCCTGACGATTATTTGCAAGCTGCTGTACAACCGCCATGTGTACCAGGTGCTCGTTTACTTCCACGCCAAACACAGCATCGTTTAACTCGATCGTACCAACTTCCTTGCCTTCCATATTATATACAGATACGTTTGCCATCTGATTGGTCCTCCTTTCGCCTTAAACTATGCTTCAACCTTGACGGTCTCTTTGATGGTGACCAGAGCCTTCTTTGCCCCGGGAACTGCGCCCCTGACCAGGATCAGGTTCTTCTCCGGATCAACCTTAACGACTGTCAGGTTCTGAACGGTAACGCGCACGCTGCCCATGTGACCGGGCATTCCCTTCCCCTTGAACACACGGCTGGGGGAGGAGCAGGCGCCGTTGGAACCCTGATGGCGATGGAACTTGGAACCGTGCTTCATGGGTCCTCTGTGCTGTCCCAGTCTCTTGATCGCGCCCTGGAAGCCCTTACCTTTGCTGATGGCGGTGGCGTCGATCCTGTCGCCCTCTGCGAAGATATCGGCCTTGATCTCGTCGCCCACGTTATAATCTGCGGCGTTCTCCAGCTTCAGCTCCCTCACATATCTCTTGGAGCTCACGCCGGCCTTCTTGAAGTGACCGGCCTGCGCCTTGTTCACGCCGTGCATGTGAATGGCCTTTTTGCCCTCATCGTCGTACCGGTTCTTCTTGTCCACGAAGCCGACCTGTACTGCGCTGTACCCATCGTTCTCAACGGTCTTGATCTGGGTCACCGCACAGGGGCCCGCCTGAAGGACCGTCACAGGGATCAGAAGGCCGTTCTCATCGAAGATCTGGGTCATTCCAACCTTGGTTGCTAGAATTGCTTTCTTCATGCTTTGTTCTACCTCCATTTTTTACATCTACATAGTGGACCAGGCTTTTGCCTGTTCATACGTCTAAGTAGAGGTTTTTAGTTTCGTCGTTGCGCTTTTTACTTTTTTATCGGAACCGCTTCCATCGGATTCTTTGAAATTCATCCCCCGCCCCGGGCCGGTCCCCTTGGATCCTTCCGGCGGAACTCCTGCCGTCCGATCCGCTTTGTGTCCCCGGGATTACTTGGTAAGCATCTTGATGTTGATGTACACACCTGCGGGCATCTCCAGCTTCTGCAGGGCGTCAACGGTCTTCTGATTGGGAGAGATGATGTCGATCAGTCTCTTGTGGGTCCTCTGCTCGAACTGCTCTCTGGAATCCTTGTACTTGTGTACCGCTCTCAGGATCGTAACCACTTCCTTCTTAGTAGGAAGGGGCACCGGACCGCTGACCTGGGATCCCGTCTTCTTGACCGTTTCGATGATCTTCTTTGCAGAAGCATCTACCTGCTGATGCTCGTAAGCCTTCAGGGTGATTCTCATTACTTGACTTGCCATAAAAAAAGTCGCCTCCTTTTCGCACTTTTGATTCGAAGCGTTTTTCGCTTCCAGTACGACAAGCGGTGACTGTACACTCTCCCGTGTGTGTCCTGAACCATCCGCAACGAATGTCCGGTTCATTTCCCATCACGTCGTTTCTGCACCTGGCAGACATTTCAGAACTTTGTTTCCTTCCCGGTATCCTCCGGCCGGAAACTCACTTCTCCTGTACAGTGACTTGTCGTCAGTTTCCTAACTTGACATTCGCTCCACGGAAAAACCTGTTTCCCATTGCTGAGAGACAGCAACCTCACGCTTCAACGCTATCATGCCACAGCAAGCATTAGTATAAAGCCATTCTCGGAAATGTGCAAGATCCAATTTGCAAAATTTTCAAAAAAATTGTATTTTTTTAAATACAATCCGGTCCAACCCGCCTCCAGCGCACAGGAAACCGCATTTTGTCTGCGAACGCAGCTGCGAAAATTTTACTTCCAGCCGCCGACGCACGGGAAACCGGCGTCCGCAGCGCCTCCGTTACAAACGCTGGAAAGGCGGCCAACCCCGGAGAGTTGAAACCGCCCCTGCATCCTACGCGCCGGGATACCCATACGTTGCATCCACGTTAATCTCCTACCTTTTTATCAAGCCTGCATCCTACGCGCCGGGATACCCATACGTCCCGGCATCAAAACTTATCTTCCGCTTCTATATAATTATGGTTACACTTCCTGCTTCGCCGCCTCGAAGGTATCCAGGATTTCCTTTGAAGGTTCCTTGTCCAGCAGGGATACCACCACCGCGGTCACCAGGCTTACCAAGAAGCCGGGAATGATCTCATACAGTCCGGTGGGCCCGGAGAGGAAAGCGTACCAGAGGGCGTCCACCAGGAACCCTGCGACGATACCGGCCGCCGCGCCCTTATAGGTAAGTCTCTTCCAATAAAGAGAGAGAATGATGGCAGGGCCGAAAGCGGAGCCGAAGGCCGCCCAGGCGCACTCCACCAGGGCCATGATCCCCTTGCAGTTCGGGTTCACGGCGATGAGCAGCGCGATCACGGAGATCAGGCCCACCACGATGCGCCCGGCCCAGAGCATTTCCTTGTCGCTGGCGCTCTTGCGCAGCACCGGCTTGTAAAAGTCGGAGGCAAAGGCGGAGGAGGAAGCCAGGAGCTGGGAGTCCGCGGTGCTCATGGAAGCCGCCAGGATCGCGGAGAGCATCACGCCGGCCAAAAGCGCCGGGAAGAGGTGCTTCACCAGCGTGACGAACACCAGGCTCTTTGTGGAGTCGTCCAGATAGGTCCCCAGGAACTGATGTCCCGTAAGGCCCACGATGGAAGCCATCAGCAGGATCAGGCTGGTCCAGCAGATGCCGATCACCCGGGACTTCTTCATCTCCTTCTCGGATCGGATGGACATGTACCGCACTAAAATATGGGGCATCCCGAAGTAGCCCAGGCCCCAGCCCAGACCGCTCAAAATGTCCGCGATGCTCTTCCAGTCAAACTTTCCGCTGGAGAGCGGGTTGTAGTAGTTCGCATCCGTCACCACCTGGGCCAGGGGCATGAAATCCGGAGCCTTCATGGCGAACCACACCACGATGGGCGTTGCCATCAGCGCACCCAGCATCAGCATCCCCTGAAAGAAGTCGGTCCAGCACACGGCGTTGAACCCGCCCAGGAACGTGTAGAGCAGGATGATGATGGTCGCGCAGACCATATAAAACAGGGCGTTCATGGTGATAGGTATCCCCAGGAAGTTCACCTCCCTCACCCCGAAGACCGTTGTGAACAGGTCCCCGCAGGCCACGATGCTGGAGGCCGCGTAAATACAGTACGCCACGATGAAGATCACGGCGCAGATCACCTGCAGCGCCGGGTTCTGGGAGTGAAACCGCTGTCTCAGATATTGGGGGATCGTGATGGCGTCCCCCGCCTTGATGGAATATCTCCTGAGTTTCGGCGCTACGAACAGCCAGGCGCAGATCGTGCCGATCCAAAGTCCCACCGAGATCCATACCTGACCCATACCATAGAGATAAATGGAACCGGGCAGTCCCATGAGCACCCAGGCGCTCATGTCGGAGGCTCCCGCGCTCAGCGCCGCAACCCAGCCGTTCATCTGGCGTCCGCCCAGGAAGTACTGCTTATCGCCTCCCTGCTGCTTCTTGCTTCTCAAGAAGAAATAAACGCCCACCGCCAGCACCAGCACCAGATAGGCCGCAAATGCCGCCGCTTCCAAAGAAATAGTAGAGTCTTTTTTCATACTTTCACCGTTTTCCCTTCGCTTCAGTTGTTTACCACAATAAAGAACACAGGAAACATTTTACAGAAGATCATGGGAAAATGCAAGCCTTATTCTGAATATCCTGCAAAAAGACCTTGATCCGCTTTCCTGCGCGGCCGGTCAAAGCCTCTGCCGGACCGCCGCGCAGAATTCTATCCCGTCCTCTGACGGACGCCGGACCACCGCTCATAATTTTATCTTGTCCTCGCCGGGATCTGACGGTATAATGTTTCTATAAGTTTTTGCATGAAATTTTCAGACTTTACCGGTTTTTCGCCGCAGGAAAGCCGGGCAGGGCGGAAACCGATCATATGCGGACAGGGAGAACAGACATGTGGATTGCAGATCACTGGAAAGATTATGAAGTCTTGGACACCTCTTCAGGCGAGAAACTGGAGCGCTGGGGGCAGTACCGCCTGGTGCGCCCCGACCCCCAGGTCATCTGGAACACCCCCCATGACCACCTGGGCTGGAAACAGAAGAACGGCCACTACCACCGCTCCAGCAAGGGCGGCGGCGAGTGGGAGTTCCGGGGCCTCCCGGAGGAGTGGACCATACGCTACCGGGGAGAGCATTTCCCGAAAGCGGCTCCCGCTGGCGAGCTCACCTTCCATTTAAAACCCTTCAGCTTTAAGCACACCGGGCTCTTTCCCGAGCAGGCCGTAAACTGGGACTGGTTCTCCGGGATCATCTGCGATACCTTAAAAAAAGAGCCCGGGCGTCAGATCAAAGTCCTGAACCTCTTTGCCTACACCGGCGGCGCGACCCTGGCCGCGGCGGCGGCGGGAGCACAGGTCACCCATGTGGACGCCGCAAAGGGCATGGTGGGCTGGGCAAAGGAAAACGCAGCCTCCTCCGGTCTGGGAGACGCTCCCATCCGCTACCTGGTGGACGACTGCGTAAAATTTGTGGAACGGGAGATCCGCCGGGGAAACCGTTACGACGGCATCATCATGGATCCCCCCTCCTACGGGCGGGGCCCCAAGGGGGAGATCTGGAAGCTGGAGGAAAGCCTTTTCCCCTTCCTGCAGCTGACGGCAAACCTCTTAAAAGAAGACTCCCTGTTCTTTCTGATCAACTCCTACACCACGGGGCTCCAGCCCGCCGTCCTCTCCTATCTGCTGAACACCGTGATCGTAAAAGAATACGGCGGGCATGCGGAGGCGGACGAAATCGGTCTTCCCGTCGCGGAGAGCGGCCTCATCCTGCCCTGCGGCGCGGCTGGGCGATGGACGAGGTAGGCAATCCTGCCCTGCAGCGCATCCGAACACTGGGCGAAGCAGTCCGTTCCGTTCTCCGGCCCGGCTGGGCGCTGGGCGAAGCAGGATTTATAAGACATACCGCTTCAGCGCCGGGATCTTGCGCAGGATCCAGGTCACGAATGCCGCTCCCAGAAGCGCGATCCCGTAAAACAGTGGGACTCCGATCACAAAGCGGAAGTCCATCAGGGAAATTCCAAGGAATTTATAAAAGAAATTCAGAAACACCGGATGAATCAGATAGATTCCAAAGCTCAGGGCGCTCAGTTCCTTCCAGACCCCCTTTGCGCGGTCTGTCTTACAGCGCACCTGCAGTCCATAAAACAGACACAGGGACTGAAGCGCCGTAAAGGGACTGCTGTATGCCATATCCGCCAGCGGCACTTTGGAAACCCGCACGGCGGCCTGCGCCGCCAAAAGCAGGGCAAAAAGTCCAAGGCAGAGTCCTCTTACCCGGGGATCCGCCTTTTTTTCCCTTCTCACGAAGAGATATCCGCACAGGTAATAAAACAAAAAGATCCCGCCCCCCGGCATCGCGGCATACTCTCCCCCGCTTCTCAAATTTTCCCAGAAGGGCACAAGACTGAACGCCAGAAAGAGCGCCACAGCCACCAGATAGCCGAAAAACGCCGGCGTCCTTTTCAGGATCCACCTCAAAAGCGGCGTCACCGCATACAGAATCAGCAGCATATAAAGGTACCACATATGGGCCCAGCTGTGGCCTGTGGCCGTGTTCCGCACCGCTTCCCAGAGCATCCCCGGCCGGAAGGTTTTCTCCGTTCCGACGAGTTCCAGCAGGGAATAGGGGATTCCAAAAACCACAAGGGCCAGCAGGATCCTGCGGCAGTACTTTCCCAGCATATTCCGCCAGGTGAGATCTTTCTTCTGATCCAGAAACAGATACCCGCTTATCAGCAAAAATGTCGGGACGCACCAGGCGGTCAAGTCCATCATCACCTGGCAGACGGTTTTCCGCCGCTCATAACCTGTGAAATCTTCGCAGGCAAGCACGCCCGAAACCGTGTGCATCAGGACTACGGCGCAGACGGCGATCACCCGGAGAACATCCAGGAATTCCTTCCTCTCCCTGCCCGTATTCATATTCTGCGCCAATTCATCCCGCATAACAGCCGCTCCTTCATCCTGTTTTATCATATAAAAAAGCGGTGCTTTTCGCAAGGGTTTTTCCCAAAGGAAAACCTTAATTTTTTCTGAATATCGAAACCTGTTCCCGCTGCTGCCGGCTTGCCGCCAAAAGCTGACGCCCCTGTATCACTGCGGATCTTTTTATTCTTCCGGGCAGATCTCCCGCAGAATTTCCAGCGTATAATCGCCCCGAACCTCTACGCGGACGCCGTTTCCATACAGAATTGCGACGACCGTGCCATCCTGTCCGTCCGGCTTCGCCTTAGTCAGCTCCGCCTCGATCTTCCCGTCCTTCAGGTCCGTCGCATAGATGACATTGGCCTCCTGACTGGCTTCCAGCATTTCCCCGTCATTTTCTTCGCCCCGGCTCACACGGTACTCCAGGACGTTCCCCTCCTGGGACCGCAGCTCGATGACGTAATTCCCGATGCCGCTCTCGTCCACCGCGATCCGGGTATCGCTGACCGCATACCCACTGGGAAGCGATACCGGCGCATACGCCGCCAGGGAACCCATGCGCGCCACGTCCTCCTCGGCCAGAAAGCCGGCCGCGCCCTGCATGGCGCTCAACCCTGCCTGAGGCTCCTTCCCCGCGACTTCTGTCTCTTTCCGATTCCCGGACTCCTGATCCTTCTCCGCGCCCTCTGTCTCCTGCTGGTTCCCGGACCCCAGATTCTCTTCCAAACCGTTGTGGACAAGAGAGCTGTCCTTTCCCTGCTCAGGAGTCTCGTTCTGGGAACTCTGCTGCCCTGCCGACGCCTCATTTCCCTCGCGCCCTCCGCTTTCGTTCACCGGCTGCTGCGTATCCATGTCGTACAGCATGTCTGCCGCTGCCTCTTCCTGCCCGTCGGCCTCGATCGGTTCCGCAAACTGCTCCGCGGCGAAACCCTGCCGGATATTGGAGGATGCGCCTCCGGCGGCGCCGTTCTGAAGCGCGACGCTATCCGTTCCTTTCCAACCGCCTGTATACTTCACGGCATACAGGCTGACCCCGCCCACCAGCAGGACCGCCAGGCAGGCCGCAATAGATCTTCCAAAACGACCCCCCCATGGGCGGATCACCTTGTTCTCCGCCTTTTTCTCGCTCCTGGCAAGCAGCTCCGGACTGATACCCGACAGCGCTTCAAACAGGCGCATGGACTGCTCTCTCTTTTTTTCTTTATCGCTCATCTGCCTCAACCTCTTCTCCGATTTTGGTTTTGCCCCTGCAGCCTAGATCACGATCCCCTGTTCTTCCAGAAATCCCCGCAGTTTCCCCCGGGTGCGGAAGAGCGAAGATTTCACGGAATTGAGCTTCATGCCGTACCGTTTCGCGATCTCCCCGTATTCCTCCGAATACCAGTACCGTCTCAAAAAGACATTACACTCCCTCTCCGGCAGGGTGTGCAGGAATTCGTTCACGATCCTTGTCAGCTCCGCAGCCGCCACCGCATCCTCAATCGAATCCGTGGACGGAATACACTCCGCCAGTTCATCCAGCTCCATTTCCATCTCACCGCTTCCCCTCTTTGCCGCTTTCTTTCTCTTCCATCGGTCAAAAGACAGATTTCTCGTGATCGTTCCCAGGAAAATATTGAGATGTTCCGGCCGGTTCGGCGGAATACATCCCCAGGCCCGCATCCAGGTGTCGTTCACACACTCATCCGAGTCCTCACGGTCATGCAATATATGAAAGGCAATACTGTAGCAGTATTTCCCGTAGCTTTTCTGCGTCTCTGCTATGGCTCTCTCCTCTCTGGCAAAGTAGAGATCCAGTATTTCCGAATCTTTCAATCCATCTTCCTCCAAGCCGTATTCTACTAAAAAAGACGATATTCCCCCGAAAAAGTTCTCCGCTCAGAAAATATCGTCCTTCCCTTTTTTGTGGCGTGCGCTCCGGTCACCCTGTTTTCAGGATCTCATCTTCGCCAAAACTTTTCCAAAAGGGATCCACTGCTTTCCGTCCTCCTGGTTCCGATAATCCACGGTGAACTCCTGTCCAAAACCGTTGATGGGCTCCAGACGGGCGGGGACGGTCTGATGATACTTTCTGAAATAACCTCTTCCCGTAACCGTATTCACAAAGATACCGATGTCGCCGTCCCGGGGCGGCTGCTTGCTGATCAGCAGGATGTCTCCCAGGTGATACACCGGGTGCAGGTGCGTGCTGTTGACCTTGATGGCACAGTCCAGCTCCTCCCCGAACCGCCTGCGGTATGCGGCGACGTTGATCTTTTCAAAATTCATGGAGTCCCAGAGCATGCCGTCCATAAGGTCCCCCGTCAGCACTATCAGCGTCACATAGTCCTCCGTCTTCGGCTCCTTCACCGCGAAATCCGCCTCAAATTCCACCATCCCGCTGATAAAGTTCAGCTGGGAGGGCGTCAGTTCCGGCAGCCTTCTCTCGATCTCCGCTCCGGAGCGCTCCAGCCCGCAGAGATCGTTCAAGTATCTTCCCGTCAGTTCGCAGACGCGGCATGCCAGCAGAAGATCGATCTTTGTGATTTCCCCGGCGATCATTTTTTTATAGCCGGAAAGAGATTTTCCCAGTTCCTTCGCCATCTGGCTCTGGGTAAGCCCTAATTTTGTCCTCTCCTTCTCCAAATTATCGATAAAACTCGTCAAAATCTTTTGTTTGTCCACTTTTTTATCCTCTTTTGTCATTTTTTGAGCGAAAAAAGAAATTTTTGGACACGAAAAGGTGATTATGCTTTCTTATAATGAAGACATATAAGTTATCATTTTTTTGCGCGCACTTATACATAACCATTCATTTACCGAGCGCTACATTATCCAAAAGAAGGATCTGCGTCCCCTAACGTCAGATCCTTTGTTCTTTTCCCTCTCTTTGTCTGTCTATCTGTCTGATGTCTGGACCCTGTTTCAGGCCTCGTTCCTACGGCCGCCCGGCTGCAGCTACTCCACGCCGACCCTTCCGGGAACCTCATAGCGGATGCGCATCTCCGGCGCTTTGCTGATCTCAGCGCAATAATTCCTGTCCCAGTCCTCCGCTGCGGTCCGGGGATTCACGCCCTCCGCGGGAGTTGCGAATATCCTCATGGGGATCACGGCGGGACCGTCCAGCCTTTTTTCAAAAAAGAGGCTCATAAAGTCGATGGTCCTGACCCCGGGTGCCTTGTAAAACCATCTGCCGCCGAATTCGATCATCAGACAGTCCTCTTCCCCGAACGTGGCCTCACAGAACTCCGGCGTCTTTTCAAACGCTATGGAAATCTCAATCCCGTCCGCGTCCTCCGAACCGCCCCATCGCACTTTAACCGGGAAAGCCGTCTCCTCTTTCCTCGTCATCTCCGGCAGGAAATAAGGATCCTGAATGACCTTCTTATAATCCTGCAGCACTGGCTGTTCGATCCCTACAGCCGGATTATTGGGATCCTCTATCTCCAGCCCCAGCCTTCCCCTGTCCCGGAACTGGTACATGGAGATGCCGTTGAACCAGCCTGCCGTGTCGTTGTCCCGGAAGTATTCCGCAAAGCGGACCACCGCCTCCCCCTGATGGAAGGGACCCGTCACGTCGCCGTCCGTATTGCACTCCGCCGTGGACAGGAACTTATCCTGGCCCGTGACCTGGCGGAGGCGCTTCGCCGTCTTTTCAAACAGTTCATAGTTCTGTTTTATGGTCTCGCATTTATAGCTTCCGCCGCCGGTTTCCGCCACGTCGTAGGGCCAGCCGAAGTGCAGCGCGGGATAACAGTCCGCCGACCAGATATCCGCCGCCTTATAGGCTTCCAGGAAATCATCCTCCTTGTCCACCTTCCCGTCCTCTCCCACAAATCCGGCGCAGAAGATCGTCTGTACATTGGGCGCTTCCTCCTTCAGGATATTCCGGAAGCGTACGAAGAACTCCGCGATTTCCTTAAAAGAGTAACGCTTATTATGGGTGAACCAGTTTCCCTGGCACTCATGATTGATCCGGATCCTCATTCTTCCGTACTCTTTCAGCTGCCTTGCAATCTCCCGCAGAGGTCCGTCCTCCAGGGAACAATCCACCGTCAGCGTCAAAAGCACGTCCTGACCGTGCCGCCGGATATCCTTCATCTGCTCAAAGGGCTGTCCGTCCTGGCCGTAGGGAAAATAATCGTCATAGGGGAAGTCCCACTGAAACTTCACGTCCATATCCGCGCATGCCTTACTGATCCTCTGGGGCCACTGAGCGTCCTTAGGATAAAAGGTATACATGATGTTCACACATCGGTGGGGTCTTCCCAGTTTCTGCAGAATGTAATCCTGATTCACATACTCCGCTCTCTCGCTGCCGTCCCCCAGATCCAGACCGCATTTCGCCCCTCCCAAGTGCACCCGATAAACCTTATCCATTTTTCCTCCTTAACTCTCCGCCTGATCATTCCCTTATTTTTGGCAACAATTCACCCACATTATATTTTCATTATATTTTCCGCGCAAAGCCTTGTCAATCAATATCTTGCGGTTCCCTTCCCCGATGGGCGGTCCGGCTGCAGTTTTTTCGGATCTTTCCGGCCCGCGCCGCCTGCAAAGCCGCACCTCCTGCATAGCCGCACTGGGTCCTGCAAAAAGCCCCGGATCGTTCCGGGGCTTCTCTGCCATTTTCTTCCTAATATTATAGTTCGCAGTTGTTGACGGTCCTGGGGAAAGGGATCACATCCCGGATATTTCCCATGCCGGTCAGATACATCACGCAGCGCTCAAATCCCAGGCCGAATCCCGCGTGGCGGACAGAGCCGTAGCGCCGCAGATCCAGATAGAAGTCATAGTCCTCCTTCTTCAGGCCCAGTTCCTCCATCCGCGCCTCCAGGACTTCCAGCTTATCCTCCCTCTGGCTGCCCCCGATGATCTCCCCGATCCCGGGAACCAGGCAGTCCATGGCGGCGACGGTCTTTCCGTCCTCATTCAGCTTCATATAAAACGCCTTGATCTCCTTGGGGTAGTCCGTGACGAAGACCGGGCGTTTGAACACCTGCTCCGTGAGGTATCTCTCGTGCTCGGTCTGCAGGTCGCAGCCCCAGTAAGCCTTATACACAAATTCCTCGTTGTGCTTCTCCAGGATCTCCACGGCCTCCGTGTAGGTCACATGGCCGAAGTCCGAATTCAGCACATGGTTCAGTCTCTCCAAGAGCCCCTGGTCCACAAACTGGTTAAAGAACTTCATCTCCTCGGGGGCGTTCTCCAGCACATACCGGATCACAAATTTCAGCATACTCTCCGCCAGCTTCATATCGTCGGTGAGATCCGCAAAAGCCATCTCCGGCTCGATCATCCAGAACTCCGCCGCGTGACGGGTGGTGTTGGAGTTCTCCGCCCGGAAAGTAGGGCCGAAGGTATAGACATTCTTAAACGCAAAAGCGTAAGTCTCCACATTTAACTGGCCGCTCACCGTGAGGTTCGTGGGTTTCCCGAAGAAATCCTGGGAATAATCCACGCCGCCGTCCTCCATTCTGGGAGGATTTTCCAGATCCAGAGTGGTCACCTGGAACATCTCCCCCGCGCCCTCGCAGTCGCTCCCCGTGATCAGGGGCGTGTGCACATACACAAAGCCCCGCTCCATAAAGAAAGTGTGGATGGCGTAGGCGATCAGGGACCTCACCCGGAACACCGCCTGGAACGTATTGGTGCGGGGCCGGAAATGGGGCATGGTCCTCAGAAATTCAAAGCTGTGGCGCTTCTTCTGGAGAGGATACTCCGCGGAAGAGGCCCCCTCCACCATCGCCTCCTGGGCCTGCATCTCAAAGGGCTGCTTTGCCTGGGGCGTCTCCACGATCGTGCCCGTGATCACCAGGGCCGCGCCCACATTGGTCTTTGCGATCTCCTCAAAATTTGCCAGTTTATCGCTGTAAACCACCTGCAGCTGTTCGAAAAAGGTGCCGTCGTTGATCATCAGGAAGCCAAAGTTTTTGGAGTCCCGGTTGCTGCGCACCCAGCCCCCCACAGTGACTGTCTTTCCAATATAGGCTGCGGTATTTCGGTACAATTCCTTAATGTCGGTCAGTTCCATAAAAAATCCCCCGTTCTCTTTTATCCTTGATCTCTCTTAAAATATCCCATTTCTGCCAGAGCATTCAAAAATCTGTCCTTGATGGCTTCCTCGTAATAATTCCCAAGCTGGGAAATATTTGCGGCAGGGATCAGTCCCCCCGCCATGCAGGCGTGTCCCCCGGCGTTTCCGATCCCTTCCAGGGCCCTGCGGATCAGGCAGCCGGAGTGCACTTTCTCCACCTCGGATCTCACGGAAAGTTTTAAGCCGTCCTCCCGGACGGAGACCACCGCCACGACCTCCACCTCGTTCAGATCCAGTATAAAATCTGCCAGCGTAGCGATCAGCGCATCCGGACAGGCAAAGGGGATAACGGTGTATCCAAAGCTCTCATACACTTCGATGTGCTCTATGGCCGCGCCGAAGGCCTTCAGATCCTGAAACGCCATGGTATTCTGCTCCAGCTGGGTGAGCTTCGCCCGGTTGTGCAGCGGAAAGAGAAAGCTGAAAGCCCTGATATCCCGATCCGTGACGCCCCGGGTAAACTGCAGGGTATCCATCTTCAGTCCGTAGAGCAGGGCGGAGGCGGCATTTTCCTCCGGCTGGATCCCCAGGTCCATATAATACTCCGTGATCAGTGTGGCGCAGGCCCCCGTGATTTCGATGTGTTTATACTCGTATTCCTGCTGCACAAAAGTAGGGTGGTGATCCACGCAGGCGATCTCCCTGCCGATAAAGTCCGTGATGTTCCCGGCGTTCTTCTGGCTATCCACGCAGATGATGGAATCGCTCTCCTTCATCTGATCCCGGATATCCTCATAGGAATACATGAGGATCCCGAACTCTTCCAGCATCCTGGACGTGCTGAGCTTGTCTATGCGCCCTGCATAGCAGAGCGTGGAACCGATGCCATAGCGCTCCAGGAGCTTCTGCAGGCCAAAGGCGGAACCAATGGCATCCGGATCCGGAAAATTATGCGTCTGAATAAAAATCCTTTTTCCTCGGCACAGGTCGATAAGCTTCTGAACCATATCGCCTCCTAATTTCCTAAGTATTTCTCAAAAACTGATTTTAATAAATCCTGCGGTTCTACTGTTTATCCCGGATCCTGCTGTGCAGGCTCTGCAGAGAATGAACCTCGCCGTTGCTCCCGGATTTCTTGACATACAGTATTCCCTCCGCGGTGGCTTTCGCGGCGGCAATGGTGGTCATATAAGGGATCTTTCCCTTGATGGCCGCCTTTCTCAGATAGCTGTCATCGTTCACGCTGTCCGCGCCGATGGGGGAGTTCACGATCAGGTCCACCTCCCCGTTGGTGATCATGTCCAGAATGTTTGGCCGTCCCTCATAGAGCTTCTTCACCTTCTCCGCCGGGATCCCCGCCGCCGTGATCAGGTCGCAGGTGTTGCCCGTGGCAACGATCTTGAAGCCCGCCTCGTCAAAGAGTTTTGCGACCTCCACCACTTCGTCCTTGTCCTTGCGGTTCACGCTGATCAGCACGGTCCCGCCGGTGGGAAGCTTTGTCTGGGTCGCCTCCTGGGCCTTAAAGAACGCCTCGCCCACGGATTCGGAAAGCCCCAGCACCTCGCCGGTGGAGCGCATCTCCGGTCCCAGGATGGGATCCACCTCCGGGAACATATTGAAGGGGAACACCGCCTCCTTCACGCCATAGTAGGGAATCTCCTGCTCCTTCAGAGCGGGCACCGGCGAAGGCCGGCCCGTGATCTCGGAAGTGATGATATCCGTGGCGATGGGTACCATCCGGATATTGCAGACCTTCGACACCAGGGGAACCGTCCGGGACGCCCTGGGGTTCGCCTCCAAAACATAGACCTTGTCATTCTCGATGGCGTACTGCATGTTCATCAGTCCCCGGACATGCATCTCCTCAGCAATTTTCCGGGTGTACTCTTTGATGATCGCCACATTCTTCTCCGAGATATGCCTGGAGGGAACGATGCAGGCGGAATCGCCGGAGTGCACGCCCGCCAGTTCGATATGCTCCATCACCGCGGGCACGAAAGCGTGAGTTCCGTCGCTGATGGCATCCGCCTCGCACTCTGTCGCATGATTCAGGAAACGATCGATCAGGATGGGCCGGTCGGGGGTCACGCCCACCGCCGCCTTCATATAATCAGTGAGATTTTGATCGTCGTAGACTACCTCCATGCCGCGCCCGCCCAACACATAGGAGGGCCGCACCATAACGGGGAAGCCGATCTGATGGGCGATCTTCAGCGCCTCGTCCACCGTGGTGGCCATGCCGGACTCCGGCATAGGGATCTCCAGCTTGTCCATCATGGCACGGAACAGGTCTCTGTCCTCCGCCAGATCGATGACAGCGGGAGCGGTCCCCAGGATCTTCACGCCGTTCTTCTCCAGATCAGAGGCCAGGTTCAAGGGCGTCTGTCCGCCAAACTGGGCGATCACGCCCACGGGGTTCTCCTTCTTATAGATGCTCAGAACATCCTCCAGCGTCAGGGGCTCAAAGTACAGCTTGTCGGAAGTGTCGTAGTCGGTGGAGACGGTCTCCGGATTGCAGTTCACAATGATCGTCTCAAAGCCCAGCTTCTTTAAGGCCAGGGAGGCATGTACGCAGCAATAGTCGAACTCGATTCCCTGCCCGATCCGATTCGGTCCGCCGCCCAGGATCATCACCTTGGGCTTGTCGGAGCGGATGGGATTCTTGTCGCTTCCGTTATATGTGGAGAAGTAGTAAGCGCTGTCCTGGGTGCCGCTGACATGCACGCCCTCCCAGGTCTCCTCCACGCCCAGCTGGATCCTGCGGTTCCGGATATCCGCCTCGGGGATCTGCAGGAGAATACTCAGATATTTGTCGGAGAAACCGTCCTTCTTCGCCTGGATCAGCGCCTCGTCGGAGGGAAGGCTTCCCTTTCCGGCAAGCAGCGCTTCCTCTTCCTCCGCCAGCTCTTTCATCTGCTGGATAAAATAGGTCTTCACATGGGTGATCTCGTAGAGTTCTTCCACAGTCGCGCCCTTCAGCAGCGCTTCGTACATGGCAAAATGCCGCTCGCTGGAGGGCGTCGCCAGCATGTTCAAAAGCTGTTCCTTGCTCTTTTCCTGGAGCTTTGCCACCTGGCCCAGACCGTAGCGCCCGGTCTCCAGGCTGCGGATCGCCTTCTGGAAGGCTTCCTTGTAATTTTTGCCGATGCTCATGACCTCGCCCACGGCGCGCATCTGGGTCCCCAGCTTGTCCTCCACGCCCTTGAACTTCTCAAAGGCCCAGCGGGCAAACTTGATTACCACATAGTCTCCGTCCGGCACATACTTGTCCAGCGTGCCATATTTACCGCAGGGGATCTCAGAGAGCTTCAGACCGGAAGCCAGCATGGCGCTGACCATGGCGATGGGGAAACCGGTGGCCTTGGAGGCCAGCGCGGAAGAACGGGAAGTCCGGGGATTGATCTCGATGACGATCACCCGGTCGCTGACAGGGTCATGGGCAAACTGCACATTGGTGCCGCCAATGACCTGAACAGACTCTACAATGCGGTAGGCATACTCCTGGAGCCGCGCCTGCAGTTCCTTGGAGATGGTCAGCATGGGAGCCGCGCAGAAAGAATCGCCTGTGTGTACACCCATGGGGTCGATGTTCTCGATAAAGCAAACGGTGATCAGATTGTTGTCCGCGTCCCGCACTACCTCCAGCTCCAGCTCTTCCCAGCCGAGAATGGATTCCTCCACAAGCACCTGTCCCACCAGGGACGCCTGAAGACCTCTCGCGCAGACAGTCTTCAACTCTTCTTTATTATATACCAGGCCGCCGCCAGCGCCGCCCATGGTATAGGCGGGACGCAGCACCACGGGATAACCCAGCTTGTCCGCGATTGCCAGCGCCTCCTCCACGGAGTACGCCACCTCGCTCCTTGCCATCTCGATGCCCAGCTTGTTCATGGCGTTCTTAAACTCGATCCGGTCCTCGCCCCGCTCGATGGCATCCACCTGAACGCCGATGACCTTCACATTGTATTTGTCCAGGATCCCCGCGCTGGAGAGTTCCGCGCAAAGATTTAAGCCGGACTGGCCGCCCAGATTGGGAAGCAGGGCGTCGGGGCGCTCCTTGGCGATGATCTGCTCCAGCCTCTCCTTGTTCAGCGGCTCGATATAGGTGACATCCGCGGTCTCCGGGTCAGTCATGATCGTTGCGGGATTGGAGTTCACCAGCACGATCTCATATCCCAGCTTCTTCAGGGCCTTGCAGGCCTGGGTGCCGGAATAGTCAAACTCACAGGCCTGTCCGATGATGATGGGACCGGAGCCGATGATCAATACTTTGTGTATATCTGTTCTCTGCGACATATTGGAACCTCCCTTAGTAATTTCAACACTTTTTTCATTTTACCACAGAAGCATAAAAAAAGAAATGCTTTTTTCCAATTATAGATAAAAAGGGCTCCCGCAGTCTGTTCGACTGCGGAAGCCCTCGCACATCAGGCGGCGCTTTGTCCTGCCTTTATTACTTTCTGAAGAAGGTCATCGCCTTATCCAGCTCAATGGACATCTTGTTCAGGGCGTTCACCTTATCGTTGATCTCCGAGATATTTCCGGCGATCCTGGTGATGGAATTGGAAACCTCCTCGTTGGAAGCGGTGTTTTCCTCTGAAATCGCTGACAAACTGGAAACCTTATCCATGATCTCGTTGCGGATGCCCTCGATGGAATCCGTCTGCTGGCTGATGCTGGAGATCTCCTGCACCGACTTCACGATTTCCTTAGACAGCGTTGCGAAGCAGTTCTTTGTCTCCACAAAGATGCTCTTCTCCTCCTGCAGGGACTTCTCCACATCCTTGGACAGGGACATGGTCTCCTCGGACTTGTTGATGATCTCCTCGGCGATCTGCTGGATCTCCACAGCGCTGTTGTTGCTCTGCTCCGCCAGCTTCTTGATCTCCTCCGCTACCACTGCGAAGCCCTTTCCGCCCTCGCCGGCCTTAGCCGCCTCAATGGAGGCGTTCAATGCCAGCAGATTGGTCTGATCCGCGATCTCCCGAATCATATCGATGGCCTCGGAGATCTTGCCGATGGCGTCATTGGTGTTCCGGATCTGTCCGGAAATCTCAGATATATATGCCGTGGACTGGTTGGAACTGCGCTCCATGGAAGCAATGTAGCCGGAAGCGTCGTCCTTCGCCTTCTCCATCTCCTTGGAAGCCTTGCTCAGGGAATCCACAGCGCCGGCGATATCGCCGATATTGTCGTTCATGACGCTGATCTGCATATTCACGTCCTGAACGTCCTCCGCCATCTGGCTGGAGCCCTGGGACAGCTCTACCACAGCGACGGAAACCCTGTCGGCGGATTCCTTGCAGGAACCCAGCATCTCGTTTACTTCCTCCGCGGTCCCCGCAAGATATGTGACCTCGTTCTGGATATTGCCCACTACGTCGCACAGCTTATCTCTCAGGCTCTGGGTAGCGGTTGCGATCTTCGCCAGTTCATCCAGGCTCATATCGGCAGAAATGCTGGAGCCGATGTTGCCGTTCGCCATATTCTCCACGGAACTCACAAAGCTGCCGCACCGCTGATCGAGCCTGCGGCCGATCCAGATGATCAGGGCCAGGCAGAGCAGCATGATGATGATGATCACGCTGATCGTCAGCACGTTCGTAGCCTTCATGCCGTCATAGATCCCGTCTGCGGAACGATACATGAGAAGCGCCATATTGTACTCGGGGATCGCCTTCACCGTGACGATGGCCTTGCCGCCGTCGATGGTGTAGAAGTTCTGAAAGCTCTCTCCTTCACCCTCCTGCAGTTCGGTCAGAAGCTGCACATGCATCTCATCCTCGATCGGCGCGCAGCTGACATATCTCTCATCATTGGAGAGTACATAGACATTCTGGTTATAGTCCGCAAGAACGAAAGTCGCTCCCGTCAGTTCCCCGTCTTCCACTTCAGCCAGGTATGTAGCCATATCCGTCAGGAAAGGACCGCCGCCGATCAGGCCGATGGGCTGACCCGCGTCATTGTAAATTGCCTGCCGGAGATTCAGGATCATCTGTCCGGAGGCCGGTGAGACAAAAGCACCGCCGTCAAAGAATCCGTCAGGCTGGCTGGTCATCGTCGCCCGATAGGGAACCAGGTCGTCCCCTTTCCTCGTCTGCATGCCTACCGCCGGCAGGGAAGAATGGACCTTTACGACCGTATCCCAGTCGCTGGTATAAATGCCCTCCCAGCCCGTGAGATGTCCGAAGTACTGACTGGTGTACGTCTGGGCTTCCTCCAGGAGCCTTGCATACTCCTCTGGATCCTCGGAGCCCACCAACACCTCCTTGATGCAGGGCGCCGTTCCGTACATCTTCAGATGCACCTCCGCGTTGATCACAAAGTGCCTGATCGCCTCTATTCTGTCATCCAGAATGATGTTCATCTGGCGGTATACGCTCTCCTCACAGGACTTCCTGGAATTCAGAAGCAGCGTGGTGATGGTACACACCGATGAAATCAACAGGGGCAGCAGGCAGAGAAGCGCGCACAGCTGGCTTAACTTCAAGTGATTTTTTTGAGATTTCATACTTCTATAACCCCCATTTGCAAGGTTCGGCGGATCCCCGCCGCCTTTTTCATCATACCACAGATCCCGCCTGGAAACAATATCTCCGCATGAATTTTCTCTTTTTTTTCACATCCGCTCGGCCAGCCGCCGATTTCCGGAAATCTGCGTTTTCTAACAGCCTGTACCTTTCAAACAGCTCCCTCACTTCGGCAACAGTCCGCCTCCTTCTCCCACCGGCTGACCGCCTTTTCTGTGACATTGCTTTTTACAGCCGGCTCCGCCTGTTTCATGCCTTTTTCTTTCCGGCAGGCCCGCTACGCCTTCAGGTCCCCGTTCGCCGGGTTGTCCAGAAGGGCGCCGTCCTCGGCGAACCGGGAGCCGTGGCAGGGGCAGTCCCAGGAATGCTCCTGGGGATTCCACTTCAGCGCGCAGCCCAGGTGCGGACACCGCTTTTTGGAAAATGTCAGAAGATTCGCGGTGGCTTCCCCGCCGTTTAGTAAAAGCTGGGGTTTTAAGATATTTCTGGAGGGATCGAATACCTCCGCCCACTGGTTCTCCCGGTCAAGGAGCCGGTCCGTGATCAGTCTTGCCGCCGCCATGGAGGAACTCATCCCCCACTTGTTAAAGCCCGTGATCACATAGAGATTTCTGGTCAGGGCGCTGTAGGGCCCAATATAGTGAATCCCGTCCAGGCTCATGCAGTCCTGGGCCGCCCAGTAACAGACCTCCTCCGCTTCCGGGTACGCCTTCCAGGCAAGACTCCGCAGCTCGCTCCAGGCCCCGCCCCGTTTCCCGGTGCGGTGACCTGCGCCGCCCAGGAGCAGCGTATCCCCATAATTGCGGAAGGACAATCCCCTGTGATCCGCGTCCACATACATTCCCTTCACGTCCTGTGCCTTGTCCAGCGCGATCACATAAGAGCGGTGCTGGTACATCTTCAGGAAGTAACTGCCGTGCTTGTTGAGAAACGGGAAGTGCGTCGCCACCACCACCCTTTTTGCCCGGATCTTCCCCGCCTCCGTCACCGCCGTGGTATCCACCAGCTCCCTGACGAAAGTGTCCTCATAAATTTTCAGGTCTTTCGCGACAGCCGCAATAAATTTCAGAGGGTGGAACTGCGCCTGGCCCGGGAACTTTACCGCACCTTCCGTCCTGATCGGAAGCGGCAGCTCCTCACAGTATTCCGCGGGATACCCGATCTTCTCCAGCACCCGTATCTCCTTCCACAGCTTTTCCCTGCCGGACATGACATAGACATAATTATCCTTTTTCTCATAGTCGCAGTCGATCCCCCCGCAGAGCCTCTCATATTCTCCAAGAGCCCACAGGTTTGCCTCAAGATATTTGCGCGCCTTTTCCACGCCCCCGCTCTTTTTGATCTTCTGATAGATCAGGCCGTGCTGGGCGGTGATCTTCGCCGTGGTGTTCCCGGTAACGCCGCCGCAGATCCGGTCCTTTTCCACAAGGACATAATCCACCTTCTCTTTCTGAAGAAAATACGCCGTCAGAATCCCCGCCATTCCCCCGCCGATGATCAGCACGTCCGTTTGGATATCCTGCTGTAGTTTCGGAAAGGAAGGAAGCTCCGTCTCACTCCATATCGAATCCATGTCGTCCTCCTATGAATTGTCCGATGCGGTGCGGCTCCTGGGCTGCCCCGGATATCCGTTCCCCTGCCAGTCCACGGTCAGGGAAGGATCCGGCGTGCCGTCCTTTCCGTCGCAGGAACCGGCTTCCCCATTCACCTGCTTTGGCCTGCTGCTCTCCCAGATCCCTTCCGGCATCGTCCTGACCGTTTCCTCTTTACCCTGCATTTTTTCATCCTCCTTCATTGAAAACCCGTCTTTCGACAACAATTCAAACGCCCGCGGAACCATCTGCAGATCCGGAATCGAATCCTGTCTGCGCCGTTTTTCCCCGCGCATACTGAGTCTGAATCACTGTGATTTTAAAAGTATCCCTCAAACCGGTTTTCTTATGCAGGCCGCCTCAGGATACGACATTTTTCGACCCGCCAAACGAAAAAAAGTCCCGGATCAAACTTGCACGCTCATGCACCGTTTCACGGCGTCCCTGCAAATTTCCCCGAAAAGAGAACCTTTCAGAAAATTTGCAGTCTATAAGATTAGAGAGCATCAAGGAAGAAAGCATTGGCAGACCGAGAAAGCCTGCGGCTTTTCAGCCGGAAACCCAAAAAGATTCTTTGATCCAGAAGGATACGCCGCGTTGAAAGACGCCCACCGTTTTCGCCGCTTGCTTGTGACACTAGTGTCAGAAGTGGAGGGAATGTTATTTCGAAAGGCGCTCTGCATGAAGGGGATCGTCAGGAGGGAAATCGTTATGAAAAAGACCACTAGAATGGAAAATGTCATAGGAAAAATTGTCATAAAAAAAATTGTGCAGAAAAGAACCGGTTGGATCGCGGGGGTTCTGCTCCTTGCCCTCACGGGCTGCGGGGAACCGGCAGTACTAACGGAGGATGCCGAAAACGCCATGAAGAACTTTGTTACAGAAGGAACCGCTCCTTTGTCAGATTCAACACAGAGTACCGATGCATCCGACAGCGGGGAACAGAAAATCGAAATTGAACAAGCTGAAAAGTCCGGAAATAGTGAGCTGCAAAATTGTGCGACAGAGTCCAAAAAAGAAACCGACAGTACCGAAGACCTGCCGGCGTCAAAAAATGCGGACACCCTGACCGCTCCCCCATCCCTGGAAGTGAGCACCCTGTATGATGTGGATCAGGTCACCGCTTCTCCCGGCAATTACCAGTGGAGCGCCGTTCTGCCGGACGGGACGGCAGGAACTGTGGTCGCCTGTGGACTGCACCCCCTGGACCAGCAGGAGCATCCCCTGTTATACACCGCTTTCCCCGCCGGAAGCCTCCCGCCCCTGGAGGAGGGCGTCTTTCCGGGATCTATGATCCCGACATATACCCTGAACTTTGGCGACATCCCGCCGGAGACGGTAACCGCCGTGCGCTGGCCCGCTTCTCTGATCGGAACCAGTGAGGGCAGCATGTCCAAAGCAGAAAATGTATCCGTGGAAACAGAGGCGGACACGATCACCCTCATGCCTTTTGGGGACGGGGATTTTGTCTATGAGATCTGCGCCGAATGGGGCGAGACTGGATCCGCATATTATACTTTTCGGACGCTGGCCCAGGTAAGGGAAGATTAACCCCTTCGCCTTGCCCGCCCATTGTTTGACGCCCGCTCTCACTCCGAAACTCTATCGAAAGGCCCGGGCTCCCTTTTTTAATGCAGTACCTCCCAACAGCAGGGTATCAAAAATTGCCGCGCCCATCACGGATTTTTGCGTAGCATGGAGTCCGGCAAATGCCGCGATCTATACCGCAGGAGGAAACGCCGCGGATCTCCGAACTGAGTGCCGCCGCGCCGAGACTCTGAAAAGACAGCTGCCCTGATTCCCTTTGTTGAACAAAGCGGGATCAAGAGCAGCTGTCTTTTTATGATAGCCTTCATTTTCTGAACTTAGAGGCTTTTGCAGGTCTTCCTGCGCCGTCGGAGCCTGTTATTTCTCCTCAGGGGTATGCCATACCCAGTCCCGAACCTCCGGCAGATCCTGTCCGTAGGTGGAGATATACTGGTTGTGAGCCACCAGCGTATCCCGCATCTTCTGCAGCAGATAAGCGCCCCGGTTGCCCAGCTGAGGCAGGTGGTTGATGATATCCATGACAAGATGATATCTGTCAATCTCGTTCTGTACGCGCATGTCGAAAGGCGTGGTGATGGTACCTTCCTCCTGATAACCGTGTACGCTTAAGTTGCGGTTCGCGCGGTTGTAGGTCAGCTCATGAACCAGCTTCGGATAGCCGTGGAACGCGAAGATGATGGGCTTATCCTTGGTGAACAGCGCGTCGTAATCCACGTCGGTCAGGCCGTGGGGATGCTTGGTGTGATCCTCCAGTTTCATCAAGTCCACCACATTGACAAAACGAATCTTTACCTCCGGCATATTGTCGCGCAGGATGGTGACTGCTGCAAGCGCCTCCTTGGTAGGCGTGTCGCCGCAGCATGCCAGCACCACGTCGGGCTCCACGCCCTGATCGTTGCTGGCCCAATCCCAGATACCGATACCCTGGGTGCAATGCTTCACGGCCTGCTCCATGGTCAGCCACTGATGGCTGGGATGCTTGGAAGCCACGATCACGTTGACATAGTTCTTACTGCGGATGCAGTGGTCGAAGCAGGAGAGCAGACAGTTGGCGTCGGGCGGCAAATACATGCGCACCACATCCGCCTTCTTGTTGGCGATATGATCCAGGAAGCCGGGATCCTGATGAGTAAATCCGTTGTGGTCCTGCTGCCATACATTGGAGGTCAGGATCAGGTTCAGGGAAGCGATCTCCTCCCTCCAGGTAAGCTGATTGCAGACCTTCAGCCACTTTGCGTGCTGCGCGCACATGGAATCCACCACGCGGATGAACGCCTCGTAGGATGCAAAGAATCCGTGACGGCCGGTGAGCAGATATCCCTCCAGCCAGCCCTCGCACATATGCTCGCTCAGGTAGGAATCCATGATCCTTCCGTCGTAGGCAAGGTCCTCGTCCTTCTCGTGATAATCGCCGTTCCAGTCGCGCTTGGTAGCCTCAAATACCTTATAGAGACGGTTGGACATCGTCTCGTCGGGTCCAAAGATACGGAAGTTTTTCTGATCCTTGTTCAGTTCGAAGATATCCCGCACGAAACCGCCGAGCTCGATCATGTCCTGCTTCTCCACCGCGCCGGGCTTCGTAACCTCCACCGCGTAATCGCGGAAATCGGGAAGACGAAGATCGCGAAGAAGCTTGCCGCCGTTGGCGTGAGGGTTGGCGCTGATCCTGCGGTCCCCTTTGGGAGCAATATAGCGAAGTCTCTCCACCAGACGGCCGCTCTCGTCGAAGAGCTCCTCGGGATGATAGCTCAAAAGCCAGTCCTTCAGCATGTCGAGGTGTTCCGGCTGCTCCATGGTGATCGGCACCTGATGCGCGCGGAAAGAACCCTCCACGGGAAGTCCGTCCACCACCTTGGGGCCGGTCCATCCCTTCGGAGAGCGCAGCACGATCATGGGCCAGAAAGGTCTCTTGTTGCTGCCGTTCTCTCTCGCCTCCTTCTGGATCGCCTTGATCTCCTCGATACACTTGTCGACCGTCTCAGCCATCAGCTTGTGCATGGTCATGGGATCGCTGCCCTCTACAAAATAAGGCTTCCATCCATAGCCGTGGAAAAGGCTCTCCAGCTCGTCATGGGAGATATGGGAGAGGACGGTAGGATTGCTGATCTTGTACTCATTCAAATGCAGAACAGGAAGAACCGCACCGTCGTTCTGGGCGTTGAGGAACTTATTGGAGTGCCATGCGGTGGCCAGAGGACCGGTCTCCGCCTCGCCGTCGCCCACGATTACCGTGGCGATCAGATCCGGGTTGTCGAAAACCGCGCCGAAGGCATGGGCGATGGAGTAACCCAGCTCGCCGCCCTCGTTAATGGATCCGGGAGTCTCCGGGGCCACATGGCTGGAGATACCGCCGGGGAAGGAGAACTGCTTGTTCAGTCTCTTCAGGCCCTCGATATCCTGACTGATGTTGGGATATACCTCGCTGTAAGTGCCCTCCAGATAAGAGTTCGCCACGAAAAAGTTTCCGCCGTGTCCGGGGCCGGAGATCAGGATCATATCCAGATCATACTTGTTGATCGCACGGTTCATGTGCGCATAGACAAAGTTCTGACCGGGAACGGTTCCCCAGTGGCCCACGATCTTCTTCTTGATCTGATCCCTCGTAAGCGGCTCCCTCAGCAGAGGGTTGTCCAAAAGGTACAACTGTGTTGCCGCCAGATAGTTGGCAGCGCGCCAATAAGCGTTTAAGTCTGATAAATATTCGTCTGTTAAAAATTTATCATCCGACATGCCTATTTCCTCCTGTATTTTTTTCTGCCCTTATTATAAACATATCTCAAAAAAAGTACAATATACGGACTACTGCGAAAATAAACAAATTTCCGAAATTTTTATGTCTATTTTTCACAATTTTCCTAATCGTTCATTGTTAAATTCTTACAGTACAAAAAAGTAAATTCGAATTTCCTTTTACTCTTAACAATAAAACATACCGGTTGAAAATGCTTTCACGGGGATTGCCATAGAGTGAAAAAGTCAGCCTGACAGCCAACTTTCTTCTATATACTGAAAAGACTGCGGCGCGTTTCTAAGTCCATAATCCCTAAGTTCCTTCGGTTCGCCGTACTGGATCACATTCTTTAATTTATATGCGACAGCCTGTTTTCTATCTTCAAAATACCGATCAAAAAAAGACTTTTCAATTCCAGATTTTTTTTCCGTCTTTTTCCAGATCATCTCAGGATCATCAATTAATACATCTTCCACTTCTGCTTCTCCCACAACTTTCATCACGGGATTTGTAGAATAAATCAATATTTTATCTATCTTTCTCCTACAGACATTTTTTCTGTATTCATAACCTTTCGTTCCATTCAATATATTTTCAACATGGTTCGGATTAATGGAAAGCAGTATTGTGCACATCACTTTTACTCCTTTACTCTTTCTCTACACCACACTATACTACAATGGATACAAAATTGCAACCCTTTTTCGAACATCAGTTCTCTTCTCAAAATTGAAATTTTAAATTCCACTCTCAAATCCCTTGGTGGAATTTACTTCTGCACGAGTAGGATTTACCTCTG
>CANQEV010000001.1 GCA_947595925.1 uncultured Acetatifactor sp. | reverse complement strand
TGAAATCCATGTCCCCTGCCGCGCCGCTGGTCTTATTCTGATAGATGATGTGTTTCTTGACCGCGGGGCCGTGAAAGACGATGTCCCTCTCTTTCTCCGTCAGTTCCCGGAACGGCACATCGGTGCGGACCCCCATCTCCCGGGCGATATCCTTCATCAGCGACCACATCAGCGTCTGCCACGGTGCCACCGCTCCCTCGTCGATGGACAGGGATTCGTCCGGCACCAGCGTCGTCTCATCCACCGTGCGGACGACCCCCGTCCCCTCGCATTTTTTGCAGGCTCCCTGACTGTTGAACGCCAGTTCCTCCGCCCCCGGCGCAAAGAACCGTTCGCCGCACACGGGGCATACTAACGGAAGCCCCGCCGCCACGTTCAGGGAGGGTTCCAGGTAATGTCCCTTCGGGCAGCAATGCCTGGAAAGCCGGGAAAACATCAGTCTCAGGCTGTTCAGCAGTTCCGTACCCGTTCCGAAGGTGCTGCGGATCCCGGGGACTCCCGGTCTCTGGCGGAGGGCCAGGGCGGCCGGGACATACAACACCTCGTCCACCTGTGCTTTCTGCGCCTGGGTCATTCTTCTCCGGGTATAGGTGGACAGGGACTCCAGATAACGCCGGGACCCTTCCGCGTATAAGATCCCCATCGCCAGGGAGGATTTCCCCGAACCGGAAACTCCGGCGATGCCAACGATCTTGTTCAGCGGTATATCGACGTCGATATTTTTCAGGTTATGCACCCGTCCGCCCCTTATGATGATCCTGTCCGGCTCCTTTTTCTGCTCCATGTCCGCTCCCGTCCTCTCCCGTTTTTTTCACGACCGCTCGCAGCCTCCCGGGGCGTGAAAATATTCTCTTCGTCTTTAAAGATAATCTTCTTTTTCAATTCTATTTTGGACTCTCCATATATAAATATTTTTAATCCCCGACCGCTTCCATATAAATAATGTTTCCCGCCTCATTTATATAAATAGAGACATCCATCTTTTCACTGAGCTTTATTCCTGCCTGGAACGCATCCCCAATTTCTTCCAATTTTCTCCATTTTGAATTATGATCCACTAAATCTTCCGGCCAAAAATAAAAGTCTGTTTTCTCACTTAAGATTTCTTCTCCGCCAAGTTCGGCGCCAACATCATAGTCATAAAATGCAAAGACATATATCCAGACAGTAGTTAAACCAATTCCGTCTGATGTCCGGCTGCACCACTGTATATTATCAGTTGTTGGCATACCCGGAAAATGATGATAAATAGGTTCAGCATCTGTCCGTATCTGCTTTTCAACCGGTTCTTTTTCTTTCACTATAGCAAACAGGGCAAACAGAGCTATCCCTGTTACCAGCACTATAAATATTCCCAGTATTGGCATCAGTACTTTTTTCAACATTCTACCTCTTATGATATTTCCTCTTCAAATACTGACTTGCAAAAGTTAATAATAGCTTTTGCATTAATAGATAATATGTTCTTTGTGAAATTGGATAAAATCTTGTTTCTGAAAATCCGGAAGATATCCGTATTCATCTAAAATCAACTTAATCATTGCAGCAGCCCTAGCCTGGGTATTAATGCTTTTTGCCGGATTAAACTCAATATCTGTAAAATAATTATAATTTGAAACTGCGTTGATTTCATCTATTGCAAATGATTGCTTTACAGCAGCAACATAGATGAAATCATAAAATACCGTTTGGGGAATTAAAGGGAAATCATCATTTTGATAACAAAACGCTTTCAGTTTCCCAGAGTTATACAGCCTTTCATCACGCTTGGCTTCTTTGGGCAGCACATCAAGTAAATCAAGATATGGGCCGCCACATTCAAAAACTTTAGCACCCTGAAAAATATTCTCAAGAGCATAGTTGTTTAACTTGAGATTAAACGCACTTAGTTTTATTCCAATAGGTTCCTTACTCTTAGTGCTGATTTCTAACGGCTTAGCGTTTACATCCACTTTCATAATTGCATTATGTAAGCTTTCTATGGACTTTTGTTTTTGAGATACTGCAAAACCCGGAAACCATTCAAACGAATATATTTCACTTATAACTTTTCCCCCACGGATAAAAAATGCAGGTCGTTTTGCCACGGTACTCCCTCCTAAAATAAATTGCATTATTCTTCCAGTGCGCTAATGATATCCTGTATCTCAAGCGTGGCATCCTCTACCCGCAGCTGGACTTCTTCACTCCAAAATCTGCTTCCGCCAGATAGTTCGTCAATCAGGTTAAAGATAACTACTGCATCTTTGACAGGTATAAATCCACTTGATTTCCACTCAGGCAAATTCTCATTAAGATAATTCACAATGCCTGCATAAATCTGCTCATTGAAAGAATTCTTACAGCGTAATTCTACTAATAAGCCCTTGTCGCCTAAAATCATATCATAAAAACCCACTTTAACACCCCCTATATAATTTTATTTCTAAGACAATAAATATTCTAACATTTAAACCTTTACATGTCATCCCTATTTCCCATAAACCGTCAAACATAGTCCGACTTTCCAAAAAAGATACGGCATCGCCAAAGCCTTTCTCCGCATTAAGAGCCGTATCTCCCCGCATCGACGGTAAACATGTCCGTAATGTCGTACAATTCGGAATAGGCATCGGCTGCGGCTCTCTATCTCGTCGCTTGGCAGCTCCTTTCCGTCTGCCAGAAAAGCCAGTATCAGCTTCTCGGCTTGCTCGATCTTGGTGGCAGTGTTCCCGCCCGCACCGGACAGCCGGAGCTTCACCGTGTCGCCCAGTCCGTCCTCGGCGGTCTGGTAAATTACGTTGAACTGCTCATGCTCCGGCTGACAAACCGCTCTGAATAAAAACTGTCTTTCAAGGGCGATATTTTCCTCAAGGGAAAACTCGTTCTGCAAGGCAATGTCAAAGCTGTATGCAAGCTGACCGCTCCCGCCGCGCTCACCCTTTTCGTAATACTTCAAGCGGTTTTTGAGCCGCTGTTCCTTGTGGCGCTCCTGCGAAAGCTGGGTTTCTTTTTTCTCAATTTCCGCTTGGAGCTGGTCGATTGTTTTTGCCATTTTGCATGACCTCCTTTTTGAATTTTGGATAAAAAAAGACCGCTGGCTTTTTCACCGGGGAGCCGGTGTGTCAACGGTCAATCTTTCGGTATTTAGTTGTTATGAATTAGTTAAACTTCATGTTATCCAATTCACTGTTGAATTCCTTTGTAACCTCAAGTATCACCTTGTCTCCAACTGTGGCAATCTTGTGGTCTTTAAGCACAGGAAATTTCTCACCTTTGAATTTCAGCACCATTTCCTTGGCTTCCTGTTCTGACGCCAGTTCAAACGTTTCTGTGGTTTTAATCAACTTGGCCATATTATCACTCCTTTCCAAGCCCAGTAAATAGTCTGTGGTCACTCTGAAATATACTGCCAGTTGGGGAAGCATAGACAGATCAGGGGCGTTTACTCCGTTTTCCCAACGAGAAATCGTTTGGACGGATACTCGTAGCGCTTCCGAGAATTCTTCCTGTGTAATTCCTCGTTTCTGCCTTAACTCCTTTATAACTTTTCCTATATCCATATATGACCTCCTGAGCTTTGTATCATTATGATAGCACAGCATTATTTCAAAAACCAACACGCAAAACGGTATTTAACTCAACACTGTTGTTAAGGCGGTAAACAGTGATTGGCTTGCAGTTTTCAAACTTGCTGGCGGCAAACGGGTTGCTAAAACCGTTCGCGGACGTCAAGTACACAGAGAATAGCCGCTTTAGCGGCGCAAGGGGGGGTGTAGCCCCCTTGAGGTCGCGAAGCGACGAAACCTCTCGAACGGCAGCTTTCTGCTGTCAGAGAGGAAGCCTTGCAGAGCACACGATACATGGTCGAGAGACTATGTACAGAAGTGCGCTCTTTAGTTCCTAAAGGAGTTTGCAACACGGGAATTTATCGAATAAACCCATGTAGTACCATTTTAACCGGCTCAATATCCATTACGCTATCCTTCATTGTTTGCTGGTACAAGTGGCGTTCGATTCCCAGAACATGATGTGAATAAGGAGTACCCTCAAACCATTTTTCAAAACACCTTATGAAATCTGGGGATTCTTTTTTGCTCCCATAGACGCCGATGATAAAAAGTCTCTCCACAAAAGATATATATTCATTTTCATGGTGCATGAAAAAGTCTTGGCTTCTTTCATTAAAGCAAAAATATAAGGAAGAAGGATTTCCGCAATACATCGGAACAAGCAGAATAACTTTTTCGTAGCTCTCAAAACTGCTATATAGGCGATAAACATCATCGTCTCGATATCGGCATTGTGTTTTGAAACACTCATAACTGCAATTACTACACCCGTGTGTGTTCAAATCCTTATAATATATCACTTTATCTTGCGGTGTCTTTATAAAATCAATAATCTGAGCGCAATTACCAGTTTTTCTTGCTGAGAAAGAAACAAATAGTTTCATATCATACCTCGTTAAACTCCGATTGAACCGTCGCCCACTCGACATTTAACATTGTACCACCCAAATGTAAAGAAATCTATCACTCATTAGGCGCGTTTATCAAAATTTTTTTAAATCTCTGGGTATATCGAATAGAAAACGCCCGAAAATTCAGCATTTTCAGGCGCTCCCACGATACGCATATTCAGCTATTTTTCCTGCGCCCTCTTGGTGCTGTCTGCTTTCTTCATTCTCTGCTCCTTTCCAAACAAAAAAGGCGGCTACAAACTTCACGTTCATAACCGCCCTGGCGCTGTGTTTCTACTTAGTTGCAACTGTGATAGAGTATCATTCCTTTCCAAGCCCAATAAATAGTCTGTGAACACTTTGAAATATATGGCAAGTCTTATTTCACTGAACGCTATTGTTAAGTTTATAGTTTTAGCTTATAGCATAAACAATAGTGTAATAATTGGAAATGCTTTTTTATAATCCCTATTAACAAGTAAATATACAGCCCCGAATAAAACGCCTGCAATAGCGGATAATAGTCCAACTGTGATACTTCCTTTAGATAAAATATGCCCCAGCCCCCAAGTTAGTCCTAAAATAATACCGCCATAAGGTATATTGTCTTTTTTAAACCATATTTCGCACGCTTTTTGCCCATATACTATAACCAATGAAATTAAAAAACCTTCGGCAATATAGTACATATATTGAAATATAAAAAGCAATGTTCCTCTTGATTGAAATTCTTGTATCACTTTAAATCCATTCCAATCAATATACTTTACTGCAATATTTATAATAAAACATAAAATAATTACAACTATCTGCCATAATTTTACTTTATTATTTGGATTTTCCCAAATATCAAAGTCAGTAGTTTTCTTTCCTAATTTAGTAATCATTACGCCTATTAATACCCAGGCAACAATTGTTATAACCCAATGAATAATCATTTGCAAAGATGTACTATTATTTATATCTATTCCAATTACTTGTTCGATAAATGCTAATAATAATTCAAAACAAAATCCTGCCACTGCATACATTGATAACCATAAATAATCAAATCCTGTTACTTTTTTATCATTCATAATAAACTCCCTTTCAAATTAGAATTTGAAGCTATAATTTCAACCCATGAGTCTAATTATATAGTAAACCGAAACACGTTTGGCACAGATTTGTCGCCAAAAGTCTTTACAGCCATTCGGTACATAGCCTTTGCATGGATCCTGTCATGCCAGACAAAACGTCTCAGTACCTTTCGCAACGACCATTCTTCGTCATAGCTGCCAAGGCAAACCGCACATTTCAAAAAATCCGCCTGGTTTTCAAGAGCCGCAAATCCGCGTTCTCTGCATTCCAGAATCGTACCTTCATTATCCGCAGGAACGCCAATTTCTCCAAAATAATACGCGTTGACGTTTTTTGTGTGCTCATACATTTCCCGCGCTGTCCGCGGAACCTGCCCGTAAAAAGTTTTTCGGCCCGGCAGACAGCTTTTACTTTTATCGGGAATGGCCTGATACAGTGTCAAAAAATCCTGCGCTGATTTTAAGGCGAGCGCCTTCAATTCCGCATATTCGGTCAGGCTTAGTCCTTTCCTCTCCGAATCAAAGATGACATCCGAATCGGCATCGGAAACAGTCAGATCAGATTGCTTTTCCTGGATGATCTCGCATTCAAAGGCATCGGGCATCAGGCCGCCTTTCCAGCTTACATAAGACCTTATTTCAGCCGGCATTTTCTCAAGAACCGAGTCCCTGGAGACACCGCGTGTAAAGGCTCCGACAAAGGCATCTGCAAATAAAAGGCTGTCACCGCCGTTGTGCTCCCATACACAGAATATTTTCACAGGAATCCCTCCTTACAAACGTCGATTTGTCGAACGCCCACTCGACATTTAACATTATACCACCCAGATGTGAAGAAATCTATCACTAATCAGGCGTGTTTGTTTATCACATTATTCTAGCTTTCCATTTCATTCAGTTCCCCCGGAATGTCCGCACCCTGCACCCGTTATTTAAGAACTCAATGCTCACCGCTCCGCTTAGATCCGTCCGGAAGAGCGCAGCGCCGTCCCCCTCCAGCCTTTCCAGGAGTTCCGGATGGGGATGCCCGTAGCTGTTGTCTTTCCCGCAGGAGATCACGGCGATCCGGGCGTCCACCGCCTCCAGAAACGCCTGGGAAGTGGCGTTCTTTGAGCCGTGATGGGCGCATTTTAACACATCCACGTTCCCTGTGCCCAGTTTTTCCAGTTCCGCCAATAAAACCTCCTCCCCCGGCCCTTCCACATCCCCGGTGAGCAGGATGTCAGCGCTTGTTTTCCGCTCCCGGAACCGTGCCAGGAGACAGAGGGAGGAAGCGTTGTCGCTCTCCCTCTCCCCGCCCTCCGGGTTCAGGACGGCGAAGGACAGCGCTTTCCCCCCGAAACGGTCCCCGGCCTTCACCCGGATCACATCAAACAGCCTCTCGCTCTCATAGTCCAGGATCTCGGAAAACGCTTCTTCCCCGTTCTCCGCCAGCGCGGGCAGGATCACCCTGTCGATCCGGATCCCCTCCTTTTCCGACAGGGCGAACAGTTCCAGAAGACCGCTGACATGATCCTTGTCGCCGTGGGAGAGGATCACCCCGCTGATCCGCCGGATCCCCTCGTGTTTTAAGTAAGGGATCAGGATATTTTCCCCCACCAGCTTCTTGCTGGAGCTGCCGCAGTCGTAAAGCCAGGTCTCCCCGCTCTCCGCGCGCAGGCAGATGCCGTCCCCCTGGCCCACGTCAAGAAACAGGATCCCCGCCGTCCGGTGAACGGGCAGCGCAAACAGCGCGACAGGGAGAAAGACCACCAGCCACTTGACCGCAAACGCAGCGCATTTCTCCCACCATCTTATCTCACAAAACTCCGGTTTTTCTTCCCGCAGTCCTCCCTGTGTCCTGCTGCATCCCGGACTCTCTCCCCGCAGCCCTCCCTGAAATCCGCTGCTTTCCTGCCCCTCTCCCCGCAGCCATCCTTGATTTTCACGGCCCGTCGGCGCTTTTCCCGATATTTCTTCAGAGATATCTCCGCACCCCATTGTTGTTCCCGACAGTCTTTTCATCACTCCACGGTGCCCCGACAACTTATCTTTTAGAGGTAGGCGTCGGTTTGCTGTATGTCTCCCTACAACAAATACCGCCGTACTCTTTGTCCCCGCCAACCGATATCCTGCCGGGATCCCCCGCTCCGTGATTTCCGCCCGCCGCTTTCTGTCCTGCAGCAAAAGCAAAGCCCCGGCAAGGCATAGGTAATAGAGCCCCATCTGCCAGAGCGCCGGGCAGCCGGGATTCCAGGTGTGGAAGGGCAGTCCCCCCGTCAGGGCGCAGAGCCCCTCAAACCCTCTCAGCGCCAGGACATCCACAGCGCCAAAAACCGTAAAGCCCGGCAGCAGCATTGCCAAAAAACCGCATCCCACCACCGCCCCCATACAGGGCAGCACCAGCAGATTGACCGCCATGGAAAACACGGGGACTTCGAAATAAAAGCGCAGCTGCAGGGGAAGCGTCGCCAGCAGAATCGCCGCCCCGCCCCGGAGACCGCCCGCCAATCCCCCTATGAAACCACCTATCTTTTGTAAAAAAGCCAGCCCTACCTTCCTCAAAAGTTTGGCCCTTCCTTTCCTCCGGCCCCCGCTTTGCAGCTGCAGGCCTTTCTCCGCTTTTTGTATCAGCGACAGAAGGCCCCGGCTTTCAGACTCCGCCGGAGCCCCCGCCGCCAGTTCCTCCAAAACGGGCAGCACGCAGCCCGCCCCGAACAGCGAACCGAAGGAAAGCCAGAATCCAGAGTGCAGCAGATAGGCCGGGCACAGGCAGAGCATCCCCGCCCCCATCACCCCAAGGGCCGTCAACATATCATAAGTCCTCCCCAGGGACAGGCTCAGCATCCGCAGCAGGAACATGCCGATGGCACGGCAGGCGGAGACGCTCATCCCGGTCATCACGCCGTAAAAGAGCAGAAACAGGCCGCCGGTCAGGGCGGAAGCACCGTTCGGAGCCCCCAGCTTTCTGAGCAGACGATAGACGCCCATCCCCAGCAGGGTAATGTGCAGCCCCGAGATGCTCAAGATATGTATGATCCCGCCCTCCTGATACAATTCCTTCAGCTCCGGATCCAGGCCGGACCGATCCCCAAGAAGCATGGTCTTCATCACCCCCGCCTCTTTCTCCGGGAACGCCCGGTCCAGCCTCTTCCCGAGGAATTCCCGCAGGCGGAAAAGTCCTTCTCCCAGCCTGCTGTATCCGGCGCTTTTTTCCAGAATGACAGTATCTCTCAGCCGACCGCCCACGCCGTTGGCGCGATAGTATTCCGCAAAGTCAAATTCTCCCGGATTGGACGCTCCCTCATAAGCTGAGAATTTTCCTCTGACAGATACACGGCTGCCTATCTCAGGCATAGCTCCGCCAGCCCCCGCCATTTCACACCGGAGTTTTGTCGCTTCTATATTTTCCAGATAGTTGGTGATCTGCTGCGACGCTGCAG
This sequence comes from uncultured Acetatifactor sp., assembly GCA_947595925.1. Taxonomy (GTDB): domain Bacteria; phylum Bacillota; class Clostridia; order Lachnospirales; family Lachnospiraceae; genus Acetatifactor. Next base: position 119,739 of record CANQEV010000001.1, on the reverse strand, counting down.
CAAACTGATTTGATTTTAGAATATCGATCTCAAGTATAAAAACATTCTTTTGGTTCCCGGTCTCCCGGCCGCAGACCTTTCCGGCTAAAACGACCTCCTGCCCCCATTCCGGCGGCCCCTCCGCGCCCCCTCCGGGAGCGAAGCCGCCGGTCAGCAGAAAGCGGATGGCCGCCGTTATAACCAGGAACAGACAGGCCCAAAACAGGGGTCTCCTCATGCCTTTCCTCCTCTGTCATAAAAATATGATTAAGTTCCCTCCAGCACAGTCACACAATCCATGTTTCTCTCAAAGACCGCGTCCCCGAAATTTGCCGGGGCCTCGCCGTCCACCAGGATCTGCACTTTGTTGATATTGCTCAGCTCTGCCAGAGAGTTGACAATGGCATAGATCGACAGCTCGCTGGATACATTGTTTACGACGGTGAGGAAACTGGAATCCAGATTGACATAGCAGATCCCGTCCTTTGTCATGACGCTGAGAATCTTCGTGCTCGGGTTGACGGACGGATAGATTCCTTCCACCTTTCCGCTGGGTCCCTTGATCAGTTCCTCCACCACAAAGCGCTCCAGCGGCGTATTTGTGGAATAAAACTTTTCCCGGTAGGCCGCGATCAGCTTATCCCCCGTCTCATTCGCAAAGTAAAGCTTTACGCGGACCTGCTCATAGGTATTGATCTCACTGCCGTCGTTCTGGATGAACTGATCCGCGTTCATCCAGCCCACCGCCTCTCCGGCGCTGTCAAAGAGCTGCTTTCCCTCCACGGTGATCTGGACCCGGTCCACTCCGCTGATCTGGGTCAGGGTGCGGACCAGCGCCGCCCTCACCAGCACCTCGGTAGTGGGTTTCAGATCCCGATAGGTCTCGCTCATATTCAGCAAAAGCTGCCCCTCAAAATACTCCATGTTCTGCACGGAAAATCCCATGGTCAACGGCGCTTTATAAGTGAGTTTTTCCGGATTTGCGGAAAGATACGCCAGAAGCTTTCTGATCTGCTCCTCCGCAGGACCCGTGGGCCTCTCCATCTCGTGGCCTTCTATCTTGGTCTCCGCATTTGAGAGATAATACACCTGGACCATGTTCTCCTTCGGCGGCTCTTCCTCCCCGCAGGCGGAGAGCCCCATCAGAAACGCCAGACACAAAAGCAGGGAAATCCAGACCGCCGCTATTCTGTTTTTTCGTAAAGAGCGTTCCTTCATCCTTCCTCACCCCGTCAGGTATCCGCAATGTAATTCAGCGGTATTTTCACCGTAAAACTGCTGCCCTCGCCCTCGGTGCTGGTCACCGTGATAGAGCCCTTGTGCATCAGCACCGCCCGCTTCGTGATCGCCAGGCCCAGGCCGGTCCCCCCCATCTCCCGGGAGTGGGACTTGTCCGCCCGATAAAACCTCTCAAAAATATGGGGCAGGGATTCCTCCGGGATCCCAATGCCGCTGTCGTCCACCTGAAAAGTAAAAAACTGATGGTCCGCATCCAGGATCACCTTCACCCAGCCGTGTTCCCGGTTGTATTTTATGGCATTCTCCACCAGATTGGCCATGATCAGGGTCATCTTCACCTCGTCCACTTCCGCTGTCACGGGCCGCATGCTCTCCAGGACCACTTCCACATCCTTTTTCCGGGCGATGGGGCGCAGACGCTTCAGCGTGAGTTCCGCAAGATCGTTGATATTCAGCGAGACGATATTCAGCTCCTGGGTCTTGTTCTCCATCCTCACCAGAGCCAGCAGGTCCGTGATGATCCGATTCTCCCTGTCGATCTCCGAGACCATGTCCTCCATAAATTCCCGGTACAGCTCCGCCGGGGCGTTTTCCTGTGCCAGCAGGGAATCCGCCAGGACCTTCACGGAGGTCATGGGGGTCTTCAGCTCGTGGGACACATTCGCCACAAATTCCTGCCGGGAATCATTCAGCGTGTTCATCCGCCCCAGGATCTCGTTAAAGGCGTCCACGATATGCGCCGTCTCCACATAATCCGGCACGGAGAGCGCCTTCTCGCTGGTCTCGTCCTTTACCTTCTGAATCTCCTCCGTCACTTTCTTAAAGGGCTTTGTCAGCACCCCGGAGAGGAACAGCGCCATCGCCACGATCACCATAATCATAATGGCTTCCAGATTGATGGCCTTCTGATTCAGCACATCCAGGATTCCCACGATGCTGGCGTTGGACACGCTGGTCAGCATGACGCCCACAACCGCGGAACTGCCGTCCGCCGCCGTGGCCACCACCGGGGTGGTCATCTCTATGTAACCGTTCTCCGCATCGTAGTGAGAGGTATTCTCCCCGAGAAAACACTTGATCACTTCCTCGGAGATCATGGTCTTCCCCTCGCTGATGCCGTAAGTATCTTTCAGGACCTTGCAGCCCTGACCTATGATCATGACCCGACCCTCATACAGATTGGAGATGGTCTCCAGCTCCGCATTGATCACCTGCCTGGACGCCGACAGGCTCACATCGTCGGAGTGGTAAGTCGCGAAATAATTGTTGCTGAGAAGCTGCTTTGCCACGACTAACAGCTGGTTCTGCACCGTGGCCGACCTCTGTTCCACCGCGCGGTTCTCATAAGCCTGCAGGATACCGTAGCGCAGAAGCACGCTGGGAACGATGCCCACCAGGAGGATCAAGAGGCAGATCCTGGCCCGGAAACTGCGCACATAAACGATCTGTTTTATTCTCTTTCGCACATTCTCCGGCAGTTTTATAGACACCGCTTCGACGCCCCTCCTCCCTTTCAGGTTCAAGTTCTATGAATCTGTTGATTCCATTTGTATTCGGACTGCCACACATCCGCAATATCCCTGGCACCACAACTGCTGCGCCCTGCATCATAACATCCTCTCCAGGCGCCGCGGCAGCGCCGTCAGTTTAAGAAATAATACCCCACGCCCCACTTGGTGTGCACATAGCGGGGCTCGCTGGGATTGGACTCGATCTTCTCCCGAAGTCTCCGGATATGTACATCCACCGTGCGGGCGTCTCCGGGATAATCCGTCCCCCACACCAGTTTCAGAAGGCTCTCCCGGCTGTAGACCTTATTGGGGTTAGTCATCAAAAGCTCCAGCACTTCAAACTCCTTGGCGGTCAGCCCTACCTCTTTGTCCGCGATATACGCCCTTCTTCCCTCGCAGTCCAGGCGCATGTCGCCGCTCTCGATGATCCGGCTGTGGCTCTCCTCCGCCTTGCGGCTCTCCACCCGGCGCATGATCGCCTTGATCCTGGCCTTTACCTCAAGAATGTTAAAGGGTTTCGTGATATAGTCGTCCGCGCCGTACTCCAGCCCCAGGATCTTGTCCATATCCTCCCCCCGGGCCGTCAGCATCACCACCGGCACATTGGAAAACTCCCGAATCTGTTGACATACTTCAAACCCTCCGAGCTTTGGCAGCATCACGTCCAATAGAATAATGTCGTATGACTGATTTTTCGCATACTCCAGCGCTTCCTCGCCGTCATAAGCGCAGTCCACTTCCATCCCATCCTGTTCCAGACTGAACCGGATCCCCTTCACGATCAGCTTCTCATCATCCACCACCAAAACTCTTCTCGCCATTCTCTTTATCCTCTCTCCCTCTTTATTCATAACAGTTCAGATCATGCCTTTCATCTGCGCAGCCGCGCCTTCACGCTCTTACGCTGTCATGTGCTCTCTCCGTTCCGGAGGGAGCTGTGCCGATGCCGCTTTTCGAAACCTGACGGCAGGCTGAACTGTTTCTCTTATTTTACTGTGACCTGGTCACAGATCTTTTGAAAAATGCTCTCCTTGATCCCGGGCACCTGCATCAGCTCCTCGACATTCGAAAATCCGCCTTTTTCCTCACGGTATTTCAAGATGGCCTCTGCCCGGCTCTCACCGATCCCCTTCAGGGTGCAGAGCTCCTTCACATTCGCCGTGTTCAGATTCACCTTCCCGGTGCTCCCGCCCATTCCCGATCCCGGGTCAGCGCTTTCTCCCTCTGCCGGAAAATAGAGCTGCTGGCCGTCCGTCAGCAGGGCCGCCAGGTTTACCGCGTCCGCATCCGCATCCTCCGTAAAACCCTCTGCCATCTCCAGCGCGTCAAAAGCGCGGCTTCCCTCCGGCAGTTTTTTCAGTCCCGGACTGTTCACCGCTCCGCAGACATGCACATAGATGACGTTCTCCGGTTCCTCCCTGAAAGAGTCTGCTTCAGCGCCTGAACCGACTCCCATTCCTATATCCGGACCCCGGCCGGTATCCCGCCCCGCTGACGCGACAGTATCCCTCTCCCCGGGAGCGTCCGACTGCGACCCCACTGCTGCCGTTCCATTCCCCGGAAGCGTGCCAGAGCCGCCTTCCCCTTCCTCCTGCTCCAGGAAGAAATCCGCCTCCCACTGGGGCCCGCAGCCGGCCAGACAGAAGCCGGAAATTACGCACACAAACAGTACAGTCAGGATCCCCCTCCCGGCAGAACCTGTCCCACACCGTCTGAAAAACCCACTTATTTTTCCCTTTCCCATGCAACCGTCCTTTATCTGCTCTGCACTCCGCAAATGGATGAAACGGTCTTTTGTTTCATGGGCCCGGATCACGCTGATAGTTCTATTGTAAGCAGTAAAAACTTCATTGACAAGGAAAAATGTGAGAAAAAATCTTAAAAATTTCTTAAGGCAGGACAATCCGTTTTCCTTCAAGAAAAAGCATATGTCTTTAACCATGTCAGCAAGTTGTCCTTCCGCTGAACGGCAAGCAGATCCGATATATACATGCGGAGAAAGCTGCCTGCCATTCCTTCACAGAGTTTTGGAAACAGCAGAAAAAGCAGGTGTGCCCACACCTCGGATTTTTGCCCGCTGCCCCCGGAGGGACAGCAGGCAGATCCGGTGTGTACCCACCTGCTTTTTTCGGAAAACTCCTACACCTTTTTGGGTTTTGCTTCTCATGAAAGACCGCTGGCTTCACTATTCATTCAGCCCGACATTGCTTCACCCATCTTTCCCAACGGGGATCTTCCTTTATTTCTTTTTCGACCTGATCATAATCCGGTTTGCACCAGAACGGCCAATCATCCGGCAGCGTCCTCGCGATCCCGCTGCATAACTCTGTTTTATAGGTCACGCGTGACACGAGAGGCGCGGTGTAAGCGTGTTCCTTTCCGTCGCCGAGCGATTCGAGCGCCCTTGCATGACGGAGCGCCTCATCCAGAGAGACGAAAGCTTCATCATGCATCCCGCGTTCCCATTCCAGCCGTGATAAATACAGATAGAGCTTGATGAGACTGCCATGATAAGCGCCAAAATTTCCATCCTCACAGAGGAGTCCCCAAAGCGCGATGACGCCCTTCACTTTTTGAACTGGCAGATCACTCGTATAATGATTTTTGTTGGCAATCAGTCCATATACCACCTGCTCAGAAAAGATATCCGCCATTTTAAGCAGTAACTCGCCGATATATTTCGCCTCCTCTTTTCCGTCCTCCGCTCCCGCAAGCAAAACTTCCCGACTCTTGCTGAGTTCCGGCATCCGAACAGCACAAGCGGCCGCTTTTTCATTTTCTCCGATATTTCGATAGAGAAGCACCAATAGGGAGACCGCTTCCGTGACAATATCAAAATCATGTGCCGAATCCGCCAATGTCTCACAGAGTTTGACTGCTTCGTCCCAGTATGGGTTTTGCCTGTGAGCATCATAGTCATGCCGGATATAGCCCTCGTCATCATAATACAGCCATTCATGATGCCTTCTCCATCCGGCTTCGGAAAGCGTATCGGCAAGTGTGATCATAAGCCTCTCGTTTTGCGGAAATTCAGCAAGACCATCCCTTAAAACAGACAGACATTCGTCCACCCATTCGTCATCGCCGCGTCCCTTTATGTGAAACGCTTCGATTTTCTGAATAATAGCATCGATCTTTTTCTCACGGTCGTTTTGGTAGCCAAACAGCTCATCAATGGACACTCCAAAATAATTGGCAATGCTTGGAATGAGTTCCAAATCCGGATAACTGCCGTTGGCCTCCCAACGCGAAACAGCCTGAGCGGTGACCCCTACCGCAGCGGCCAGATCATCTTGTCTCCTCGCATCACGCAGCCGCAGTTCCCTGATTTTTTCACCTATTGTTATTTTCATGTCTATACCTCACATTCTTTCTTTTTCACCGGTGTAATTTCATTATACAGGGCACTTTTGAAGCGTTCAATTATCAATTAGTTGTTTACTATTCAACTGCCGGTTGATTCCGTCCCGCATAGCCAGTCAAAATCAAATGCCCGTCTCCGATATAGCTGATACATTCCAGCCTCCGGAAACGGGCGTTGGGTCCGTTACCCGCCCACTGTGTTCTTTGCCATAATCGGTTCCGATCCGTCATCTTTCAGTCTCACGCACAAGTCCCTCCGGCGTGAGCCGGTATACCACGCTGCAGACCTCCTCAATGTATTTTCTGTCGTGGGATATGCTGATCACCGCTCCGGGAAATTCCCGCACCATCTTTCGGATCACCGGCCCGGACAGCGGCGAAAAATTTCTTGTGGGCTCGTCCAGGATCAGGACATTCGCACCGAACATGCTCATTTTCAACAGGAACACTTTCGCTTTCTGACCGCCGGACAGCTCGCGGATGGGATGCTCCATTTCCTCCACAGTGAATTTCAGCGAGCCGAGGTAGGTTCTGATCCTCGTGCGCTCTTCCTTTCTGCCGGATCTGTCAAGGAAGTCCACCGGCGTCATGGCCGGATCTAAAAGTTCCTCGTAGTTTTGCGGCATGTATTCCACCCGGACATCCTTCCTCTCCATGAGTTCATCGGCTATCTTTTTCAGCAGGGTGGTCTTCCCGGCGCCGTTTGGCCCGACAATGCAGACCTTCTCCGGTCCCCGGATCCTAAGTAAGATATTTCTCGCCAAAAGCCTTGCGCTCTGCGCATCGCCCGGCGTCCACAGCTCATCCAGGGAATACTCAAGGACCGTCTTGCCGGAAGGCATGTTCGACTCCTGCCCGCCCAGCTTAAAAAAGATGGCTTCCTCCTGCTCCGGCAATTCGGTCATCTCTTCGTCCTGCCGCGCAAACCGTCTGCCCATCGCCTTGACAGTATGCATCTTGTCCTTCAGATTCTTGGCCTCGCCCGGGTTCTGCCTTGAGACCACCGCCTGAGCATGGTCTACGCTCTGGTATATTTTCCGAAATTTCTCGTCCCGCAGTTTCTTTTCCCTGCGTTCATTCAGCGCCTGCTGTTCCTGTCTTTCGAAGCTGTGAAGCCGCTTTTGCACATACTCACGGTACGGCATTTTCGCAACCGTATATCTGCACTTTGTTTTCCGTCTGATCTGCTCGAGATGCACCACCATATTGGCGGTATTTTCAATCAGCGTCTCATCATGGGAAATAAACAGCACGATCTTTTTCCAGTCGTTGATCACCGTCTCCAGCAGTTTTATAGAAGCGAGGTCAATATCATTAGACGGTTCGTCCAGAAGCAGCACCGTGGGCTCCTGTATCAACAGCTTCATCAGCTGGGCCTTTACCTTTTCCCCGCCGGAAAGGCTGTCCATCCTCTGCTCCCGGTAAAAAAATTCCGAAGCGACGCCAAACTTCCCGGCCAGCTCCGCCAGCTCTTTCGGCGTCCGGTTCCAGAAACCTTCTTCCTCCGTGAAGAATTCGTACAATGTTTTTTCCCTGTCCTGCTCCGGCAGCTCCTGAGGCAGATAGCCCAGCTTTTCGTTTCCCAGTACGCGGGTTCCTCTTGCCTCGGCGTATCCTTCCGTCAGCGCCGGGTCATAAAGCCACTTCATCAGGGTCGATTTGCCGTTTCCCTCCTCCCCTATGATCACCGCCTTGTCCCCGTCGTTCAACACCAGATTGAAATCTTCCAGTATCACGCGCAGATCTTTTCTGTGGGTGATGGTAAGTCCGTTTATCTGTAACATCATTTCCTCCCTTCCTCGAACCGAAAAGATCCTCTCCCTTCCCCACGCGCAGCCAATTTCTTTGCGCAGGTCCGCGCATCAAAACAGGCCTGCCTTGCATACGCAGAGCAGACCCGCAAAAAGAAACCTTTTTAGCCAAAGAAAAAAGGAAACCATCCACGCGATCTTCTAATTTAAGCGTACACAATCTGTCTGCCTCCCCGGAAATTCCGGGGAAACATCACAACAAGGAGCCTGTCCGTACAGATCCTTTCCAACTATGTGCTTCACTTAAATCAAGTTATCTGTTGATCATTTCCTCTCCTTATACAGACTATACTTTCCCTAATTCAACATATTTAATATACTATTTCATAGACAGTTTTGTCAAGTATATCCTCTTTTCTCCTACTATTTAGCTTCACTTGTAGAGCCGATCACTTCCACTTAAACAGAATGATCCCGCCGATCACCACCGCCATGCCGATGGCCTTTCTCCACTCCCAGGGCTGCTTTTCCACCTGGAACAGGCCGAACAGTTCAATGCCGTAGGCGACGATCAACTGCGCGGTGACGATCAGCATTACGGCCCTGGCGGGGCCGAGGAGATCCATGCTCTTGATCACCGTGTAGGTGATGAACGCGCCGATGACGCCTCCCAGCAGCATATACTTGGGCTGTACGCTGAAGACCTTCAAAAGATTGCTCCGGTCTGTGGCAAGCCAGGCCCCGATACATACGATAAACGCGGAAAGCTGCACAAAGGAGCTGGCGGACCAGATCCCGGACGCCTTTGTCACCTGTGAATTAAACACACCCTGTATGCTCATAAGCGCCCCGGAGAGGAGCGCGATAAAAAAACCGACCATGACGAATACCTCCCTTTCTTTTTGGATAGTATGTCATGGCCGGTTTTCTTTATACGACGATAATTCAATTAACAAAAACTAACAATTTCATGCCGTAGATTCTTCACTCTATGATAATCTGGGTGGATATCTGGTTTTCCAGCTCCTGTACCAGGGGCATGACCTCCTCGCCGTTCCACACTTTTGCAAACAGCGCTTCCAGGCTGAGCCAGAGGTTTCCGATCTCCATCATCTTCGGCAGGGAAACGCTCTCTTCGTATTGTTTGTGGAACATCTGCAGCAGCTCGTCCTCCGGATATGCGGAGTCATAGACGGAGATCTTTCCGGCGCGGCTGTAGAGATCCCCCGCGAAATCCCGGGTCAGGTATTCCGCAAAACGATTGGCAAGCTCCTTGTGCTGGGAGTAGCCGTTGACTGCCACGGCGTTCGTCACGGAAAGGGGCCTGCTGCCCAGCTGCGTGCTGACCTGGGGAAGCGTCACGATCCCATACTCATAGGCAAAGCTGCCGTCCTCCTTCGCTGCGTTCAATCTCTGAAGGATATCTGCGGATCCGATGGTGAACACGATCTTTCCATCCACAAAGTCCTGCACTGCGGACTCATAGTTTACCTTATCCGCCTCAATATAAAAGAACTGATTCAGCGCCTGATAAACCTTCAGGCAGGAAATGACTTCGTCATTGTAAATGTCGATGTTGGTGTAATCATCCCCGCTGTCGCCGCCTACAGTCAGATAATCCCCTACGATCCAGTAATTGTAAAAGATGTCGGACACATCCCACTTCATGACGCCGTCCACATTCTCCGGCGCATCAAAAGTATCCGCAAAATGCAGGATGCCATCTACCGTAAGGGGCAGTCCGTCCGGCTGGATAATGCTCTCCAGCGGGACATCCTCCGACACGATGCTGCCATCCTCAGAGACACCGGTGCCGCCGTCCTCCGGAGCAGGCTCCTCTCCCTCGGGCAGATCTTCTTCTCCCTGGGCCGCCCTCTGCGCCTGCTGTTCTAACCACATCTGCAGATAATCCTTATTATACACCAGGACGCTGGTGTCAAAGAAAAAGGGGTATGCCGCCGTGTTTCCATTATAAGAGACCGCAGACAGGGCCGTTCCCGGAAGCTCTCTCTCCGAAACAATCCCCTCCGGATCCTGGATGGGCGTGGCAAGTCCCGCGAGATAAGCCTTTTCCAGTTCGTCGTTGTTGATCACATAAGCATCCGGCATCTGTTCCTCCGGATCCAGGGTTGCCTCGTTGATTTCCTCCAGAAAGCGGTCGGCGGACTGCAGCACGGGGATCACCCTGACGCCCTCCGCCTCGCTGAAGTTCACGGCCGCCGTGCCGATATAGCCGGAAAGCGCCTCGTCCGAATACCAGACATAAATTGTCTCCTTGATGCTGGACCAGGATTCCCCCTGCCCTTCCTCCGCCGGCTGGCGGATCTCCAAACGGCTCCCCAGGATCGCTCCCGCCAAAAGCAAAAACACCAGAAGAACGGAAAACAATTTCTTTTCAATATGCATGACTATTCCTCAATACACTCTTCTAAAATACCGATCATCCGATCCACGTCTTCCTCCCGGATCACCAGGGGCGGTACAAAGCGGATGATGTCGGGGCCCGCATTGATCAAAAGCAATCCCTTCTCCACCGCCCGATTGATGATAGGTCCCACCGGCTGCCGGAAGACAAGTCCCTGCATAAGGCCGACGCCCCGGTGCTCCAGGATGCAGGCATGGCGGCTCATGAGCTCCTTCAGCCTCTTCTCCAGATAGGGGGCCACTCTCCGCACATTGTCGATCACATGCTCCTTTTCAAAGAGCTCCAGCACTTTGTCCGCCGCGGCGCAGGCCAGGGGATTTCCGCCGTAGGTCGTGCCGTGGTCGCCGCTGGTCAGGGAGTGCTGGGCAGTCTTTTCCGTCAGCAGGAAAGCGCCGATGGGAACGCCGCAGCCCAGGGCCTTTGCACAGGTCATGATATCCGGCTTTACGCCGAAGCGCTGCCAGGCAAACATGTATCCCGTGCGGCCCATGCCGCACTGCACCTCGTCAAAGATCAGAAGAATATCTTTCTCATCGCAGACCTTGCGGAGCGCTTTCAAAAATTCTTCCGTCGCGGGGGTAAGGCCGCCCTCCCCCTGGACGGGCTCCAGGATAATGGCACAGGTCTTTTCGGTGATCTGGGACAGAACGCTGTCGATATCGTTCAGCTTCGCGAACTTCACATTGCCGATCAGAGGCTCAAAGGGCTCCCGGTATTTGGGATTGCCGGTCACGGCCAGAGCGCCCATGGTCCTCCCGTGGAAAGAATGCTCCATGGCGATGATCTCGTGATCGTGGGCCCCGTCTTTCAGCCAGGCGTACTTCCGGGCCGCCTTGATGGCGCCCTCCATGGCCTCAGCCCCCGAATTGGTAAAGAAGACCCGGTCCATGCCGGAGACCTTCTTTAACTTCTTCGCCGCCTCGATGGCGGGCGCGTTGTAATAGTAGTTGGAAGTGTGGATCAGCTTGTCGATCTGCGCCTTCAGCGCGTCGTTGTACTCCTTATGATGATATCCCAGGGCAAACACCGCTATACCCGCCACAAAATCCAGATACTCCCTGCCGTTCTGGTCATAGAGATGAACGCCCTCTCCCTTGTCCAGGACGATCTGGTAACGGTTGTAGGTGTGCAGGAGGACGCTTTCCGCCTCCTCGATATAGGTCTTCATATCCATCTTCATCACTCTTTCCGCCGCCTGCGCGGTCTTTCTTGTCTTTTCTAAAGGAGTTCAAGTGGAATCGGTTCCGGCTCCCTCAAAACCGAGACTTCACCATCTCACTTTTTGCCGCCTCGCGTTTTCCACTTAGAAAGCAGCGCTCTCTCAGCTCTCCATCTCCTTGACTTCCCCTTCGTCCACGATGGCCGTTCCGATACCCTTTCTGGTAAAGATCTCCAGAAGGAGGCAGTGGGGGATCCGTCCGTCCAGGATGTGCACGCGTCTCACGCCGCTGCGGATGGCCGAGGTGCAGTTCGCCAGCTTCGGCAGCATGCCGCCGCCGATATAGCCGCCGTTGATCAGTTCCTCCGCCTCCGCCGCGGTCAGCCTGTTGATAAAGGAGCTCTTGTCGTCGATATCCCGGTAAAGCCCCTCGATGTCCGTGAGGAAGACCAGCTTGTCCGCGCCCACCGCCTTGGCGATGGCGCAGGCCGCGTCGTCTGCGTTGATATTGTAAGTCTGGAACTGATCGTCCAGTCCGATGGGGGAGACGATGGGGAGAAAATCCTTCTCCAGCATATCGTAGAGCACCTTGGGATCCACCCTGGTGATCTCTCCCACAAATCCGATGTCCTTTCCGCCGGAATACTTCTTCTCCACATGGAGCAGTCCTCCGTCCTTGCCGCTGATGCCGATGGCCTTGACGCCCAGCTCCTGCACCATGGTCACCAGGCGCTTGTTCACCTTTCCCAGCACCATCTCCGCGATCTCCATGGTCTCCTCGTCGGTGACGCGCAGACCGTTCACGAACTTCGCTTCCTTGCCGACCTTCTCCACCCATCTGCTGATGTCCTTGCCGCCGCCGTGGACGATGATGGGCTTAAATCCCACCAGCTTTAAGAGGGTCACGTCCTTAATGACGTTTTTTTGAAGTTCTTCGTTGCTCATGGCGCTGCCGCCATACTTTACAACGATGATCTTTCGGTTAAATTTCTGAATATAGGGAAGGGCCTCGATCAGGACCTCCGCCTTCTGTAAAACTTCCTGCATATCCTTTTCCATATCGCTCTCCATTCCGCCGCCCAAAAGCGGCCCAGGCGGCAGCATCCCTCCACCCTTCCTCATAAAATCCTGCTTAGATCAGCTGCGGTAGTCCGCGTTGATCTTCACATAATCATAGCTCAGGTCGCACCCCCAGGCCGTGGCCGTCTCGCTTCCGCTGTGCATATCCACATAGACCGTGACCTCCGGCGCGGAGAGAAGCTTTGTCGCCTCTTCCTCGCTGTATTCCTTAGGCGCGCCGTCCCCGTACACCTGGATGCGGCTGCCGTTCCCCTCAAAGAACAGATCCACGCGGTCCGGATCGAAGGTCACGCCGCTGTAGCCCAGGGCGCAGAGGAAGCGCCCGAAATTACAGTCATGCCCGTAGATCGCCGCCTTGCACAGGGAGGAACAGATCACGGACTTTGCCAGCGTCCTGGCATCCTGTTTTGTAGCGGCGTTCACCACCTTCGTCTCAAAGAGGCAGGTGGCCCCTTCGCCGTCCCCGGCCATCTTCCTGGCCAGGAATTTTGCCACATACTCCAGGGCCTCATAAAAGGCCGCGTAATCCTCGCCTTCCTCCCGGATCTCCTCGTTGCCCGCCAGCCCGTTTGCCAGAACCAGCAGCGTATCATTGGTTGAGGTATCCCCGTCCACGCTGATCATGTTAAAGGAATCCTCCACCACGGCGCGGAGCGCCTTCTGCAACAATTCTTTTGAGATATTTACGTCCGTAGTGACATACCCCAGCATGGTACACATATTGGGGTGGATCATGCCGGAGCCCTTGCACATGGCGCCTATGACGGCCCTCTTTCCCCCGGCCGTAAACTCCACCGCCACCTGCTTGTGAACGGTATCGGTGGTCATGATGGCCTGGGCGGCCGAAAGCCCTGCCTCCGGCGTGCCCGCTTTCTCCGCCGCCAGCTTTTCAATGCCCGCGCAAAGCCTGTCCACAGGCATCTGCATGCCGATGACGCCGGTAGAGCCGATGAGCACCGCCTCCCTGGGGATCTGCAGGAGCTTCGCCGCGCAGTCGGCCTCCGCCGCGCAGGCGTCCATGCCCTGCTTTCCCGTGCAGGCGTTGGCAATGCCGGAATTGACCACCACCGCCTGGACGAAGGGGGATTCTTCTACAATTTTTTTGTCCCAGAGGACCGGCGCGGCCTTCACGACGTTTGAGGTAAACGTGCCCGCCGCCCTGCAGGGCGCTTCGGAATAGATCAGCGCCATGTCCTTCCGGTTCTGATATTTTACGCCGGCCTCCACGCCGGCCGCCTCAAAGCCTTTTGCCGCGGTAATACCGCCTTCGATCTGTCTCATATCAAATCATCCGCCTTTCCGTCTATGATGGGTTCTCCGGTTCCTGCGCGTCAGGGTACTTCCGGAACACCTCTAAAAATTCATCGAAATGCGCCGCAAAGAGATCCACCAGCTCCGGGTCGAACTGTCTGCCCTTCTGGGATAAGATCTGCCTCTTTGCCTCCTCCGGTTTCCACGCCTTCTTGTAGGCCCTGCGGGAGACCAGCGCGTCGAACACGTCCGCAATGGCTACGCAGCGGGCGTAGAAATCGATCTGCTCCCCCTTGATGCCCAGATATCCCTTGCCGTCATATCTCTCGTGATGCTGCAGGGCGATGGCCTTCGCGATCTCCATCATCTCACCGGAGGAATTTTCAAAGAGCTTTTCCCCGTACAGCACGTGCTTTTTCATCTCCTCGTACTCGGCGTCCGTGAGCTTATCCGGCTTTTCCTGGACCTCCATGGGGACGTAGAGCTTTCCCACGTCGTGCATCATCGCCGCCGTGGAGACCTTCCAGACCAGATCCGGCTCCATGCCCCAGGCCTCGCAGAGGATCCTGGTGTATTCCGAAACCCTCCTGACATGTCCCCCTGTCTCCTGGGACTGGAGCTCGATGACCTTTGTCAGGGATTCGATCAGCATCTGCTCATTGTTCACCAGTTCGTCGTTCTTGCACACCAGCTGGTCCACCAGTTTCTGGATCCGGTCCGTGATGCAGTAACAGACGATGGAAATGCTGAAAAATTCGATCAGCCGGGGCAGCATGCCGTATAGGATGACGTCCCGAAGGCTGTCCAGCGGATCGTTCGGCACAAACCTCATCCAATATGCGGCCAGGTGCGCCATGATGATCACGGGCACCGAAAGGATCTCCGTATAGAGGACGTCCCTCTTGTTGCAGAACAGACAGGAAACCACCACGGGAAACACCAGCAGGATGGACACATGATAGGAAAGCAGCATGTAGAGGATCCCGCACATCAACGTCACCATGGTCAGGAACACATACCGCATCGCCAGACTGTCATGGTGCATAATGTCATAATACAGCGTGGGGATGAGCATGACGAGCACTGCGGCAGCCAGGACAGGATAGGCCCTGACATCCAGGTTGAAGATTCCTGCCAGATTCAAGGCGATCGCCAGAAGCATCAAAAGCGCTCCGATCCTGCACACCGCCGCCATCGTCTTGTTGACGTCTTCCCGGAAGGCTTCGATCAATTTTTTGGAAAAGTTCATAGTATCTCCTTCCAAACGATCCGGCGGTCTATTGGTTAAAGGCCGTGATATTGGCCTCGTTCAGCGTGAAATCGTAATAGTTCAGGTCCAGCCTCTTCGTCCAGCCGATGCAGTTCCAGAAAGCGTTTCCGATGTCGTTCTTCGTGAACGCGATCAGGCTGACTTTATTGATCCCCTCCGCTTTCAGAGCGTTCATACAGTACACCACCATGGCCTTGCCGATGCCGAGCCTCCTGTAATCCTCCCTGACGCAGACGTGATACAGACAGCCCCGCCTTCCGTCATGGCCGCAGAGGATCCCCCCCACGATGGAGCCGTCCTCCGCCTCCGCCACCACGCTGGTGGAGGGATTTCTCAACAGAAACCGCTCCACGCCTTCCCGGGAGTCGTCAATGCTGCGGATGCCGAAGCCATGAATGGTCATCCAGAGATCGTACAGACCCGGATAATGCTCTATGGTCATAGTATGTATGGTATATGTTTTTTTCATATTTTCTCCTAAATTTTAGGGAATCCGAGAACAAAGGATCCCGCTCCAGCCCCTCGCTTTCTTACGGGAAGCAGGGAACCAGCTCCAGCCCCTCGCTCTCGGGAAGCCCGAAGAGCAGGTTCATGTTCTGCACCGCCTGGCCGGCGGCCCCCTTTACCAGATTGTCCAAAGCGCCCATCATGATCACACGCCCGGTCCTCTCATCGATGACGAAATTCACGTCAACATAGTTGCTGCCTTCCACCCACTTTGTCTCGGGACAGACGCCCTTCTCCAGGACGCGGACAAACTTCTCCTTCCCGAAATACTTGTCGTAGGCTCCCCGGACTTCCTCATAAGAGGGGAGGCTGCCGTCGGGCCTTCTCTTTAACGACGCGTACTCCGTCACCAAAATGCCCCGGTTCATGGGAACCAGATGGGGGGTGAAATTGATGGTCACCTTACAGTTCCCCGCGTAGCCCAGCTGTTCCTCGATCTCCGGGGTATGTCGGTGGCTGGCGACGCCGTAGGCCTTAATGTTCTCGTTCACCTCGCAGAACAGATTGGGCAGTTTTGCACCCCGCCCCGCCCCGGAAGTGCCTGACTTCGCGTCCACGATCAGGGTATCCACGTCGATCAGCCCCTCCTTCACGAGAGGGTATGCCGTCAGGATGGAACAGGTGGTATAACAGCCGGGGTTTGCCACCAGCCTGGTCTTTTCCGTAATCTGCCCCCGGTTGATCTCGCACAGCCCGTAGACCGCCTCCGGAATAAACTGAGGTGACTTGTGCTCGATGCCGTACCACTTCTCATAGACGGCGACGTCCTTGATCCGGAAATCCGCGGAGAGGTCCACGATCTTCGTTTTCGAAAGGATCTCTTCATTTAAGAGTCCCGCCAGATAGCCCTGGGGAGTCGCCGTGAAGATCACGTCCGCCTGCTCCGCCAGCCCGGAGAGATCGTCGTCCCTGCAGATATTCTCCACAATCTGGAACATATTCTGATAAACTTCGCTGTACTTTTTGTCGATATAGCTCCTGGAGCCGTACCACAGGATCTCCGCGTCCCCGTGTCCCGTCAGGATCCTTACCAGTTCCGCCCCCGCGTACCCGGTGGAGCCAATAATTCCAACCTTTATCATATTCCTACCTCGCTGCGGCTTCCGCGCCGTTTTTGTACGAAAAAGAAAGGCATCGCATTAACACCCAAAATGTATCATACCACTTTTTGCATAAAAGTCCAGTTCTTTTTTTGTTTTATGCAAAATATTCTCTTTAATTTGTATATTTATGCGTTAAATTCTGCATATTTGGCATATTTCTGTATAAATAGTCATATTTTATCCGAAACACTATTGCTTTTCCAAAAAAACTGTTGTATAGTAAGCACAAGTCTTACTTCCAACATCATTCAAACAGGAGGGAATCATCATGAAGGAAAAAGTAATACTCGCATATTCCGGCGGCCTCGACACCACGGCGATCATCCCCTGGCTGAAGGAAAACTTCGACTACGAAGTGATCTGTGTCTGCGTGGACTGCGGACAGGCCGAGGAACTGGACGGGCTGGAGGAAAGGGCGAAGTCCTGCGGCGCTTGCAAGCTCTATATTGAAAACGTGATCGACGAGTTCTGCGACGAGTACATCGTTCCCTGCGTACAGGCGAACGCCATATACGAGAACAAGTACCTGCTGGGCACTTCCATGGCCCGTCCCCTGATCGCGAAGAAGCTGGTGGAGATCGCCCGCAAGGAGGGCGCTTCCGCTATCTGCCACGGCGCTACCGGAAAGGGCAACGACCAGATCCGCTTTGAGCTGGGCATCAAGGCCCTGGCTCCGGACATCCGGATCATCGCCGCCTGGAGAAACGACAAGTGGACCATGGACTCCCGGGAATCCGAGATCGCGTACTGCAAGGCCCACGGCATCAATCTGCCCTTCTCCGCGGACTCCTCTTACAGCCGGGACCGCAACATCTGGCACATCAGCCATGAGGGGCTGGAGCTGGAGGATCCCGCAAACGAGCCCAACTACGATCATCTGCTGGTTCTGGGGACCACGCCGGAGAAAGCTCCCGATCAGGCGGAGTACGTCACCATGACCTTTGAAAAGGGCGTTCCCACCTCCGTAAACGGGAAAAAGATGAAGGTCTCGGAGATCATCCACACTCTGAACGAGCTGGGCGGAAAGCACGGCATCGGCATCATCGACATCGTGGAGAACCGCGTTGTGGGCATGAAGTCCCGGGGCGTGTACGAGACACCCGGCGGCACGATCCTCATGGAGGCCCATCAGCAGTTGGAAGAGCTCATCCTGGACCGCGACACCTACGCCATGAAGAAAGAGATGGGCAGCCGTTTTGCCAGCCTTGTCTATGAAGGAAAGTGGTTCACTCCTCTCCGCCAGGCGGAACAGGCTTTCATCGAGGAGACTCAGAAGTATGTCACCGGCGAAGTGAAGTTCAAGCTTTACAAGGGCAACATCATCAAGGCCGGCACCACTTCTCCTTACTCCCTGTATAATGAGAGCATCGCCTCCTTCACCACCGGCGATCTCTACGACCATCACGACGCGGAGGGCTTCATCAATCTGTTCGGCCTCTCCTGCAAAGTGAGAGCCATGAAGATGCAGGAGCAGGGCGTAGATCTTCTGTAAGCTTGTATCCGAAACCCCGGGGCCAGATCAAAGCGCCCCGGGGTCTCACATTTTTTATAAAGGAGCCGTCCATGCTGGCATTACAGATCACATCCTTAAAAAATTTCATGACCCAGCTCCTGACCGGAGACGCCTTCGACATCTTCCTCCTGGAAGAAGCGTCCCTTGCCACCGCCGTCTCCTTTCAGATAAACGGCCGCATCAACAGGGAGTTCTTCCCCCCGCAGGAGCGCACGCCGGAATCGATCCCCTACGAATTTCAGCCCTGGAGCGAAATAAAAGGGCTGTGCTACGACCTGATCAAAGGCCGGAACACACCCCTGAATTTCAAATTCGTCATGCAGCTGAAGCCGGAAAAGATGCGCGCCATGCTGGAAAAGGCGGCGTCCGCCGGAACGGAGATCCCCGCGGGAGAACAGTTAAAAAGCCTGATCCTCACCGTGAAGTACGACGGCGAAAATGTGGTCCTCCTCACCGGCTCCTCCTACAACACCTTTGTCATGGACAAGACTGCCGACGAGCTTTGGGAAAAACAGCTCTGCAGATATCTCTCCGGAAAGGGCGTGGGTTACGAGATCCTCTAGTCCCGGATCCTGGCATCCTCAATGTCCTGATAGTAATTCTCCTGCAGCACATAGGCGCTGAACTGATAGCGGTCCTTTACCTCCTGCTGTTTTTCTTCCAGATAGGCCTCCCGCTCTTCCTCCGGAACCAGTTCCTTTCCCTCCGGATCCGTAAGCCAGATCGTCTCTTTTTTGCCTCTGTCATAGATCAGCCCGTCCGTCACAAAACTCCTGTCGTTAAAGATGACCATTCCCTCCTCTTCCGAGAAGATATCCCTTCCCGCAAACATCCGGGAATCATAGTCAAACCCAAACAGATTTAAGAGCGTGGGGAGAAGATCCATGGAACCGCAGGCCTTGTGGACCAAAACCGGCTCCTCCTCATAAGCGGCGTTCCACAGGATCAGGTTGTTGCGGAACCGGTCCTTGCCGTAATCCAGATCCCTTCCCGCAAGTTCCTCATACTGTTCCTCGCTCATGGCATAGGGATAGTGGTCCGCGCTGAGGGCGATCACCGTATTCTCCAGTTTTCCGGCCTCCCGAAGCTGTTCCAGGAGATATTCCAGCGCTTTGTCCAGCTCGATATTGCAGGCGATGTACGCCTGAGCATTCTCCGACATCTCCAGCCCGCTCACCGCGTCCTGATTTTTCCGAGCCATGGAATTTCCCAGGAAATTATAGTTCATATGTCCGGACACCGTCATGTAATACGCGTGGAACCGCTCGTCCTGCAGGTACTCCGGAAGGGTGCTCACCATCATCTCATAGTCGGAGGCGGGCCACTGGTCCGCGCCCTCCATCTGGAACACATACTGCCCGTACTCCGCCTCGGGCAGTCCCCCCAGATTGCACGCCTTAAAGAGGTAGCCCAGATTTGGGTGCGTGAGATGCCTGGAATAATAGGACAGATTGTTATTGTGATAGGCCCGGCTCTGCAGTCCCTCCCGGTTAAAGTATCCGGCCAGGGTATAGGGCATAAGGTTACTTGCGCTCTTTTTCATGCTGAACTGACCGTCCGGGATCAGTCCCGTACAGTTGATATACTCTCCGTCGCTGGTGCTGGTCTGCCACAGGGGCACATAATAATTGTCAAACACAAAACCTGTGTGGATCAGGTGATACAGGGTCGGCGTCAGATCCTCCCTCACCGCGTAAGGCGAAAACCCCTCCGCCGTCAGAAAGATCAGATTATACCCCTCAAAGATCCCTGTGTATTCATTCGTCATGGTCGGCTCCTGATCCCGGATATAAGCCGCAAGCCACTGCTGTTTCTTGTTCTCCGCCGCTGCCTCCAGGCTCTCGTAATCGAGGGCAAAAGCGTGGGGGACGGGCACAAAGATCTCCGGTTCCTGCTGATCGGAATCGGTGCCCGAGGTACCGCCGTTTTCTTCCTCTAAGCCCGCATTGTTTCCGGAGCCGGAACCCTCCCCGCCGCGGCCATCTCCCGCGTTTCCACCGTTTGCTCCGCCGATATCCTCCGGGCCTTTGCCGTCCCCGGAGCCTTCCGCCTTCCCCTGTGCCGCGCCGTCCCCAAAGGTCCCGCCGGCGCTTTCCGGCAATTTTCCTCCCGGCTCCGCCGGGCCAGCCGCCTGCATGGCATCCTTCCCGGATCCAACTGCGGCCCTGATCCAGCTGCCTGCATCCGCCATCAGTTCCCCGATCTGCAGTGCCGTATCCCTCTGCAGGCATGCGTGAACCCCCAGGTTTTCCGCCACCGTCAGCCCATCAAAAAATTCCGTGTAATCTTCGTAATAGTTCGCTTTCAAAAGGCGTCCCGCCTCCAGATCCACCACCAGGGCAGCCAGAGAAGCCGTAATGGCCACAGCGGCCCTCATGACCTGGAGCGTTCCAAACTGGGGAAGCGTCCATTTTTTCTTATATAACAGGATACAGAGGACAACTCCCGGAAGCAGGAGCAGAAGAAGGACAGGGGATACCTCCAGGATCCCTGTCAGCGCCTCTCGCCAATAATTCGTGACCGCGTCCTGTCCTCCCTGAATGGCAGCCTCCCAGAGCAGGGGCTGCTTAAAAATGTGAAGATAGACTGTCTGGGCTCCCGTCCACACAATGGAAAACCAGACAAAGACCAGATAGACAATCTTTTTTGCCTTTCCCCGCAGGCATCCGACGACCATGGTCTCCAGGGAAGCCCAGGAGAGAACCACCAAAAACACAAACAGCGGATTCCCCAGTGTAAAGCCGAATCCGCTGATATGATACACAACTTCCAGATAGAACAAAAGTCCCGCAAGACTTCCCCACAACAGCAGCATCGTGTTTTCTTCCTCTGTACTTTTCCACGCCTGCAGCCGGGCTCCTGAAGAGCAGCCTTCAGCGCGTCATTTCTTCATCTTGGAGCGAAAGACCAGACTGGCAAGGTAGCCGAAAATTAGCGCGGCCGAAGTCCCCACTGCTCCCGCCTTAAACCCTCCGGCGAAGAGCCCCAGGATCCCCTGCTGGTCCACCGCCTCTTTCACGCCTTTCATCAGGATATGCCCGAAGCCCAGAAGCGGCACGCTGGCGCCCGCCCCCGCAAATTCCAGAAACGGATCGTACAGGCCGAACGCGCTGATCACAGCCCCCGTAACTACCAGAAGCACCATGATCCGCCCCGGCATCAGCTTCGTCTTTTCCATCAGGATCTGAACCAGGGCGCAGATCAGCCCGCCCACCCAGAATGCGTTGATATAATCCATGCAGATACCCCCTGAAAATATTTTTCTTAGTATCTGCCTGATTTCCAAAAATATGTATTAAATCATGCGGCCGCGAAGAATTCGGCCTATTGTCATAAAGATCATCTTCCGCAGGCTCTTTCAATCCGTTCGACGATCTCCCGGATCGGCAGACCGCCGCACTCCACCGTCACATCGGCATACTTTTCATAGAGCGGCGCTCTCTCGTCGTAGAGATCCCGCAGAGTCTGTCCCGGCCTCACCGTGACGCCCCTGGCGTTCAGATCGCCCAGCCGTTCTTCGATCTCCGCATATGGCAGCTTCAGATACACCACCGACGCGATCTCGCCCAGGTGCCGCATAGCCTTCTCTCCATAGACGGCGCTGCCGCCGGTGGCGATCACACAGCGGTCGCAGTTCAGGCCGCTGTTGATCCACTCCTCGATCTCTAAAAAACCGTCTACGCCGTGTTCCTCGATCAGCTCATGTAAAAGCTTTCCGTAAGTTTCCTGAATCACCAGGTCGCTGTCCAGGAACCGGTAACCCAGGCGCTTTGCCAGCACTACGCCGACGGTGCTCTTTCCGGCTCCCGGCATGCCGATCAGCGCGATGTTTCCCATGCCCTCATCCATTCCTTTCGCTGCTCTCAGGCAGAAGATCCTCCCGGGATCCCGCTGTCCCCATCTCAGACCTCGGCGATCACTTCCACCTCACAGAGAACATTCTTCGGCAACGCCTTCACCGCAACGCAGCTGCGGGCGGGTTTCTCCGTAAAATACTTTCCGTAAATCTCGTTAAAGGTTCCGAAATCGTTCATATCTGCCAGGAAACAGGTGGTCTTCACAACCCTTGTATAATCGGTTCCCGCCTCGGCCAGCAGAGCGCCGATGTTCTTCATCACACGCTCCGTCTGCGTCACGATATCCGTACCGTCGATCTGCCCGTTCTCGGGATTGATGGCGATCTGTCCCGATGCAAACAGCAGATTTCCGCTGATGATCCCCTGAGAATAGGGGCCGATAGCCGCCGGTGCCTTTTCCGTTGCAATTTTTCTCATAATCTTTTCCTCCCTGTCTTCTATTTTCAGCCTGATTCTTTGATGCCAGCTTCCGTCCGTTTCACCATATGGCAGCGTCCGCCGATCCCTGAAACCGGTTATTCCACCTCCGGCTCGTCAAATTCCACCGTGACATAGAACCCCCGGGGATTTTCCACGATTGCAATGACCACGCCCTCTTTCGATTTCAGTCGATTTCGAAAAGGAACGTTCGCGGACATGGCCAGGGACGGATCGATGGTATAGTAATAATTGCTCGGAAGCACACCTTCCGTCACCGTAATCTTCTGACCCTCCTGGAGCAGCCCCGGGCGCTCCATCTTAAACTCCATCCGGCGCATCTAAAACACCTCCCTGTCCTTTTGTTATTTTACCAGTCTCTCCGCTGAAATACAAGAGAAAAAAAGTGTGTGTACGGCATTTTTACAATTTACCCGATCTGAAGCATGATCCCTACCGTCACCTCGTCTCCCTTTTGTTCAAAGGACAGGTCGCCCATGTACTTTCTCGCCACCCTGCGCATGTTTTTCAGCCCGATCCCGTGCTCAGCGCCCTGCTTGACGGTGCGGGGAAAGCCGTCCCCCGGATCGACGCGCAGCTTTCCCGTAAAACTGTTGCTGATGATCAGCATAAAAACGCTGTTCTTGCGAAATGCCTGGATCCTGATATAGGGATCCTTCCCGTTTACCGACTCCAGGCAATTATTCAGCGCATTGTAAAGCAGCACGCTGACGTCAAAAGCGTCCAGTCCGACGCCGTCCGGATACCGAAAATCACATTCAAACCGGATCCCCCGCGTCCCGGCCTCCTTTTTCTTCTCCAGCAGGATCATGTCCGTGACCGGGTTTCCCGTCCGGATCTCCGGCGCGATCTCCCGCCATTCGTCTTTCAGCCTTGCCAGATACGCGGAGGCCTCGGCGCTGTTTCCCGCCGCCACCAGGCGCTCGATCGTCTGGATATGATCCCCCATGTCGTGTCGCAGGGACCGGATGTCCCCGTACAGTTTCTCCACCCCTTCTATGTGGGTTTTGATGTTGTCGATCTGGCTTTCCAGCAGTTCCTGTCCCGCCTGTTCCTCCCGGGAAGTCTTCCAGCGCTGAAAGATCACGATAATGACGAGGATCGCCAGTACGGAGATCAGATAATAGAAAAAGCACATCAGGTCATAAATTTCCGCCAGCTCGTCCCTGAACTGGTAAAAATGATAGGCCACATACCCGGCCACCCCTGAGAGCGAGGGCACTACCAGCATCAAAAGCTCCCTGCTCCCCATGTTTTCCCTTTTGCTCTCGTAGGCTCTGTTGATCACCAGGACAGCCAAAAGCAGGATCCCTGTGCTAAACAATATGTCCAGGAGCCTCGCCGCCGCATACAGGCCATACTGGAGCCATGGCCTCGCCACTATTTCCGGGCAGATGAGGATCCTATCGGAAAAATGTTCAAAGATCCTCGCCATGGAAGCGGACAGCCAGCGCAGGGAAAAGAATGTGACTGACAAAAAAGTCTTCTGACTGACGTTCCTCCTGTCCTCCGCGCACATCACCGCGAACGCCGCCAGGGTGCCGATAGCATAGGCGAGGATATTATCGATCTGGGGCGGCATGACATACAAGACCGTCATTACCGCCCCGTACATAAAGCCCGTTCTGACCGCCGCGCCTTTGACCGGCAGATAAGGCGCTGCCAGGATCCCGAGACAGACGCCCGCAGCGACGAGCTGCAGAATAACCGACACATAAGACGTGACCGTCCAGCACATTTCCAACTGACTCACCGGATCTCCCTGCCTTTCCTCTGATTGTATTTCAGATATTGTTTTACGAATTCGGGATAATTCTTCTTCGCGATCGGCGCCGTCCCGTTTTTCATGACGATGGATTCCGCGTCATACTTCTGTATATACGGAAAGTGGATCAGATAGGACCTGTGCGGCCTAAAAAAATCCTCCCCCGCCTTTTTCTCCAGATCGGACAGTTTTCCATAGTATTCCATGTCGCCGTTGACAGTATGGATGACGACCTTGCGGTTGAACACCTCCGCATAGACGATATCCCGGAACAGGATTTTAGTATGGACGCCTCCCGCCTGTATCATCATATATCTTTCATCCGTTCTCCTGCCCTTGATCTTCCGGCTCTCCGCTTCCTGCACCGCTTTTCCAAACACCTCCCGGAAACGATCATCCGACAGGGGCTTGACCAGATAATGGAACGCCCCCACGTCAAAAGCATCAAAAACATATTCCGGTGCCGCCGTGACAAACAGGATCAGCGCATCCTCCCGTTTTCCGCGGAAAAGTCTCGCAGCCTCCATCCCGTCCATCTCCGGCATCTGGATGTCCAGGAGCAGAATGTCCGCCCCGGTTCCGCTCTCTAGCAGCTCTTTCCCGGAAGAAAACTGTTCCGTCACGGCGCAGGGGAACATTTCCTTTATTTTTTCTTCCAACAAATCCCGCACGGGCTTTTTATCGTCGCAGATCGCCACGCGCAAGAGTTCCCCCGCTAATAGCAGGGAATCATCCGCCCCGTCCATGAAATCCTTCAACTGCTTCACATCCTTTCACCATTCCTGTTTTTTAGTTTTACCTTTTTAGTTTGCCTTTGAGTTTTCCTTTTTAATTTTGTCTTTTTTTACCCTTCCATTTCGACATCTGGGCCAAATAGCAAAACAGCAGAACAGACCCCTTCATTATATCGGAAAAATAGGGCGGGGCTGATATAGGTTGTTGTAAACGGGCACTCTTTTGTTGTAAAAAGCGCCCTCTTTTTACAGGATGTCCATAAGTAAATTCTGAAACCAAAATCGAATTACAGCATCTTTCAGACCGGATTAGGGCAACAAAAAAGTACGTGGCATAGGCTTGGCTGCCTTGATCCGTACTTTTTAGAGATGGCATTCCGACACAGGCTGTTTGAAAGAATGTGGAATTGCCGCATTAACTGTATATACGCTTATTATGCATATCTTTTTTGTCAGTTTGACAATCGAGAACAACCATAAAGGCAATGTCATCAACTTAAAGAATATTTATTAGTTTCCACTTAGTTATGAATATGGTAGATTGGTTGGACAAATTGGATTTTACAGTTATTCCGTCTAAACTTATAATTCAACTAACTTTCCATTTGAAAAATAATATATATTCTCTTTTTTATATCCATACTTGGAATTTGGATTGCTAATATGCGGCTCAAATGTAAAATAATCAATTGAGGACAATAATAAATGATTCAAAATTGAAATTTTAAATTCCACTCTCAAATCCCTTGGTGGAATTTACTTCTTCACTGGAATTTCGAATTTCAAGTTAGCATTAGCAGAGTGCTTGTAAACAATTGACATTTTCAATAGAGCCTGCTATAAATAATTTATACAGAACAAATATTATTCTGCACCCATGAGTCGTGCTTTAATGGAGAGAAAATATGGCAACCGTTTATTATGATGATTCCCATCAAAAAATTGTGGAAAGCGGCATTTCTGCCATTAAAAACGTATTGTTTGGAAATGATACCGCCGAAATAAAATCCCTATTGCTCTGCCTTGATTTTTATTTGGATCCCTATTACCAGAACACGCTTCCCTACGAAAATGAAATATATGATTTATTACAGGAGCTTATCATAACCAGTCAGGATGATGACGTAATCTCAGATTGTTTACAGCTTATCAGGGATTACTCCTGCACAACTTTATCAATTCTGGAAGCCGGTTTTGATCAAATAAAAGAGAACTGGAAACCTGATGTCCGGCGTATTTTGCAGTGAGGCATGGTTCGCTTAAAGAATAAATCACCCATTTTTTCCAAGAAAAATCAGCGCCCTGTTTCCAGGGCGCTGTTTTTGCCTTATTTTACATCCACAGTTTCATTTATTCTGCCGCTTTCCATCCATCGGCTCTAATCACATGAAACGAAGCACTTTTTTACTGTGATAAACGTCCACACATTCGCTTCTTACACCGCCTCTATCACTACCCCGTGGCAGATTCCCGGGACCGTGCGGCCTTCGTTAAAGCTGGTCTTTGACAGGAGAGCGCCGGTTGGCAGAAAGAGGACTCTCTTCCAGTTTCCAGCCTCCAGCTGTTTCAGGACATAGGCGGAGAGGGTCACCGCGCAGCAGCCGCAGCCGCTTCCGCCCGCATGGGTGTCCTGACTTTCCGGGTCAAAGATCTCCATCCCACAGTCCATGTGCTGGGTCGAGATATCGCACCCTCTCTCCCGAAGGATGTCCAGAAGAGCCATCTGCCCCACGCTTCCAAGATCCCCCGTGATGATCTTGTCGTAATCGTCCGGTCCCCGGTTCCAGTCCTCGAAATGACGGCAGATGGTGTCCGCCGCTGCCGGAGCCATGCAGGCCCCCATGTTCATGGAGTCCTTCAGGCCGTAGTCCACGACCTTTCCCACCGTCATGCCGCAGATCTGCGCCCTCGCTCCCTCCCCGCTGCCGCCAAGGAGGAACGCGCCGCTGCCCGTGACGGTCCAGCTTGCGGAAAGGGGCCTCTGGTTCCCGTATTCCAGCGGGAACCGGAATTCCTTTTCCGCACTGGCAAAGTGGCTGGAAGTGACGCAGGCCACCAGGTCCGCATATCCGCCCGCCACGGTCATAGCTCCCAATGTCAGGGACTCGCCGCAGGTAGAGCAGGCGCCGTACACGCCAAAGAGCGGGATCTGATACACGCTAAGTCCGAAGGAACTGGCGATGGACTGCCCCAGGAGATCCCCCGCGAACAGATAACGGATGTCCTCCGGCTTAAAACCTTTCTTGCTCATTGCCAGGTACAGGGCCTCCTTCTGAAGATTGCTCTCCGCCTCCTCCCAGGTCTTTGCCCCGAACATATCGTCCTCGCCGACCCTGTCGAAGAGCAGTCCCAGCGGCCCCTCACCCTCTTTTGTTCCCACGATGCTCCCGCTGGAGACAATATAGACCGGCCTTTCCAGCTTTATACTGCACTTTCCCAAACTCTGACTCATATTCATCCTCCTCATTTCAATCATGACCGGAAACTTCCCTTAAGCTTTCCCGGCTTCTGCAGGCACGAAAACATTGCATCCGTTATATCCCTGCACAAAAATAGGGCATACTGCCATTTATGGTAGTATGCCCTGTCTGCTTCAGAAATATGTTTACAGGATATGCAGCCTGCCGGGATCAATCCACTGCCTGTATATAGCTGCTCACTACATAGAGCGTCATCCCGTTGTACTCCACCCTCGACCAGCCGGAATCCGGGCTGATGCCAGTCCTGTGGGCCTCTTCGCCGCTGCTGAGCTGACTTCTCACCGTAGCGGTTCCCTGGGTAGTGCTGGGTTCGGTCCTGAGATTTACGACTTCCTTTGCAGTGACCGTATCATCGCAGTCTATAAAGATGATCACTCTGCCGTCCTCCGTGGAAACCCTGTTCTCCGCGCTGTCCGAGCTCTCCGGCTTATAGTCCAGATCCTTCGTCACCGTATAAGTCACCGCATATACTTCCTGATCCCGATAGACCAGCTTTGACCACCCGGTCTGTTTGTTGATGCCGACGCGTTTCAAAGTCTGCCCGTTCACCAACTGTCCCACAACCGTGTTGATGCCGTCCGTACTGGGGACAGAGCGGAGCGTAGTCACGTCCTTCGCCGTAACTTCCTCGTCCACGATGTCAAACGGCATATCGACGTCACCGTTGATCGGTTCTACATCCTCTTCCGTTTCCTCCGGCACCGAAGACTCTTCGGACCCCAAAGTCTCTCCAAGGGTTCCCACGATCAGCGGATCGTTCGGAATCTGCAGATCCCCCACGTCCTGCCTTGGTTCTCTGTGGCTCACCATCCACACCACCGTACAGACTATGACGGCCATCACGATCAATGCCGCCAATGTGAGCAGCATGGACAGGATCCCTCCCTGTTCCTCCTCCATATCCGAATAGCTGTCCTTGTTTTCCCGATAACCACCAGCCATACTATCTCCTCCCGCGGGTCGTGCCGCACCGTTCTCCCACGCGCCGCCTAATTGCCGGAATTGTATTTCTCGCTCTGTCTTTGAATCAGTTCCTGATCCTCAAAATAATTGATCCGCATGGCGCTCTTCACCTCCGAAAGGGTCTGCGCCGCAGTCTCCCTTGCCGTCTCGCTGCCCTTTTTCAGGATCTCGTACACGGCGGGGATATCCTTCTCCAGCTCCTTCCGGCGGGCGCGGATGGGCTCCAGCGTCTCCTGCATGATCTTTTCCAAAAATTTCTTTACCTTTACGTCTCCCAGGCCGCCCCTCTGATAATGGGCCTTCAGTTCGTCCAGGCTGGGATATTCCGGCAGATAGCGCTCAAAATGCTCCGGCCTGCAGAATGCGTCCAGATAAGTGAAAACCGTGTTGCCCTCCAGGTGCCCCGGATCGCTGACCTGCAGATGCAGGGGATCCGTATACATGCTCATGATCTTTGTATGCACCTCGTCCGCGCTGTCGGAGAGATAAATGCAGTTCCCCAGGGACTTGCTCATCTTCGCCTTCCCGTCAGTGCCGGGAAGTCTCTGGCAGGCCTCGTTCTCCGGGATCAGCGCCGCAGGCTCCACCAGCACCGGCGCGTAAACCGTGTTAAACTTGTGGACGATCTCCCGGGTCTGCTCGATCATGGGGAGCTGGTCCTCTCCCACGGGGACCGTGGTGGCCTTAAATGCCGTGATATCCGAAGCCTGGCTGATGGGATATGTGAAAAATCCCACCGGGATGCTGGCCTCGAAATTCCTCATCTGGATCTCGCTCTTTACCGTAGGGTTCCTCTGGAGCCTGGCCACGGTCACCAGATCCATGTAATAGAAAGTCAACTCGCAGAGCTCCGGGATCTGGGACTGGATGAACAGCGTGGCCTTCGCCGGGTCCAGCCCGCAGGACAGATAATCCAGCGCCACCTCGATGATATTCTCCCGCACCTTCTCCGGGTTCTCGATATTGTCCGTCAGCGCCTGGGCGTCCGCGATCATGATATAGGTCTTTTTATACTCCCCGGAATTCTGCAGCTCCACGCGCCTGCGCAGGGAGCCCACATAATGCCCGATATGCAGTTTTCCGGTGGGTCTGTCGCCTGTCAAAATTATCTTATCCATTTCCGCTCCATTCTATCAATAAACATTTTTCCAAAAAAACACACGAAAACACGAGCCGCATCCGACCCTTATAGGGTATTCTATCATTTTTTTCCCTGACAGGCAAGAGGAAACACTGCTCAAATTTAATAAGCCCACCCCAAGATATACAGGGCAGGCTTATTCTGAAACCTTTTCTCTTTCCCGGATCACTCAACCCGCAGCACCTTTTACAAGCGGCCCTTAAATTCAATGAGATAGCTCTCTCCCGGAGGGTACCCGGTAACCGGATCATACGGAGCATCACTTGTGTAAATACAAATATGTGTAATTCCTAATTGCTCAGGATGCTCGTCATATATGGTATAAAGCATGTAGTATATGCCATATGACTTACCGTTGCTGGTTTGAATGTTTTCAATTCTTGAAGAGGTATATTTTTCTACCCAGCCCAGCATCCCCTTCGTTGTACCACCGCTGCTTACAATATAACTTTCATCGTAAGAAATAATATCCCCACCGACAAAGGCAAACAGTTCTTCCATCTCACGATCCAGATCCGGATGTTCTTCCTTCAGGCCAGGACATAGAAATTCTTTGAATGCCTCTTTGTCATGGTTCATGAAGGCTGCCATGATATCGTCACTTTTCTGCCGGGCAATCTCCTCCGGTGGCACGAATTTCTCGCCGGAGCCGGAGAATCTGAGACAGCTTAACACCATCCATAAAAATAATACAAAGATAAGATTCGTCTTCAGCATCACTTTGCCCCTTTATGCCAGTTAACCCAAACCGTATATTTTTCTTTTGCCTCAGCCCGCAGCACCTTTTACAAGCGACCCTTAAATTCAATGAGATAACTCTCTCCCGGAGGGTACCCGGTTACAGGATCGTGTGGAGCATCACTTTTATAGATACAAATATATGTAATGCCTAATTGCTCAGGATGCCCTTTATATATTGTATTGAACGTGTAATGAATGTTATATGACTTACCGCTGCTGGTTTGAATATCAATAATTTTTGTGGTTATAAACTGTTTTACCCAGCCTAACTCTGTAGTAGAACCACCGCGGGCTGTAGGATAATCCAAATCATAGGATATAATATCTCCCTCGACAAAGGCAAACAGTTCTTCCATCTCACGATCCAGATCCGGATGTTCTTCCTGCAGTCCGGGACATAGAAGTTCTTTGAATGCCTCCTTATCATGGTTCATGAATGCTGTCATAATACTGTCGCTTTTCTGCTGTGCAATCTCCTTCGGTGGCACGAATTTCTCGCCGGAGCCGGAAAATCTGAGACAGCTTAACACCATCCATAAAAATAATACAAAGATAAGATTCGTCTTCAGCATCACTTTACCCCCTCATGCCAGTTGCCCCAAACATCTTTCTGTCCTCCCTCGCTTTTCTTACATTATGCGTTTTAGTCCATAAAAAGGCAAATGCCCTTGCACGAACTACGTGTTTTTTGCACAAACTGCATAATTTGCAGGGCATTTGCTGATATAAACAACATATAAAGGTGTCACAGAATGATTTCCGCTTGAAACTCTCCGTCTTCCACGGTGATCTGAAAAGAGCCTTGTGGCCTTTTTACCACTTCTTCTACATTTTTCAATCCGTAACCATGATTTAATCTGTCAGCTTTGGTGGTCTTAAGTTCCTTCAGGTTGCCGTCTCCGGGATATGTATTTGTTATCCGAAGGATGGTGTTTCCCTGAAAGGCTCCACAGTAGACAGTAATGCTTTTTTTCCGTCCGCCTTCCACCTTTTCTACCGCCTCAACAGCATTGCTGAGCAAATTGGAGAAGATCACGCATAAATCAAATGTTTCAAACTGATCATACGGCAACAGACCGCCTTCCCAAATCCACTCTACGCCGGCATCCAACGCCTTTTGATGCCATTCTGCAATCACAGCATCCACCGCCGCAATCCCTGTATATTTTATAACTGCAATTTTCTCGTTCTCCTCTTTGATGCGTGCCACGTAAGATTTTAGGAAGTCGAGATCCCCTTCTTCAATTCCCGCCTCCAATGCAGTAATATGTGCACGTATATCATGCCGAAAGCTTCTCAGCTTCTCATCAGACTCAATGAGATCCCGGATGTGCGTCTCCTGCTTATCCAGATAATTTCGGTAAAGTTCTTTCTCCACTTGATACTGGCGCGCCTTTCCTTCGATGACAGCCTGCCATAGGATCAGCAGGACAAAAAGACTTACCGCGATGACAAAGCAGATCGCCATAGGACGCATCAGCGTAGCCGCTTCCACCCTGCCAAGCATAAACCCCTGTGAAATGCCTACCAGAACGAACAGGCAGCCAATTCCCAATAATAAGATCAAATACTTGGGGATACTCAATCGGATCAGCCCGTTTAACTTTTGGGGCTTTACGAAAAAATACATCCCTGAAAGGAAAAGCAATAAGGGAATTTCCGAGACAATCTGCAGGAAAGGGGAATCCAGGAATTCCGCGTATGGAATTTCAAGCAAAAAAGAGAAAATATATGTAAAAAGCACATTTACCGATCCGGAAAGCATGAACGCGACCGGAAAAAGGAGCAATGCCCGAATGCGATCTTCACGCAATAATACGGCGACAGCAATCAGGCAAGCCAACGCCACCGCCCTCTCTCCAAAATGAAATACCTTGAAGAACAACAGCAACTCTGTCATTGCAAGGCTTCCCACCAATACAACAATCTTCCACACAGTGCTCTTGATAAACCTTGCGCGGAAGATCACACGATAAATGAAACAGTAATTCAGGAGATCAATGACTTGCATTATCCCGAAAAAGATCACTTTGCACCATTCCTTCCAATTGTGACCGATCTTACAAATTGATAAAAAGCTTCTTTCACAACAGATTTATACTTTCGGCCAATCGGCAGCCTCTTCCCATTTGACATCAGCACTTCCTCCGCTGTCAGTTTCTTTATGTACTGCATATTTGCCAGGTATGACTTATGAATGCGTATCATGGTAGTTCCTTGAAGCTGTTCTTCAACCTGCTTCATGCTGTCATATCCCATAAAGTCACATTGTTTGGCACATACGCTCATATAGTGCTTTTCTGCCCGAATATATACGATCTCGCTCAGTTTAAAATCTTTCTTTCCATCCAATAAGGTGAATGTGGCGCTTATGTTTCGCGCATTTTCCGCAATGGCGATCTCCAGGCATTTTTTTACGCCCTCATAACTTAATGGTTTATCTAAAAAGGCAAGCGTCTTCATGTCTATGGTGTCAAGACGCTGTTCACCGTGGCTGGAAGCGAAGGCGATCCTCCAGATTTTATCGCTCTCCCTCAGACTGTCAAGCACGTCCAAGCCGCTGACATCGCCCATTTCAATATCCAAAAAAAGCAAATGAAGCTGATCGCCCTGATACGCAAGGACTTCCTCTCCCGAAGCAAATTCAATGTATGTATGCTCCTGTTCAAATTCCTCAAAAAATTGTTCACAAAGCTGCGTGATGGTTTGGCGATGCAATTTTTCATCATCACAGATGCCGATCAATATCATCTTTTTGATTCCTTGTCCCGATTCACATATCCCGCTTGTTTTCTTTGGCTCACAGCGATTCTTTTCCCCTCGAGCAATCATTTTTCCGAGATTCTAACTTTATGTTACATTATTTCGACAGAACTTGTCAACGAGATTGGCGGCTGAAAAAACGGTTTCGGAAAATTTTTTACAGTTCACTCGTCAATGTCAATTAGTTAAGGAAGTTGACCTATCGTCCAAAAGGCGTAAACCCATTTTTCACGGGGAATGAACGACACCCTGCCCGTGCGATACGGCAGAAACCACACCGCCGGATATGCAGCCATGCACTTTTGGCTAAAAAAACATATGGCAAACAAACGGGGATTGCACCCGCTGCAAAACGGCGGTATGCTGTTAACAGCTGTCCGGTGGTTGCGCTGCCCTGTAGGCACAGTGTTTCGGTCTTCTGAAGTGGGCGGTCTGTAATCGTTTGAAGGGATCTAACCCACTAGCTTAACTAACTGACATCGATTCAGGCGTTGTAACTGCACTCATTTTGCTCTTAGACTGCCCGGAGATTCCCACCCAGAAGGAGTTTTGAAAAAGTGGAGCAAGCTTACAAGGCTTGCTCCAAAAAGTGTCGGAAGAAAGAAAATGCAGCATCACAAATTGTGCTTTTCCCCAGGCTCATCAGTCAATTACTTTCCACTCTTTTAGTTGCTGAAGATATGCCTCCCTGCGTCGTTTCGCTTCTTCAAGAGCAGCTTTGTAAAGCTCTGAATCAGCATACACCTTATCCCTCTCTCCCGTACCAAATTCAAATAGACATTCCTTTAACCGTTCTTCATCAAATTGATCCATTCTCCCATTTTGCTCATATCCCTTTTTTTCTCGTTGCAAAATGCCTGTAAAATCATCATGATCATCAAGAAGTACGAGTGCCAGAGAATCATTTGCAAACCTGGTTGCAAAGTAAAGGTGATGTATTCTATACATTTTACAATAATCCACATAGTCACTCAAACCCTGTACCGAATCCATTATAGGGAAAAATATGCTGCAGGATTCTTCTAATGCGGCTTTCATTTGTTTTTCTGCATCGTTTCTATCATAAGGATCGTATTCATAACGATGTCGATATGGATACCCCAGCTGTTTAGCTAATGTACCCGCTCTTAGTCCATACTGTAAAAATTTGACTTTATCCAACCGATCATTATACAAAGAAATCATTCCTGCCTGAATATAAAACGCCTTTTTATCCCTTGTGTCAGCCCGATCATTGGTAAGCAGGACAAATTTAAGAACCTCATCGTCCACAAGGCGCATATAAATTCCATTTTTCTTACACAGGACAAACCCTCTTTCGGAAAGAGGAATGCCAAATACCGATTCAAAGACTTTTTTAATGGAAACTTTCTTCAATTCCACCATAATCATCCCGCGCCTTTCCGTATTTCTGCCTTTATAGAAGGAGACACCTGCACATCAATAACAAAGCTGAAGGAATTCATCAGATACTGATGCAAGGATGCCTCAAACATGTTACTATTGTATCAAACAAACTTAAGCGTGTAAACCGTCTTCTTCATAGCTGGATCTCCACCTTTTTAAATGTCTCACTATTCAGGCCAGTTTCGGTGTCCCTTTCACATTAAAAAGTGTCGGAAGAAAGAAAATGCAGCATCACAAATTGTGCTTTTCCCAAGGCTCATCAGTCAATTACTTTCCACTCTTTTAGTTGCTGAAGATATGCCTCCCTGCGTCGTTTCGCTTCTTCAAGAGCAGCTTTGTAAAGCTCAGAATCAGCATACACCTTATCCCTCTCTCCCGTGCCCATGCCAAATAAGCACTCCTTCAATCGTTCTTCATCATATTTATCCATTCTTCCGTCTTGCTCATACTCTTTTTTTATCCTTTGCAAAATTCCCGTAAAATCATCATGATCATCAAGAATAATAAGCGCCAAAGAATCGTATAAAAACCTAGTCGCAAAGTACAGCCGACCTTCGTCATATATTTTACAAAAATCCACATAATCACTCAGTCCCTGTACTGAATCCATGACAGGAAAGAATAAGTCGCTGGCTTCTTTCAGGGCATCTTTCATTCGTTTCTCCGCATCGTTTCTATCATAAGGATCGTATTCATAACGATAACGATATGGATACCCTATCTTTTGGGCTATACTATACGCTCTTTGTCCATGCTGCAGAAATCTGACTTTATCCAAGCGATCGTTATACAGAGAAATCATTCCTGCCTGAATATAAAACGCCTTTTTATCCCTTGTGTCAGCCCGATCATTGGTAAGCAGGACAAATTTAAGAACCTCATCGTCCACAAGGCGCATATAAATTCCATTTTTCTTACACAGGACAAACCCTCTTTCGGAAAGAGGAATGCCAAATACCGATTCAAAGACTTTTTTAATGGAAACTTTCTTCAATTCCACCATAATCATCCCGCGCCTTTCCGTATTTCTGCCTTTATAGAAGGAGACACCTGCACATCAATAACTAAACGAAGGAATTCATCAGATACTGATGCAAGGATGCCCCAAACATGTTACTATCGTATCACACAAACTTAAGCGTGTAAACCGCCTTCTTAATAGCGTTACTGTCCCCTGCGTTTTTTCAGCCAAAATTGTATGGCTGCATATCCGGCGGTGTGGTTTCTGCCGTATCGCTCTGGCAGGATGCCGTTCATTCCCCGTGAAAAGTGACAATATATCAATTATTTTCCTCAAACTATTCCAGGTGGTCAGTTGACAGAATCCTCCGGAGAGACTATGATAGTATCACTGTCAGAAGTGAGAAACCTCCGGGCCCAATCCCGGGAAATCCCCTTTTGTCAGAGGTAACTGCTCAACCCGGCCCCTTCGCGAATCCGGATCGGACCCTTGACTTTCCATTAGCCGTATCAAATAGATTAGGACAGACGTCATGAAAAATCTGAAATTTGTTCTCCGCTACCTGAAAAAACACTGGCTTGCCTATTCCGCCGGTATCCTCACGCTGTTCATCGTGGACTTTGCAAACATCTACATTCCGAAGTTTACCGGTTTTATCACCGACGGCCTCACGGATCAAACCTTCGGCATGCCGGAAGTGCTCCACTATCTCCTCCTGATTCTGCTGGTCAGCGCCACCATTGCGCTGGGACGCTTTTTCTGGCGTTTCTTTCTGTTTGGAACCGCCAGAAAGATCGAAAAGGAGATGCGGGACGATCTCTTTGGGCATCTGGAGACCCTGAGCGTGAATTTCTTTCACACGCACAAGATCGGGGATCTGATGACCCGCTTTACCAGCGACTTGAACGCCATCCGCATGGCCATCGGCATGGCGGTGATCTCCCTGTTTGACGCGGTGGTGATGTCCGCCATGGTGCTCTTTCAGATGGTGTTCTATGTAGACCTGAAGCTGACGCTGCTGGTCCTGATTCCCATGGCGGTCATCGCTCTGGGCGAAATCTATTACGGGAAACTGATCAAGCCCCGCTACCTGGCCCGGCAGGAGGCCCTCTCCGACCTGACGGATTATGTTCAGGAGAGTTTTTCCGGCGTCAGGGTGATCAAGGCTTTCGTCCGGGAGCGCTCCCAAGTCCGCGCTTTCCTGCGTTCCAACGGCAACACCATGCAAAAGAGCCTCCGGGTCATTCTCCTGCAGACTATCTTCATGCCCCTTCTGGACGTGGTCATCGGCTTCGGCTCCCTGATCACCCTGGTCTACGGCGGCTATCTCACCCTGACCGGCGGGATCTCCCTGGGACGCTTCGTGGCCTTTAACCAGTACATCAACATGCTGATCTGGCCTATGATGGCCTGCGGCGAAGCCATCAACCTCTTCTCCCAGGGCGCGGCCAGCGCCGCCAGAGTCCGGGAGACTTTGGAGACGGAGCCGGAGATCCGGGATCTTGCCGAGGGGACTGCGGAGGCGCTGATGTCCGGTGGGGATCTGCTTTCCGGCGCGTCAGCCTTCCCTTCCTTCCGTCCTCTCACCTCGATCTCGGTCAGAGGGCTCACCTTTACCTACCCCGGGCAGGCCTTTCCTGCCCTTCAGAATATCTCTTTAGAGATCCCCGCCGGGACGACTCTCGCCGTCATCGGACGCACCGGCAGCGGCAAGTCCACCCTGGCATCCCTGCTTTTGCACATGTATCAGATCCCGGAGGGCATGCTCTTTTTTGACCGGCGGGACATCAACGATATTCCGCTGAAAGCCCTGCGGGGCAGCATCGCCTATGTCCCCCAGGAAAATTTCCTCTTCTCGGACACCCTGGCAAACAACATTGCCTTTGGCGCGGATCAGGGAGACCAGGCCGCCATCGAGGAAGCCGCGAAAACCGCCTGTATCCACGACAACATCCTCTCCTTCCCGGAGAAATATGAGACTGTGGTGGGCGAGCGGGGCGTGACCCTTTCCGGCGGTCAGAAGCAGCGGAGTTCCATCGCCAGGGCCCTGATGAAGAACGCGCCGATCCTGATCCTGGACGATTCCCTCTCCGCCGTGGACACGGACACGGAGAGGCAGCTTCTGCAGAATCTCCGGAGGAACCGGGCGGGAAAGACCACCATCATCATCGCCCACCGGATCTCCACCATCCAGCACGCCGACAAGATCCTTGTGCTGGAGAACGGGCAGTCCGCCGAGTACGGGAACCACGAGGAGCTTCTGGCCCTGGGCGGCATCTACCGGGATATGTTTGAAAAACAGCAGCTGGAAGCCGCCATCGGCGAGATGGGAGGTATGAACGCATGAAACGAATCCTCAGATATCTAAAACCCCATATCCTGACGCTGGCGGCGGCCACCGTCCTGGTGCTGCTCCTGATCGGGGTGGAGCTCTGGCGGCCCATCGTCATCGGGGACGCCATCGACAATTATATCGAAGGCTATGAAGCCATCGGCAGCGTTGAGGCGGCCTTCCGCGGGATCCTCCAGGCGGCCGCGTTGTATCTCTGCCTGCTCCTGTCCGGCTTTGTCCTGAACGCCGCCCATACCTGGCTGCTTCAGAAGATGGGCCAGAAGATCATCTACACCCTGCGGGAAGAGGTATTCACCCATATCCACAGTCTCTCCCTGGGCTTTTTTAACGAGACCCCCGTGGGAAAGCTGGTCACCCGTGTGGTGAACGACACCGAGGCGGTCAACGAGCTCTTCACCTCCGTCCTGGTGAAGCTCTTTAAGAATACCGTCAAGATCCTGGGGTACGCGTTGATCATGCTGTATTTCAGCCCGAAGATGGCGCTCGTCTCCTTCGCGCTGCTGCCCCTGGTGACCGTGCTGACCTTCATCTTCCGCTTTTATTCCAGGAGGGCCTACGAGCTTACCCGGAACCGGATCACGGACATCAACACCTTTCTCTCCGAGCACCTCTCCGGCATGAGCGTGATCCAGGCTTTCTCCAGGGAAGAAAAAAAATACGGGGAATTTGAAGAAAAATCCCGGAAACTGTATCAGGCGAACTGGCGGGAGGTCATGACCTTCGCCGTCTTCCGCCCTTCCATCTATTTTATCTCCATCCTGGCGATGGCGCTGGTCATCGGCGTGGGCTCCCGGGGCGTCCTGGACGGCACGCTCTCCCTGGGCACCCTCTTTGTCTTTATCACGTACATCACGTCCTTCTTCGATCCCATCCAGGATCTGGCCGAACAATTCGGGACCCTTCAGTCCTCCCTGGCCAGCGCGGACAAGATCTTCAGCATCCTGGACGTGAAGCCCGGCATCCAGAATCCTCCCGTCCCCGTCCAGCCGGAAATCCGCGGCCGCATCGAATTCCGCCATGTCTGGTTTGCCTATGAGAAAGAGGACTATATCCTGAAAGACGTCAGCTTCGTCATAGAGCCCGGCCAGAAGACCGCATTCGTGGGCGCCACCGGGGCCGGGAAATCCTCCATCCTGAATCTCATCGGACGGTATTTCGACATTCAGAAGGGAGAGATCCTCATCGACGGCGTGGACATCCGACAGCTGGATAAGAGCGCCCTGCGCTCCGCCATCGGACAGGTCCAGCAGGACGTCTTCCTGTTCACGGGGGATATCCGGTCCAATATCGATCTGGGAAATGAAACGATTTCCCGGGAGGATGTGATCGCCGCCGCAAAGACCGTCTGCGCGGACACCTTTATCGAAAAACTGCCCCAGGGCTACGATACGCCGGTGACCGAGCGGGGCAGCACCCTGAGCGCCGGCCAGCGGCAGCTCATCTCCTTCGCCCGGACCCTGGCATACAAGCCCGCTATCCTGGTCCTGGACGAGGCCACCGCCAACATCGACACGGAGACCGAGAGTCTGATCACAAAAGCCCTGGAAAAACTGATGGAGGGACGCACTACCATCATGGTAGCTCATCGGCTCTCCACCATACAGCACGCCGACCAGATCCTTGTCATGCAGGGCGGCCGCATCGCGGAGAGCGGTACGCACCAGGAACTGCTTACCAAAGACGGTCTGTATAAAAAACTCTATGATCTGCAGCTTGTCACAAACTAAAAAAACCCTGCGCGATTTCGCTCCGCGCAGGGTTTTTTATGTTATTTTTTACTTTTGACATTTTTACTTTGCCAGCAGCATCATGATATCGTTGCTCCTTGCGATAAACTTCGTCATTTCCTCTGCGGAGAGGGGCGACTGCTGCAGCTTTGCCAGATCGTAGAGCTGCTCGCAGATCATCTTCGCATTCTCGCCCTCCTGGTTCTCAGTCACATACTGCACCAGAGGGTGGTTGGCGTTGAGGATCAGGGTCTCCCCTTCCTCCCCGAAGCCCGGCATACTCATGCCCGGCATGGAATACATCTTCATCATATCCTGCATCCGGCGGCTCTCTTCAGAAAGGGTGAGCACAGATGAGATCTTCTTGTTCTTCAGCTTCTCCACCTTGACGGCAAGCTTATCCTTCTTCAGAACTTTCTTGATCAGCTTTCCAAGGGCCTCGCTCTGCTCCTCCAGTTCCTTCTCCGCCTTCTTGGAGGTCTTTGCCTTCATGGCGTCGGTGACGTCCGCGTCGATGCGCAGGAACTTCACGCCCTCGTTCTTGCTCTCCAGCTGAGAGATAAAGGGCTGGTCGATATTGTGGGTCAGGAACACGGCGTCCATCTTAGCGGCCTTGAACATGTTGATGTACTGGCTCTGCTGCTGTTCGTCGGTGACGTAATATACGATCTTTTCCTTCTTCTCGGGCTCCTGGTCCGTCTCTTCCTCCGCGTCCGCGTCATTCTCCGCGGGCTCCTCCACGATCTCGGCCTCCACCTTCTCGCCGTTCTCGTCGGTGGCGCTCCCCGCTTCCTTTGCCTCTGCACCGTCCGCATCCTCTTTCTCATCCGAATCCGTGGGCTTCACTTCAAGGCACTCCGGCAGGGTGAGATATTTTCCGTCCAGGTTCTTAAAGAGAATATAGTCGTTCATCTTCTCGCAGAACTTATCGTCCTTCAGGCAGCCAAACTTGATGAAGGGGCTGATATCGTCCCAGTACTTGTCGTACTCCTCCTTCTCGGTCTTGCACATGCCGGCCAGCTTGTCCGCCACCTTCTTTGTGATATACTCTGCGATCTTCTTTACAAACCCATCGTTCTGCAGCGCGCTCCTGGACACGTTCAAAGGCAGGTCCGGGCAGTCGATGACGCCCTTTAACAGAAGCAGAAACTCCGGGATCACTTCCTTGATGTTGTCCGCGATGAACACCTGGTTGTTGTAGAGCTTGATGGTCCCCTCGATGGACTCATACTCCATATTGATCTTCGGGAAGTAGAGGATACCCTTTAAGTTAAAGGGATAATCCATGTTCAGGTGAATCCAGAACAGGGGCTCCTTGTAGTCCTGGAACACCTTGCGGTAAAACTCCTGATACTGCTCCTTCGTGCAGTCGTTAGGATGCTTCGTCCAGAGGGGCTGGGTCTCGTTCATCAGCTCGGGGCGCTTCCGGATCTTGAACTTCTTTTCCTCCGGCTCCTTTGCCTCTTCTTCCTTGTCCTCTTTCTTTTCCTCTTCCTTTTTCTCCGGCTGGATCTCCTCGATCACCTGATCGTCAGGAAGCAGCTCGCTCTCCTTC
Organism: uncultured Acetatifactor sp.; assembly: GCA_947595925.1. Lineage (GTDB taxonomy): Bacteria > Bacillota > Clostridia > Lachnospirales > Lachnospiraceae > Acetatifactor. Next base: position 78,703 of record CANQEV010000001.1, on the reverse strand, counting down.
ACAATCTGGGTTTCCTTCGTGTCCGCCTTGGAGAGATAGATCTCCGTAGGCATGAAGGAACAGTACTTCTTTACCACTTCCCGGGCCTTATATTCATTGCAGAACTCCAGGCAGTCCTCGTTCAGGAACAGCGTGATCGTCGTTCCGACCTCCGAACGGGTTCCCTCCTCCATGTGGAATTCCGTTCCGCCGTCGCATTCCCAGTGCACGGGCTTTGCGTCCTGCTTATAGGAGAGGGTATCGATGTGCACCTCATCCGCCACCATGAACGCGGAATAAAAGCCCAATCCAAAATGACCAATGATCTGATCGGAACTGCTCTTGTCCTTATACTTCTCGATAAAGTCCGTCGCGCCGGAAAAAGCGATCTGGTTGATGTACTCCTCCACCTCGTCCGCCGTCATGCCGAGGCCGTTGTCCTGAAAGGTCAGAGTCTTCTTCTCCGGATCCACGATCACGTCGATCCTCGGCTTAAAGCCCTCGGGCAGACTGTACTCGCCCATCATATCCAGTTTCTTGAGCTTCGTCACCGCATCGCATCCGTTGGAGATCAGCTCCCTGTAAAAGATATCGTGGTCGGAATAAAGCCATTTCTTGATGATCGGAAAAATGTTTTCGCTGTTGATAGATAAACTACCGCTTTTCGCTGCCATTTTTACATAACCTCTTTTCTTTCTTCTATCGGGCGCGTCTGTCACGGATCGGACCGCCCCTCTGAAAACCTCATATTCAGAGTTTAGTCCCAATAAGAAAAAAAGTCAAGAGAAAATTAGCACTCATTCAAAGTGAGCGCTAATAATTCTATAAAGTATTTCTAAAAAAATTATAAAATCGCCGTATGGGATTCCTGCAATCGTTTCTTTGTCACTGTCCAAAATGTTTTTCGTAAATTTCAAAAAAATCCACATCCGGCGCCGTGCCGTCCAAAACCAGTCCGATCCCGTCCCAGGCCTCTTGGTTCAGCTTTCTAGCCTGGCTTTTTAAAAAGGCTTCATACTCTTCCCCGAAAACCTCGTTCTTTCTTTCCTCCAGAAGCTTAATCTTATTCGCGGCGGTCTCCTCCGGGTTCTGGGAACTGATACACTTGATGATGTGGTAGCCGCTGTCGCTCTCCACCACCGGGCTGATCTCGTCCGTCTCAAGCCGGAACGCCGCCTCCTCAAAGGCGGGATCCATCTCTCCCTTTCCAAAGGAATAGGTCAACGTGCTGTCCTGGCTGTAACGGGACGCCAGTTCCTCAAAAGTCTTTTCCCCCGCCACCGCCTGGTCGCGGACGTCGCTGGCCTCCTCGTAAGCCGCCTGCTTCTCCGCAGTCAGAAATTCCACGCGGTTTCCATCCGGATCCCTGCTGTAAGTGCGGATCAGAATGTGCTGCACGGTGATGATCCTGGCCTCGTCGTCGCTGATCTCCGGATTCAAGTCCTGTATGACGTCCTGATACACCTGATTGGCCATGGCGTATTCCTCATACAGCTCCGCTGTCATCTCCTCCGTGATGCCCAGGCTTTCCGCCTGCGCTTCGGTGAGTCCCGCCATATATTCCTTCGCCGCCGCTTTCGCCCGGACCTTATCCGTATCGTCCAGCTCCAGGCCCCGCTCCCTGCCGAGAAGATTCATGGTTTTGATCTGGGCCACCTTTTCCAGCACGATCTCCTTCACGCTCTCCTCCAGGGTCACGCCGTCCAGAGCGGTGTTCCAGATTTTTTCGCCGTACACGCTCTCGTACTGTTCCTGTGTGGTTGTGAGATAAACCATCATCTCCGGCGTCCGGCAGATCTCGTCTCCGATTCGAAACACCTCGTCTTTTTCCAGGCCGGCGGTAAACACCACCCTGGAACCCTCCCCGTCCCCGCAGCCGCAGAGCACGGAGAGGCTCAGCGCACAAGAAACCGCCAGAAACCATGTCAGGAACCTGTCCAGGAGGCCTGTTGTCCCTCTGTTTTTTTTGTTTTTCCTCCACCCGCTTCCCGCGGACCCGATCCAGCCGGTCATTATCTTCCTCAATCCCTTTTCCTTAATTCCTTTTCCTTCAAAGTGCCGCAAAGCGCATAAGCGCGGCGTTTTCTCACTTCAGGAACACAAACTCCTCCATCTCGCAGATCACCCTGCCCTCAAAAAAGCCGCGCATCCAGTTATCCGGCTCCACGCCCAGCTCCGCCCGGAAATACAGGGCGTGTCTTCCCGTGACATTGGACACTCTCCCCCGGCAGACGCCGTCTCCCAGGCCGATCTCCACCGTCCCGATCTCCCGTCCCTTCTCCGGGTCGTCCAAAAGGACGTGCAGCCGTCCGGTGCAGCCCATGCCGCGGACCTTCACCGCCAGCTCCATGGTCTTCGTAGCGTCGTCCTCGCCGAACTCAAAATACTTGTAGCCCAGGACGCAGCCGTCCGTGATCCGGGTCACGACCCTGGTGAACAGATCCTTCTCCGTGACAAAGCAGCCGCCCTTTAGTACACATGCCAGCTCCGCCTTCACGGGTTCATAGGGCGACAGATACTCTGAAAATCCCAGGGAGGTCATCTCCACAGGCGGGATGCTGCCGTCCGGCAGGATCTGTACTTTCTCCACGCAGGCCCGGCGGGAGGTAATGGAATTATTGGTCATCCGGTGATAAAAGATATACCACTGGTCCTTTATCTTGCAAAGGGAACCGTGATCGTTCCCCGCAGGGTAGTCCACGCCGTTGTCGATGATATAGCCCCGGTAAGTGAAAGGGCCCGTGGGAGAATCCGACGTGGCGTACGCCAGGCGGCTGCCCTTCCTGGGGGAATAGATCAGGTAATAAGTGTCCCCAATCTTCCTCGGAGAGCTGGCCTCAAAAAACCGCCTCTCCTCCGGAATTTCTTCCCGGTCGTCGATCACATGGCTCTTCAGGCTCCCCGGGATCACACCGTACATGGTCTTCGGATCCAGCTCATTCATGTGGGAATATGTGAAACCGTAATAGACATAGACCCGTCCGTCGTCGTCCACCAATACGCCGGGATCATTGTAAATGCCGTCGTCCCCGGCATCCTCAGGGGCATAGTCGTAAGTGGAGAGAAACGTAAAGGGTCCCTCCGGCTTATCGCTCACGCTGACACAGCCCTTTGCCCCCACAATATAAGTGTAGAGATAGTATTTCCCGTCTTTCTCCACGACATCCGGCGCATAGAGCGGATGGTCCGTGTGGGGCACGCTGGAAGGATGATCCGTATCCGGCGCCGTGTGAAAACAGTGCCCGTGGCAGGTCCAGTGCTCCAGATCGTCCACGGAGGCGCTCCACACTTTCAATTTATAGTCGCAAAAATCGTGATAGCCGTATCTGTCATGGGAACCGTAAAGGTACACTCTGTCCCCGAACTGACGGGGTTCCCCGTCCGGTATGCACTCCCAAAGCGGTAAGATCGGATTCGCCATATTTTTTCTCCCTTCCATTCCGGCGCGCTGCCTGAAAAAGACATGCTGTCCGCCGGACGTTTGTTCCGCCGCCTGCCTTTTTCCGGTCAAAAAACCGTCTTTCCGGGGCTAAACGGCCTGCTGCCTGTTCACGGTCTTATTGTATCGCAAAAAGCGCGGAAAGGCAAACATTTTAGAAAAGCGCGAGCTGAAATGCAACCGCTCAGCCCGCGCCCTCTGCCTGGAAAGCGGCGCGCCAGGTCCCACGCCGCTTCACAGTTCTTTTTCTTGTAATATTACTCAGACAATTCTTTATTTGATCACATGGATCCAGCCCTCGGGAGCATCGATCCGGCCCATCTGGATACCGGTCAGGGTGTCGTAAAGCTTCTTGGTGACAGGCCCCATCTCGGTCATGCCGCTGGGCAGGCAGATCTCCTTGCCGTGATCCACGATCTTTCCAACGGGGGAGATGACCGCCGCAGTGCCGCAAAGACCGCACTCCGCCATATCCGGAACCTCGGAGAGGAAGACCTCTCTCTCCTCCACCTCAAGACCCAGGTATTCTTTCGCCACATGTACCAGCGAACGGCGGGTGATGGAGGGCAGGATGCTGTCGGACTTCGGCGTCACGATCTTGCCGTCCTTCGTCACAAACAGGAAGTTCGCGCCGCCGGTCTCCTCCACTTTCGTGCGGGTCGCGGGATCCAGATACATATTTTCGTCATAGCCCTCTTCATGGGCGCTCACGATGGCATGAAGGCTCATGGCATAGTTCAGCCCCGCCTTGATATGGCCGGTGCCGTGAGGAGCCGCCCGGTCGAAATCGCTGACGCGGATGGTAAGGGGCTTCACGCCGCCCTTGAAGTAAGGACCCACCGGCGTACAGAAGATGCGGAACTGATATTCATCCGCAGGCTTTACGCCGATCACAGAATTGCTGCCGAACATATAAGGGCGGATATACAGGGTCGCCCCGCTGCCGTAAGGGGGAACGAAGGCCTCATTTGCCGCAACGACCTTCTCCACCGCGTCGATAAAACGATCCTGAGGGAACACGGGCATCTCCAGCCTCTTCGCGGAAGCCTCCAGCCGCGCCGCGTTCAGATCCGGGCGGAAGGTCACGATATGTCCGCCGTCCGTGCTGTAAGCCTTCAGGCCCTCGAATACGGTCTGCGCGTACTGCAGAACGCCCGCGCACTCGTTCAGCACGATGTTGGCGTCGGTGACGATCGCTCCGTCGTCCCACGCGCCGTCCTTGTAATTGGACACATAGCGGTAATCCGTCTGAATGTATCCAAACCCCAGGTTGCCCCAATCGATATTTTTCTTCTCCATGTGATCTACCTCTTTTCGCTTTTTCTGAAAATATCGGGCGATACACGCTCATTTTTGTTATTCATTATCATACTTTTTCCGCGAAAAGTCAATAGTTCCGTTCAGCGAGTTCAAAATGTTAATATGTCCCTCTTTCTATGAAAAGCCAACAAAAAACGCCCCCCTGCCGGGGGCGCGTCCATCTCAGCTACATCTGTTTTTTATTCATGATCAAAATGCCGGCAGTCACGGATCCCACGACGGAAGCCACGGCGGCCAGGACCGCCTTTCCATATGCGTCCGGTTCTGCGGTGCCGGACAGCAGGGAACCGCTGTTCATCAGCAGCACCGGCAGATAGGCTTTGACCTTTGGTATGGCGCTCAATCCATACAGGAGCAGCACGGCCCCGCCGGTACTCAGGACAACGCCCGTGTTATTTTGCATCAGCGCCGAAAAAAGTACCAGCAGGCATATCACCCACACGCCGAACAGCCACCACAGGACTGCCGACTGCAGCAGATGCGCCGCGATGCCGTTGTCCCAGAAGTAAGCGTTGTATCCCCAGGTAATGGCAAAGCAGAGTCCGTAGCCCAGTGTCCAGAGGGATAAAAGCATCATCGTCTTTGCCAGTACGACTTTGTATCCGGGCAGCCCCTTTGTCAGCGCAAGCAGTAAAGTCCCGGATCGGTATTCCCCGGTAAAACTGTCGCTGAAGATCAGCACATAAGCGATCAGGGCCAGGGGGATGTTCTTATAAAATTGTGTCCAAGAAGTCATGGCATCCACCGTAACATCCAGGACGGCGAATCCGCTTTCCGCCAGTTGTTCCGAGAGCATTTCCAGCATCCACGGTGTCAGTTTTGCCACCGCAGGATTCATGATGCCGAACAGCACAAACAGCAGTATGAGAATAATGAGTTTACCTGTCCGGGCGATCTCCAGACATTCCTTTTGCAAAAAAGCAAACAGCGCCTTCATTTTGTCACCTCCAGGAAAAGCGATTCCAGCGTCGGCTCTATCCGCTCGATCCGCTGCACCGGGATTCTGTTTTCCGCGGCATATCTCATGACGGCAAAGAAGTGCTCTTCACTGCCATGCAAAGTAAGAGGATTGCACTCGTCGGCCCTGAGATCGCCAAACATTTTTACAAGTCCGTCGGCAGCTTCTTTTTTTGCCGTTTCAATGACAAATTCGTCAGACCGCCGCATATTTTTCAGCTCTGCGATGGTCCCCTGCACGGCGACCCTCCCCTCTTTCAGAAACGCCGCTTCCGTACAGATGCGCTCCACGTCGGAAAGAATATGCGTGGAAAAAAGTATCGTAATCTGTTCCTTTGCCGCGAGGAGTATATCCAGGATTTCCTTGCGGCCGGCAGGATCAAGCGCCGACGTTGGCTCGTCACAGATCAAAAGCTTCGGACGGTTCAGCAGCGCCTGTGCTATTCCCAGGCGTTGTTTCATGCCCCGGGAAAAGCCCTTTATGCGGCAGCTCTCCTGCCCAAGACCGACCAGCTCCAGCAGCTCTTTGCTTCTAAGCGCAGTATCGGATCGATCCATCCCGCTTATCTTCCCGCAGAAATGCAGGTATTCCAACGGCGTCATATAGGAATAAAATTCCGGCACATCGGGCAGATAACCGATATACCGGTTTGTGGGGGTCTGACCGAAGCGCACCTTTTCGTTCATGACATAGATCTGCCCGCCATCCGGTTTCAGCAGTCCAAGAACCGCCTTCATTGTGGTGGTTTTCCCTGCGCCGTTCCTGCCGATAAAGCCAAATATGCTGTGCTCCGGCACGGACAGGTCCAGTCCGCAGAGCACTTCTTTCCCGCCAAAGCGCTTTTCCAGATTATGTATCTTCAGCACTTCCATGTCAGACATCCTCTTTTCCAAGCAGGAAGTATAAAACCGGCCCGATAAACTCCATGCCGACGATCACCACAACGAGCCATAAAGTGCGATTCCCCCTCTTATAATTCTTGTGAGTCAGAATGTGGTGCAGCGTATAGCCCAGAAGGGCAAATTCAGCGATTGCCAGCGGTATGATAAAGGGAAGCAGTTCTCTGATCTTATCCATTTTGGGCCTCCATTCCATATGTCTCCACGCAAAAGCCCTTCTGGCCGCAGCAGGTACAGGTAAGCTTCCTTAAGGTCGGGGTATGCCTTGACCAAAAGAACTCTTTGAAATTGGGCTTAAATACCCCATGACACTGTGGACAGATGTAGACGGTCCTTGCATAGTAGTACCTTGTTACCCAGACCCCATAGGGAATGGCCAGCAGGACATAGAGGACAAAGGGCTGCCAGATCCCCGCAACAATCCAGAGGATGATCGATACCCATTGAAAAATATTGATGGGAATTCCCGTGAGCAGCAAAATACCATGCAGGCGTCTCATTTCCTTTTTATTCTCCATTGCATATGCTATGTCACCGATGGATTCGACGGAGAAATTTTCCACGCTTTTCAGTTCCCGCCTGATCCCGCCCAGCAGATCGAGCTTTGTCTGCCGCTCCCTGATCTCCCCGACGAGCGTCTGTTCCTGTTGGTCCAAAAGGACAGAGATGATGCTTCCGGGATTCTCACCGGCCAAAAGCTCTCCTATGCTGTTGATGGAGATACCGGCGTCGCGAAGAAAGCAGATGATCTTCATTCGTCTGAGATCGTCTTCCGAATAAAGCCGCCTGCCGCCTTCGGTCAGTTCACTGGGCATCAGGATACCGCGGGTATCGTAATACTGCACTGTCCGGACGGATACGCCGCAGAGCTTCGCAATTTCTCCAGTCGTGTACTTCGGCATAGCTTTCGCCTCCTTTCACTCCTCACAGTACTTCATTACGCAGCGTAACGAGCAAGCCCTTACGCAGGGGGATTTTTAAAATCTGATCGTATAATAGGTGTTCCTTGCCCTTCCGTTTTGCTCTAACAGGCCGCTCTGCACCAATCTTTTGAGCACCCTGGCGGCGGTGGAGATACTCACATCCAGCAGTCCGACCACATCGCTTCTTGTGACAGCCCCGTGAGCGTGGACATACTCCAGTACCTTTTCTTCCTCCCTGCCAAAAGGCTTTCCGGGCCCTGCCTTATAATTTACCGGCTGTTCCGCCAGGAAATACGGCTCCTGTTTCCTCTCCTGTTCTGCGTTGCTGTTCGGCAGTATGATCTTAAAGGCGTTTTTCGTAGTTTCGATCACAGGCTTTTTCACTGATCCTTCATAGGCCTTCATGATCTTGCTGATCCCGGTGCCGTAAGCTTCTATTAAGTGCAGCCTGTAAAATACATTCGCAAGCTCCTGATTTCTGCACACGGAAATCCCTACCAGAATATCTTCCCGGTCGATCCCCGGCACCAATCCACCGATGGACACAAATTCGATCCGGTCCGAATAGATACTGACAAGCGCGCTGGAGCTGAAAGAATAATCCCGGTGGACCAACAGGTTCAAAAGCGCCTCCCTGACTGCGATCTCCGGGTAGTCCCGGACGTCTATCCGCAGCAGCTTTTCTATAGTCGCGCGGGTTTGATTGTGAAAATCGATAAAGTCATACGCTTCATTCATCTGCCGCATCAGCGATCCGGTAAACTCCCGACGGTCCTTGAAAACCGTCTGATCCGTCCCCTGAAAGACGGCAGCCTTGATCGTATGGACGCACTGGTCGGAAAGAAGCTGCCCCAGATTCGTGTAAAGGTTATCCCGGTCGATCAGTTTCAGGGTCCGCATCTGCTGAGGGCCAAATTCTATCTTTCGAATCGCAAATTCCTTTTCCACAGCTTCGAACGTCAAATCCTGATTTAAGCAGCGCATGGCCTCAAAGCGGTCTCCGTCCGTCTCCTTGATCATACGGCGGATCGCCGTGTCCGTGGCAGGGACGGTGGAATACCCCTGCCGGACATATACGCCCTCCGGGCGCATCCCCTGTTTTGCAAGATAATACGGACGGTCCGTTCCGCGCTGGATCTCCACTTCGACGATTTCCTTCCCCTCTTCCTCGATGGTCCTGTAATGCAGAAACATCGTTATATCCGGCCGGATCGCATCCCTGACCATATTGCTGATCCGCAGAGATACGCCGTCGGCGTCGTCAACCCCGGCCACTGTACCGTCGTCCCGCACGCCTATATACAGTTTACCGCCGTCACAGTTCGCAAACGCTACGATTTCCTTTTTGATCTCGTCTACAACGATTTCCTTCAGTTCAACAGTCTCGCTCTCCCGAAAAAGCATCCAGACACCGCTCCTTCCTCTTTCATTGATATACTCATTATATCGAATCAGTTCAATCGTGTCAACCCGTATCGAGTCAATTATGAACCGATTTTGAACCGATTTTTGACATCTATTATCAGAATATCCAAAAAAGACTATCCACAGTCTGATCTGCCGCCGTTCCCCGCCCCAAAGAACTATAAGCGAAGGTCAAAAAAACGCCGACTGATGCTTTCACTTCAGCCGGCGTTTCTCATGATTTCGTATCTCCACCCAGTTTTCCTGGCATGTTTTTTATGCGCCCGTATCCAGAACCGCATAAAAAACCATTTCAGGACTTTCTCTCATATTTTAAAAACTCATAGGCGATGTCAAAATAAGTCTGTTCCTCGCTGCAGGCCGTGATCTCCCACTCCGGGTCCTCGTCCAGATTCGGAAAATAGGCGTCCGCCTCGTACTCCCGGTCGATCTTCGTGACATGAGCCACATTGCAATAGGGAAGCATCTGGCGGTAGAGGCTTTCGCCTCCTATGATGTAGATGTCTTCATCCCTATACTGCTTTAACTCCTCCAGAAGCTCCTCCAGGGAGTGAACCACCTTTGCGCCCTTCACGCTGCATCGGGGATTCGCGGAGAGGACGATATTCGTCCGGTCCTGCAGGGGCTGGCCCTGGGGAAAGGTCTCCAGAGTCTTCCGCCCCAACACCACCACTTTTCCCACCGTCTCCTCCCGGAAACGCTTCATATCGTTCGGGATCTTCACAAGCAGCCTGTTATGACTGCCGATAGCCCAGTTGTTGTCCGCCGCCACAATAAAATTCATGCTTCTGCTTTCCTTCTTTCACGCTTTACTCCCACTTGTCGCAGAGGGAGTTGATCTGATCCGCAAACTTCGCCATATCCTTGTTTGCCAGCCCGTCGCTGCGGCCGATCAGGGCCATCAGGCGCTGTCCTGCAGCCAGGAGCCTTGCAAATACGCCGCTGGCAGGTTTCGCCTTCTTCTTGACGGGAATGGGCTGGCCCTCATACTCAAACTCATTGCTGAGCAGGTTAAACACAGTGCCGCTGTAAGGGGCATAGGCCCTCTGACCGTACTCCATCTTCAGGCATTCCGCAAAGGTCATGCACACCCGGTCCTCGCCGTGCACTATGAACACTTTCTTCGGCTTTTCCTCAAAGGCGCTGATCCACTCGATCAGGCCGTTTTTGTCCGCGTGTCCGCTGATCCCGGAGAGCTGGCGGATCTTCGCCTTCACCTGAATGGGTTCCCCAAAGAGCTTTACCTCCTGGGCGCCCTCTATCAGGCTCCGTCCCAGCGTGCCGACAGACTGGTACCCGACGAAAAGGATCGTGCACTCGGGCCTCCAGAGATTGTGCTTTAAGTGGTGGCGTATCCGGCCTGCGTCGCACATGCCGGAGGCCGAGAGAATGACCTTCGGCTTCTCGTCGAAATTGATGGCCTTGGACTCCTCGCTGGTAATGGAGAGCTTCAGCCCCGCAAAGGAGATGGGATTGATCTTCGCCCTCACCAGTTCCAGGGCTTCTTCGTCAAAACACTCCCAGCGGTTCTCCTGAAAGATTCCCGTGGCCTCCACCGCAAGGGGGGAATCCACAAAGACCTGGAACCCGTCGTGGCCCTGTACTAATTTATCCACCTTTATCTTGCGCAGGAAGTACAGCATCTCCTGGGTACGGCCCACGGCAAAGGAGGGAATCACCACGTTCCCGCCCCGGTCAAAGGTCTCCTGAAGGATCTGCGCCAGCTCTCTCACATAATCCGGGCGCTCCTGGGAGTGCAGCCGGTCGCCGTAAGTGGACTCCATGACCACGTAATCCGCCTCTTTTGTGTAGGAGGGATCCCTTAAGAGGGGCTGGTTCTTATTGCCGATATCCCCGGAGAACACAATCTTCTTTGTCCTTCCATCCTCCGTGAGCCAGACTTCAATGCTGGCGGAACCCAGAAGATGCCCCACGTCGGTAAAGCGGATCTTCACGCCCTCGCAGACCTGGATCTCCTGATCGTAATGGCAGGGCACAATGCGATTGATCACCCCTTCCGCATCCTCCATGGTGTAAAGGGGCTCCACGGCCGCTACGCTGGAACTCCGCTTTGCCTTCCGGTTTTTCCACTCCGCCTCCATCATCTGGATGTGCGCACAATCGCGGAGCATGATGCTGCACAGATCCGCGGTGGCGTCCGTCGTATAGACCTGCCCCCGGAAACCCTTTGCGTAGAGAAGGGGCAGAAGCCCGGAATGGTCCACATGAGCGTGGGTCAGAAAGACATAGTCGATCATCGCCTCCTGGACCGGAAGCTCCGCGTTTTCAAACACATTTACACCCTGCTCCATTCCATAATCCACCAGCATGTGCTTCCCGGCGGCCTCCAGATAGTGACAGCTTCCCGTCACCTCGTGGTCCGCCCCGATAAATTCCAGTCTCATATGCCATCCTCCTTGTTGATTATATGCAACAGTTCAGCCAGCCGCGAGTTTTAGGAAAAATCGCGCTTGCACAAATTTTTTCCTGGAAACGGCGAATGGCGTTGGCTGAACTGTTACAAAAAATTTTAAATTTAATAATTTAATATTGACAATTCAAAAAAGATATAGTATATTAGCATTTGTCAGTTGTGACATGCGCGAGTGGCTCAGCGGTGGAGCACCTCCTTGCCAAGGAGGGGGTCGCGGGTTCGATTCCCGTCTCGCGCTCTGATAAAACAAAGGAGGCATCCAAAGGATGTCTCCTTTGTTTTATTCGAGCCCCGCCGGGGCTCGAAGGTTCGATTGTCTCCGCTTCGCTCCGGTCCGCGCAGGGCCGGTGTCCCCCGGACACCGTGCGCCGTCTCGCGCCCTGATTCCTCTTGGTTTTTGTTTTCCGCCGGGGTTTGGAGGTTCGATTGTCTTTTACCCTTATTCTACGCGGTCTGCAAATTTGATCCGGTACACTCTCCGCAGGGCGTCGTTAATTCTCTCCTCGGAGATCGTGCCCTGTTTCACAGCGTCCAGCACTCCCTGATATGCCAGTTCAAAATCCTCCGGCATCAATATCATATCGCATCCCGCTTTCAGCGCGGTAATCGCCGCCACATCCGCAGTGTAATAATCCGAAACCGCCTTCTCATTCAAAGCGTCCGTAATGATCAGCCCCTTGTAATTCAACTCTTTGCGCAGGATATCTGTGACAACCTTCTCCGACAAAGCGCAGGGGGTATTATCCCCGGTGAGACTTGGCGCGGAAAGATTGCTGACCATGATCATGGAAACCCCTTCGTCAATCAGGCTTTGGAACACCTGAAATTCGTTTGCCCGGAACTCTTCTTCCTGTCTCTCGGTCACAGCAATGCCAGCTGAAGGGTCTGTCGTCACGCTGCCAAGTCCAGGGAAATGTTTGACACAGCTTGTAATTCCTTGCTCCTCCAGTCCCTTCAACATGTTGCCGGCAAACTCCGAAACCGTCTCCACATTGTCTCCAAAGCTGCGATTCTCCATGACGCTGCCCTCAACCACAGCCAGATCCGCTGCCGGCGCCAGATCCAGATTCACCCCAAGGTCCTTCAGATAGGTTCCGATCGTCACACCCGCCTGATACGCTCTGGACGGATCCCCTGACTCAGCAATCGCTTTTGCATCCTCGGTCTCCACGCCCAACATTCCACCTGCCGCCTGCATGCTCTTTCCACACTCCTCCTCAACGGCGAGGAACACGGGGTACTTACTGTAGAGTTCCGTGGAATCCAGCATCTGGCGAAACCCGTCGGCATTCAGCATGTTAGGCGAGGAATAGATCAAACCGCCCACAGCATATTTTGTGAGGATTTCCCTGGTGGCATCTCCCGCCTGGGTCACGGTAGTCACTCCGGTAATGGACTCCGGGGTCACGAGAAACAGCCCCGCAACTTTGTCCTCCAGCGGCATCACCTCAATAGCCGCATTGACAATCTGATCCAGTTTCTGCTCATAGGTCAGCTCCACCACCGGCTCTTCTTCCGATGTTTCCACAGGAGTCTCCAGGGTTTCCTCCGTCTGCAGCAGGTCATTTACGGCGCTCTGCTGTTGTTGCTGATAGTTGTCTTCTCTCTCTGCAGCCATCTTTGAAAGGTAATTCACTCCAAAGACAACCCCTCCAGCCACCAAAATGATAACTACGATCACTGCCAGATACGCCAGAACCTGGCTGTGGATCCGTCTTCTTCTCCTGGCCTCTCTCTTTGCCTCCAGTTCTTCCTGCTTTGCCTTTTCGTCCGCCATCTCTCGTCCTCATCTATATACAGGGGCATTCCCCGCTTACATTCTCTTCCGTCATCACCGTCATTATGTTAAGCCCCTTCGATCCCGAAGTGCACATAATAACATATTCCTAACAAATCATATCATACTTTCCTTCTCTTGGATACATAAAATTTATCCTTTTAAAACCTTTTTTCTGCCGCCCTCTCGTCTGCCGGCCGGAAACTTGTTTCAAACCGGAGCATATATCCGGGCCAGCGCCCGCCCAAATGAGCGTTTGTCCAAAATCAGCCCAAAATGAAAGGGAGCGTATCGACATTTACCGTCAACACGCTCCCTTCAAACTATACTCTCCATTGGACCTTACCTCCCGGTAGTAATTTTGTCTTTCGTACTTTACCTACCTTTCTCCCTTGTATCTCTACTGTTGTTCATCCGCTGTTATGTAATAAATCTTTCGTACTCTTCAGATCTTCCGTATCTTACTATCTTTGCTTTTGTATCTCTTGTTTTTTCTTTTGTTGAGTTTATTGTATCGCATGTTTCACGATTTGTCAACACATTTTTTCACAAAAAGATAAATTTTCTAATTTTTCCCATTTTCCCGACTTAATTTTACATATTTTTGGAACTATCAGAATAGATCAATGCGTTTTAATCCAAAAACAGATCAAAATCACACTGAAGCAGCCATTCCTCCATTTCATCCAGGACCTGTTCATAGTTTTCCTCTGTCAGTCGATACGGGCAGTCCTCTTTTGAAAACCATTCTGTCATTTGATCGTTCATCTCATGGCGGTAGTGGGTATAATCGCTGTAATTATTCAGATCCGTGATAAATTCCAAATCATTTTGAAAATAGAAAATTCTCACGTTTGGATAAGACAGAAGCTGTTCTATGATCTGCTTCTCCCCGGCCAATTCCGCAGAAAGGGTGCCGTCCCCGTACATGTCGTACCAATACAGGATGCTATAGGGCGGGAAAAAAACCGTAAATTGCGTCTCAGGCATAGATTCCACATAGGGGAGGATGTAGGAGCGCATATTCTCCTCTATATTTTCCCTGTAAAAATCCCTCGGCAGCATTTCTTCTATTTTTTCAGGTCGCTGATAAGATGCCAGTACGATTTCTTTCCCACAGGGTACATTCTCCCAAAACCAATAAATTTCATTTAAGGGAGTGCTTTCCCTCTTGAACTGCGGCATCAAAATATATTGTAAGATAACGTCCTTATTCAGCAGATACTTCACATCATTGATCAAGGAATCGTCGTACAAATATTCCGGTATTGGATACGCCGTAAGACCCGGGGACATTCCGTAGTTGTAGATATCGATCCCCAGAAAGATCTCTTTGATCTCGCCGCCTTCCTGCTTCACCAATTTCAGGATATTGTCGTTATCCTTTGGAAATGCTGCATTATAAGAAAGTTTCACTGTATTCAGGCCCATTTTCTCCGCAAAAAGGGCCGTATCAAAGTTCACGGTCATAGATGATCCCAGGATGACGCTGTCGTAATCGAAGTTCCTGGCAATCCCGGGATTCTGGCTGAGCTGATTGTCAATGGTATAATATAAGCCTTGCAGCGGTTTATGATAAAGGAAAAACGGATCCACCACGGCAACGAGAGATGCCGCTCCGACCAGCATCCCAAGAACCAGGAACAACAGAATAGCGATATGCCTTCCATATCTTTTATTCATTACGCGATCACACTCCTCACGCCCGAAATTACCCGTCAGAAATTAAAATACAGAAACGTGCTGACTCCCGACAAGGATACCACGCACCATACCGCCAGCACCGACAAACAGCAGGTTCCAAAAATTCCGGGACGGCTCTTTTTTTCACTCTCATAGAGGTTTCTGCAGCAAAAGATCAGAACCAGTGACACGATCAAAAACACCGCCATGCAATAATACGCTCCACCAGGAAACAGATCCAGGTTCAGCAGTTTCACGGCATACCATAGTTCAGGCACCTGGAAAAAGCCAGTAAATTCCAAATAGACAGATCTGCCGCTCAGGGAGAACATGTTTTTCAACATATATCCGGCCTGCGTCAGTGAGTCCGCCCGAAATACAACCAGGCTTGCGATAAAAAAGAGGAAAGTAAGGATAACGCTGATCCCTCTCAAAAGTTTCTTTACCACTCTTTTTTCAAAAAATATTTGGAGAGAGCCTGCCGAAAGCAATTTCTGTTTTCCACGGTGCCACATACGGGTCAGCACGGACAGGCCGCCGTGGAGCATCCCCCACACCAGGAAGGTCCAGCCCGCTCCGTGCCAGATTCCGCTGATACAGAACACAAGGAAGACGTTGAGATAGGTTCGCAGACTCCCCTTTCTGCTCCCACCCAGGGGAATATATACATACCTGGTGAAAAAACGCGTCAGGGTAATATGCCACCTCTCCCAGAATTCCAGAATATTTGCAGATTTATAAGGAGACAGGAAATTGACGGGAAGCTGGATCTGGAACAGATATCCGATCCCTCTGGCCATGTCGCAATAACCGCTGAAGTCAAAATAAAGCTGCAACGTGTAAAACAGCGCCGTCAGAAACGTATTGAGCCCGTCCAGGACGGTATAATTTTGAAATCCCCAGTTGACCGCCTGTCCAAAGATATCCGCCAGCAATACTTTTTTCGCCAGTCCAAGTATAAAAATACGCAGTCCCCAATAAACGTTTTCCGCTGAGAGCCGTTTCCTCGCAGGATCCTTAAACTGGGGCAGCATTTCCTCGTGACTGACTATCGGTCCGGCGATCAGCTGCGGGAAAAAAGTCACAAACAAAGCATAATCCAAAAAGCTCTGCCTCTCAACCGTTCCCTTAGCCGTATCCACCAGAAATGCGATCTGCTGGAAGGTAAAAAAACTGATTCCCAAGGGAAGCAGCACTTCCGCAAAAGTAAACCCGGCTCGAAAGATACGATCCAGGTTTTCCATTACAAAATTGAAATATTTAAAGTAAAACAAGATCCCGATATTCAGGCAGATCCCTAGAGTGGCAGTCAGTCTTACATGGCGTCTTTGCAGCATCAACAGATGACAAATATAATTGACGCAGATGCTGCACAACAGGATCCAGAGGTAAGAAACATGAAAATAAGCATAGAACCACAAGGACATCGCGACAAGAAAAAACTTGCCTCCACGGTAACATTTGAAATGGTTCAGCAAAAAATATCCTATCAGGGCAGCGGGCAGAAACACGAATATAAACACATATGAGTTAAACAGCATATCCGTACCCCCTTATCTCTCGCTGTTCTGCCATTATAAAGCCGTGAGAACAAAAATATCGTAGATTGCCTTGATAGCCGTCTCAAAATCTGCGTTTTCCACGCCGATGATAATGTTAAGCTCCGAAGATCCCTGGTCGATCATCTTCACGTTCACGTTGGCGTGGGCCAGCGCGGAAAAGATTCGTCCGGCGGTTCCCCGGGTGGACTTCATGCCCCGTCCCACCACCGCGATCAGGGCCAGATCCGACTCGATATCGATGGTGTCCGGCTTTGTCAGACGGTTGATAGCGGACACCACCTTCTGCTCCTTGTGCATAAACTCGTCCTGATGGACGAACACCGTCATGGTATCGATGCCGGAAGGCACGTGCTCGAAGGAAATTCCATTCTCCTCAAAAGCCTGGAGCACCCTCCTGCCAAACCCGATCTCAGAGTTCATTTTATCCTTTTCAATATTGATGGCGCAGAAGCCTTTCTTTCCGGCGATGCCGGTGATCACGTACTTGGACTTCTGGCAGGTGCTTCCCACGATCCAGGTGCCGTTATCCTCCGGCGCGTTGGTGTTGCGGATGTTGATCGGGATGCCCTGCTGCCGGACCGGGAAGATGGCGTCTTCATGGAGTACGCCGGCCCCCATATAGGACAGCTCCCGGAGCTCCCTGTAAGTGATAACCTCAATTCCCGCAGGATTTGCAATGATCCGGGGATCCGCGATCATAAAGCCGGACACGTCCGTCCAGTTCTCATATACGTCCACTTTCGCCGCCTTCGCGACAATGGAACCCGTGACATCCGACCCGCCCCGGGAAAAGGTCTTGATCCTGCCGTCCGGAAGCGCGCCGTAAAACCCGGGAATCACCGCCCGCTGGCACTCGGCAAGTTTCTCGGAAAGGATCCTGTCCGTGGTATCCCCGTCAAAATTGCCCTCCTCGTCGAAAAAGATGACCGTGGCCGCGTCAATAAAGTCAAAGCCCAGATAGTCCGCCATGACGATGCCGTTCAGATATTCTCCCCGGGACGCGGCGTAATCCCTTCCGGCCTTTTCCGAAAACCGCTGCTGGATCGTCTTGAATTCCTTATCCAGGGAGAGCTTCAGGCCCAGCCCGTCTATGATCTCCTGATAACGCGCCTTGATCTGGTCGAGAACAGCGCCAAAATCCTGATCCTTTTCCGCCAGGTCATAGCAGGCATACAGCATATCCGTCACCTTGGTATCATTCTTAGACCGCTTGCCCGGCGCGGACGGAACCACGTATCTTCTCTCCGGATCCGCCTGAATGATCTTTCCCACCTTTTGGAACTGTTCCGCGCTCGCAAGGGAACTGCCACCGAATTTTACCACCTTAGACATATCATTTTCTCCTCAATCTATTCGTATTTTACACTAATAGTCTATGCGTCCAGCCGGATTCTGCCAAGAATCAGGTCTCCAAGCCCCTCGCAGATCTTTTCAAACGCCCCCTCTTCCAGGACAGGCGTAAAGTAAGCGAAATCCTCGTCCCTTCCGGGGAGCTCCAGGATCCTGCCGCCGGGAATGACCGCCTTTACCGCCTCCTGGCTTCCGGCTTTCGCACGCAGATAAAACGCGGAGGCACTCTTGGAAGAGTCCGCCAGGACGGCCTCCTCCTTATCCCAAAAACACATGATCACTTTCCCTTGGTGTCTTGCGCAGTCGATCACGTCGGAAACCACGGCGCTGGCAGTGGGAAGTTTCCCCGCGCCTCTCCCGTAATACATGGAATCTCCCAGCATATTGCCGGTCACCAGAACCGCGTTGAACACGTCGTTCACCATGGCGAGGGGATTTTCTCTGCTGATCATGGCGGGGGCCACCATGGCCTGCAGGGTGTTCTCATCCAGGGCCTTCGCCCTGGCAAGCAGCTTGATGGTCCTGCCCGACGCCTTCGCGTATTCAAAATCCGCAGGCGTGATCTTCGTGATCCCCTCCGTCTTGATCTTTTCACTGTCCACGTTTTTGCCCATCATCAGGGAGGAAAGGATGGCGATCTTGCGACAGGCGTCGTGACCCTCCACGTCCGCCTCGGGATTCCTCTCCGCATATCCCTTTTCCTGGGCTTTTTTCAACACTTCGTCAAAGTCCGCGCCCTCCCGCTCCATCTTTGTCAGGATATAGTTCGTCGTCCCGTTCAGGATACCGGTAATGGCCTCGATCTTCTCCGAAGTCAACGAGTAATTCAAAGGGCGGATGATGGGGATGCCGCCGCCTACGCTGGCCTCAAAGAGATAGTTGCAGGCGTGCTCCCTGGCGGTCTGCAAGAGCTCCGGCCCGTACTTTGCAACCAGCTCCTTATTGGAGGTGCAGACGCTCTTTCCCCTCTCCAGGGCCGCCTTTGTAAACTGATAAGCGGCGCCGACTCCCCCCATGGTCTCGCAGACGATCTTCACGTCCGGATCCTCCAGGATGACGTTCACATCGTGTACCACCTTATCCTCATAAGGGTCCCCGGGGAACTCGCGAAGATCCAGGATATAGGCGATTTCCAGTTCCTCTCCGGCCTTTTTGTTCACCATCGCCTGATTCTTCTCGATCACTTCCACCACACCGCTCCCCACGGTGCCATAGCCCAAAACTGCAACCTTTATCATACTCTTTTTTCCTCTCCGTTTTCTCTATGTCAATTAAGGACAACCTTCTTCTCGGCCCCAGACTTCACTCCTTCGACAGGATCTTCACATGATGCACGCCGGGAGCCCGCTCCAGCTGTTCCAGCATGCCGGAGATGTCCTCCGTAGTCTCCAGGATCTGGATGCTCAGCGTCAGCGAGGCCATCCCCCCGATGGGGATGCTCTGATGGATCGTCAGAATGTTTGCCCCGCACTGCGCCACATATTTCAGCACGTCCGCCAGGATCCCCGGCTTGTCGTCCATCTGAAAGGTGAGCGTCACCGTCGTGCCCTTGGCGTTCTCGTGAAACTCAAAAATATCGTCCTTATACTTGTAGAAGGAACTCCTGCTGATCCCCACGGCGTCCACCGCCTCCTGGATCGTCGGCGCCTTCTCCGATTCCACAAGCCTTTTTGCCTCCACCACTTTCAGAAGCACCTCGGGAACCGCCTTCTTGCGGACCACATAATACCCGCTGTCCTTTCCCTGCACTTCCGGATCCTCCTTGAATGTGTTCGTGAGAAAGACAAATGTGTGTCAACGAAAGATATTCTAACACACCCCTTTTAGAAAAGCAAGATGGGAAAACCCACAAAAAAAGAAGACCTTGTTCAAGGGTCTTCGTGATTTTGACGAAGGCTTACGCGCTTCGGACTTATTCTTTCCTGCCCCGGGCCGCCACATAGTCGGAATAGCTCATGCCGGTATATTTCTTAAAACACCTCCCGAAATAGTTGGGGTCGGGGATCCCTACCTCCGCAGAGGTCTGGAACATCTTCCATTTGTTCTCCGCCAGCAGGATGGCCTTCTCCATTCTGCATTCCGTAAGGTACTCCACAAAATTTTTCCCCGTCTCCTGTTTGAATTTTCTGCTCAGATAGCTGGCGCTGAAGCCGAACTGCTCCGCCACGGAAGTCAGATTGATCTTGGCGTCCGTATAGTTGTCGTCGATATACTTTTTGATCTGGGAAACGGTGTCCTCCCTCATCTCCTGATCCGGCGCCGCCTCTGCGGCCGCCTCCTCCGCAAGGTTCACCGTCTCGTCCAGCTTCTGCCTGGCTTTTATCAAAACCTCCATGATCTCGGAGCGCACCATGGGTTTCAGCATGTACTCAAACACAGGCAGGCTCACGCATTTTCTGGCATATTCAAACTGATCGATGGCGGTCATGATAATGATGATAAGGTCCGGATATCTGGCCGTTGCCACCTCCGTAAATTCAATGCCGTTCATAAAAGGCATGGAAATGTCCACAAAGGCAATGTCCGGTCTCATATCGTCGATCACGTTGATCGCCTCTATGCCGCTGGCCGCCTCCCCGACCACTTCCATATTCAGGCTTTCCCAATCGACGGAGGCGCGCATGAGACGCCGCGCTGATTGTTCGTCATCTATGAGCATCACTCTGTATTTTCTCATGTCACCCCCCCGTTTTCCTCTCTGACCCAGTTTTCTTTTCCGGTTCATTTTCCCTAGCCGATCCGATTTTCCTCTCCGGTCCGGCTTCTCTCTTTGATCCAGTTTCTCTCTTTAGTCCGGCTTCCCTCTCCGATCCGGCTTCCTGAACCTCGTCTGATTCCTGCCCTCCCCTATTGGGCGGGAAGATAAACTCTACCTCCGTGTACTCGCCTTCTTCGCTGCGAATCCTTACCACATCGTCCCGGTCGCAGAAATATCGGATCCTCTCGATGGTCCCCCAAAGTCCGAAGCTGTCGGCCTGTTCAGCGGCATTTTCCTCCCCCTCCTTGGATGCAGACAAAATCCTGTCAATCTGCTCCTTTGACATGCCGATGCCGGTATCCCGCACCAGGACGTGCAGCATGCCATCTTCCAGCCAGGCAGCAATGCGGATGATTCCCGGCTCTCCCTTCAGACGGATGCCATGGTAGATGCTGTTCTCCACCAAAGGCTGCAGGGTGAGCTTCGGTATAATGCACTTTTTCGCATCCTCCGCCAAATCATACTCATCCTCGATGATTTCACCGTACCGGAGCTTCTGAAGGGCCAGATAGTCCTGCACGATGTTGACCTCTCTTTCCAGCGGGATCTCCCGGTCGCCCTTGCTCAGGAAGTTTCTGTAGAAGCTTCCCAGCGTCTCCAGCGCGGAATATACGCTTTCCGCCCCTTCTTCCAGTGCAAGATACCCTATGGTCTCCAGGGAATTATAGAGGAAATGAGGTTTGATCTGCTCGTTGAGCACACGCATTTCCGCCCTCTGCAAGTTCTTTTCCTTCTCCAGCAGACGCCTGGTCTGCTCGTTCACGCGATCGATCATATTGTTGTATACGTCCTTCAACATGCCGATCTCATTTCTGGGCGTGGTCATGTTGAGCCTCTCCAGCCTGCCCTCCTCCCGGTTTTTCTCCATGGCAGAGGTCAGCGCGAAAACAGGATCCGTAATGTTTTTAGTGACAAAGGCGCCCACCACAAATGCGGCCGTCACAAAGACCAGCAGAAACAGAAACAGCACATACCCCATCTCAAAGGGAGCGATCTTTGCATCTATGTCCGAATAACACAAAACGACCAGCGGCGTATTCGGAATCCGACAGCCGGAGACCAGCCGCCTTCCACCTGGGATCTTCTCCGTTTTGCGAAACGTTTCCTCCGTGGCAAACTCCGCGCTATAATACTTCGGAAGATCCGCATTGCCCGCAAGCAACTTGCCGTCCTCGTCCACAATGCAGACATTTTCATTCTTAGTGGCGCGGATAGTCTGCTCCAGCATGGCGTCGGAAATGTTCATCAGCATAATGCCCGTACGCTGCTGGGTCAGGAGATCGTAAACCGCACGCCCAATGGTAACCACGGACATTCCCTTGGTCTTAAAGACGGCGTTATTCCCATTGACGGAAATAACTGCGCGTCCCAGGCCGTCCAGGATATCCTCCGACCACTCCTCCGTCTCCATTCTCTCGTAGTCGAACATGTACTCGCCCCGGTTTGTCGAGAGATACTTTCCATCCTCCCGGAAGACAAAGACGGAATCCACGTTCACCGTGACGTTCAGGATCTCCCGGATTCCCATGATGGCATTGTTGACCACGCCCTCATTTACCTCCTCGGGCTCCGCCCTCAGGAACGCTACCAACCGGTCGTCCACCATGACCAGGCGGGAAAGCGATTTGTATCTCTCTATTTCCGACATGATGTTGTTGGAAAGACTGTTGAGCAGATTCTCGGCCTCCCGGGCGGCTTGATCCATCCTGTCCTTCCTGCCAAGGAAATAGATGGAGGCAAGGAAAGAAAAAAGGATTACAATAATAAAAGCGAATACGATCAGCCGCAAACTGTCCGACAGGAGCCACCATCGCTTTCCGCCTTTTGTATTTCGTTTCCGCATAAGGGCCATACCCCCGCCCTTCGACTGGGTTTCCCGCGTCATTCCATCCACCCCCGCCGCCCTATGGCAGCCTGTTCCCGTCATCACGGCACATATCCCAACAGTCTCATTATATCAAATATTCCACTATTTCGCAACACAGCAATAAAGTTCCGAAAAATTCATGAAAAAAAGCAGACCTTGCGGTCCGCTTTTTTCTTATAACAGTTTATACATAAGTGTCTTAACCCTTCACAGCGCCTGCGATAAAGCTCTCCTGAATGGACTTGCTCATGAACACGTAGGCGATCAGCACGGGGAACGTTGCAATGACAAGCGCCGCGCCAATGGGACCCCAATCCGTGGTGTGCCGCCCGGAGAGGGCCTGAATGCCAACAGGCAGGGTCTTCAGGGCATCCTTGCTGATAAACACGTTGGCAAACATCAGCTCATTCCAGCACTGCAGGAAGGTGTAAATGCTGATGGTGGCGAGGGCAGGCTTCATCAACGGAACGATGATCATGCCAAACGTCTGCCACAAGCCGCATCCGTCAATGTAGGCGGCTTCATCCAGATCCCTCGGGATTTCGTTCATGAATCCCGTACAGATCAAAATTGCCATAGCCAATGAGAACGCGGAATAGGGTATGATCAGGGACCAGTAAGAATTGGTCATGTGCAGTTTGCTCAAAGTAATGAAAATCGGTACGATGGACGCATGGATCGGGATGGTGATTCCCAGCATGAAAAAGCTGTTCATCAGCGAGCTGCCCTTCCACACGATGCGCGTTATGGCATAGGTAGCCATCAGCGCCGCGATCAGTGAAATCACGATAGTCGCCACCGTAACGATGAGACTGTTTACGAAATACTGGGGCATGTTTCCAGTGGTCATGGCCGTGGAGTAGTTAGACCAGAGCCACTCCTTGGGCAGTCCCATGACGTTTAAGCCATATACTTCCTCGTTGCTTTTCAGGGAAAAGGTAAACATCCAGTAAATGGGAAACAGGTCAATCAACGCCCAGATCACCAGGCCCACGTAAATCATTCCCCTAAGAAATTTATTCGTCTTCCGTACCTGATACTGATCGAGAAGACGACCATCATTATTTCTTGCCATAGATATCCCTCTCCTTAAACACTGCATTTATAATAATAGCGAATGCAAAACACAGGGCAATCATCAGCACCGCTATCGTACTTCCCATGCCATATCTGTTACGTTCGAACAGCATACTGATCATCAACGTGCTGGGTACCTCCGTCGCATGATAAGGTCCGCCGTTGGTCAGAACGTAGATCAGGTCGAAGGACTTCAGGGAACCGGTTATGGCGAAGATCACGCTCACGCGCAGAATAGGTTTAATGCTGGGGATGACAATGTACCAGTCCACCTGTCCGTCGGTCGCGCCGTCCAGCTTTGCCGCCTCGCGAAGCTCCGGCGAAACGCTTCTAACGCCTGCATACATCAGGAGCATGTGATAGCCCACATACTGCCACAAGGTCGGTATGAAGACGCACCACAGGGCCGAGGATTCATTTCCCAGCCATCCACCCTGCGGCATAAGCCCGCTCCCCACAACGGCATTGAGGATACCGTAATCCGGGTTGTAAATCTTTCTCCAGAGCTGGCCGATTACCACGGTAGAGATTAGCACGGGCAGAAAGTAAATGGACAAGAACGCTCTCTCCCCCTTGATTCCTTTTCCCAGCATCAGCGCCAGGCCCAGGGCCAGAGGCAACTGAATAAATACGGAGAGGACTGCCAAAAGCATGGAATTGCCAAGAGCTTTCCAAAAGCTGATGGAACCGCTTGTAAATAACTCTTTGTAGTTGCCGAGACCTATAAATTCCATTCCCTCTGTGCTAACGCTTCGAAGGTCAAAAAGGCTGTACACTAAGGACATGACGATCGGAGCGATGAGCACGCCTATGAACAGGATCAGCGCCGGCAGTAAAAACAGAAATACCGTTACATACTTATATGTTTTATTTTTCATGTTTTTAGTTACCTTCCAAAAAATAATTGCGGTCTCTCCGGCTCCCGCGAGGAAGTTAGGGAAAGACCGCAAAGAACAGACCTAAGTAACGGTCAACAATGCCGCGTCAATTATCTGATGTCCTTGGTAAGACCATCGATAAAGCCCTGACCGTCAACCTTGCAGCCATATACCTGGGCAACATAGTCAAGGTAGGTGTTAGCCTCATCAGCATTCATAGCAGTATCGCCGAACAGCACATATGCCTTAGCTGCATTACAGATATTTGCAACGTCCTGGGTCAGTGCGTTCACGGAGCTGGTATCACCGTAAGGCGTCCAAGCGGGAAGTCCGCAGCCGTCAAGATATCCGTAGTGGCAGATTCTCTTGCCAAGCTCAAAGGTATACTTAGCTGCGATCGCTGCATTCTCAGAGGAAGCTGCAACTGCAAGCGTATCAGAAGGTCCGCCGATCAGCTGGCCAAGCTCAGCCTTGTCGGAATTGATAACGGGGAACTCTGCAACCTTTACCTTAGGGAAGAAGTTCGCATCGTTAGCGAAGTCTGCGCAGTTCCAGGTGCCGTTCATGTAGAACGCGTACTTGCCAGCCATGAAGTTAGCCTTCACCTCATCGTTGGAAAGGGAAATGCCGTTGGGATCAAAATAGCCGTTGTTTACCATGGACTGGAAGGTATCTACCGCAGCAGCAACCTCAGGATTGTTCCAGGTTGCTCTTCCAAGGAAGATATCGTTCATGGCGTCAGCGCCGATGGACTTCTCGATTACGCTCTCAAGATACTCGGTTACGCACCAGGTCTCGCTTCCTGCGCAGCCGAAAGGAATGATGTCTTTCTCCTTCAGAGCGTCACAGCACTTGATGAACTCATCATAGGTGCCGGGGATCTCATCGTAACCTGCTTCCTTCAGCAGATCCATGTTTGCGAACAGACCAACGATGTTCATGGTCAGAGGCACGCCGTAGTGCTTGCCATCATAGGTGGAGTTACCCATCATAACCTCGGGCAGCTCGCTCTTGTACTCCTGGTAAGCGTCATCCAGGCAGTATACCTTGTTGGATGCTACGAAATCGCCAAGGAACGCGCAGGACCAGGTGAAGAAGATGTCGGGCATCTCATCAGCTGCAACTGCTGCCTTGATCTTAGTCTTGTAGGACTGGTTCTCAAAAGCTTCCCAGTCAAGAGTGATGTTGGGATACTCCGTCTTCATCTCGTCAATAGCCGCTTCGTAGGAATGACGATTGGAGTCACTCTCCGTTGCGATACACCACATTTCCAGGGTGCACTCTGCGTTCTCCATGGAAACCGCATTGGACGAACCGCCGGATGCGCCGCCGGACGCTTCGCTGGACGTGTTGTTGGACGAGCCACCTGTTCCAGCGCCAGAAGCGCCAGACCCGTCGCCGCTTCCGCCAGTGCCGCAGGCTGCCATAGAAAGCGTCATGGCGCCAGCCAGAAGAAGCGCTGCAAATTTTTTCAGTTTCATGATATTCTCCTCCTTTTTGCTTAAACCTATCATGGAGTTTCCTCCACAATATAGTTACTCTATCGTCAGGCGCTTTGGCGCCGAGCGATCAAAATCCATGTTCCGCCGCCCTCTTTAGTCCCGGGCGTCCGCGGCCGCATCCGTGGTCCTCACCATGGGCCAGGGATACTCGATGATGAGTTCATCGCCGTCGATCTGATAATAAACATAGGTATCCTCAAAATGATCGTTATAGACCAGCTTGATCGTCCCCGCTTCCTCATCCACAAAATAATACCCCGGGAAAATCTTGTCTTCCAGAAAAGTCCCCTTCGCGGTGAATTCGTAGGTCCAGTGTTCTTCCTCGTCCTCCCAGAGTCCGATCAGGCCGTCCCGTTTCACCCCGTCAACCTCCCGATACTGGTAGGCCGTTCTCTCGTAGAGAAGCATGGAACCCTCTTCCTCGACGTAGCGCATCTTCAGGTCCCGTCCCTGCCCGTCCGTCAGGGTGATGAATCCTTCATCCTTAATATAATCGTAATTTTCTCCTTTGTAGACCGCCTTGCCGTCGTTCTCCAGTCGCAGGATTTCCGTCCCCGGTTCATGTATGTATGCCCAGCTTTCCGCCCGGTCCCCCTCAGTCCCGGCTTCCTGCCCGTCCGTCCAGCTTTCCTCAGAACTTTCCTTCACGGTGCCTGCGCATCCTCCAAAAGCAAACACAAGACACGTCAGCACACAGCACAGGATAATTCTTTTCTTCTTTTTCATCTTGTCATATGCCTTCTTTACTAAAAACAATCAGTTATAATAACCGCGGCATCCCATAAAAATCTGTTATCCTATTAAAGTATATTCCTCTCATTTTTTTATGTAAATGGAATTCTTTTACCTCCATAAGCATCTTTTTTACTTTTTACACAAAATTCCCTATTTTTCTCTAGTTTCCTTGTATGTTCTGACGAAATTTATAGACATCCTCTCCTTTCGCGTCGTGAAAATCGACAAAAAAAGCGCCGCCCTGCCGGATTTACCCAGGATTCACGATTCCAAAACCGTTTTCCGCGGTCAATCCATGTTTTGCAGAGCGGCGCCATTGTCAAATGTGCTTTTCTCTTTTCACTTTAAAGACTTTTTCCCGAAGAGGTCTCCTTAAAAACACAGCTTAGATCAGCGGATACTTATCCGTGAGGGTCTGAACGATGGCTCTCGCCTCGGGGATCTTCTCCTCGCCGCCCTTGATCACCATGGCGATGGCCTCGGCGATCTTATCCATATCCTCGGTATTCATGCCCCTGCTGGTGACAGCGGGAGTGCCGAGACGGATGCCGCTGGTCACGAAAGGCGACTGGGGATCGTTGGGGATGGTGTTCTTGTTGCAGGTGATGTGGGCCTGGTCCAGAAGCTTCTCAACAGCCTTGCCGGTGAGTCCGAAATTCGTCAGATCCACCAGCATCAAATGATTGTCCGTACCGCCGGACACAATCTTCACTCCCCTGCTGAGCAGCCCCTTGCAGAGCGCCTGGGCGTTGTCCACGATGTTCTTCTGGTACGTCTTAAACTCCTCCGAGAGAGCCTCCTGGAAGCAGACCGCCTTCGCAGCGATCACATGCATCAGCGGGCCGCCCTGGATGCCGGGGAAGACCGCCTTGTTAAAGTTGAACTTCTCGGCCGCCTCCTGGTTGCAGAGGATCATGCCGCCCCTGGGGCCCCTCAGGGTCTTGTGGGTCGTAGTGGTCACCACGTCCGCATAAGGGATGGGCGAGGGATGGAGCCCTGCGGCAACCAGGCCGGCGATGTGGGCCATATCCACCATCAGAACGGCCCCGACTTCATCCGCCACCTCCCGGAACTTCTTGAAATCGATGGTCCTTGCATAAGCGGAGGCCCCGGCAATGATCATCTTCGGCTTCGCCTCCAGAGCGATCTCCCGAAGCTTATCGTAATCGATAAAGCCCTCGTCATTTACGCCGTAGGGGACGATGTGGAAGTACTTGCCGGACATGTTGACGGGCGAGCCGTGGGTCAGATGTCCGCCGTGGTCCAGGTTCATGCCCATGATGGTGTCCCCGGGCTTGCAGACCGCAAACTGTACCGCCATATTAGCCTGAGCACCGGAGTGGGGCTGAACGTTCGCGTAATCGCAGCCAAAGAGCTTCTTCGCCCTCTCGATGGCCAGATTCTCCACCACGTCCACGCAGTCGCAGCCGCCGTAGTACCGCTTTCCCGGATAGCCCTCCGCGTATTTGTTGGTCAGGGGGCTTCCCATCGCCGCCATGACAGCCTTGGAGACCCAGTTCTCCGACGCGATCAGTTCAATGTGGCTGTTCTGACGCGCCTGTTCATCCACGATCGCCTGGGCGATCTCCGGATCCACCTTCTTTACTTCCTCCAAAGAATACATTTGATCTTCCTCCTTCTATAAAATTATGCCTTGACATAACGCTCCTGAATTTAACCTTTGGCACGCAAAAGAAACTCACGCTTTTCAGTATAACACAACACCGGGCGGTTCCGCAACCGTTTACTCGTCATTCCACCTTTCTTTCCCCCGGATCATCTTCAGGTACTCCGCATAGGCCTCGAAGGCCGAGGGGATGGGATATTTCTCCCGGGTCTCCTCCGGCTCGATATAGATCCAGTCCCGGATCTCCTCCCCGGGCTCCCCGGCCTCCAGCTCGTCCACCCTTACCATATACCCCTTCATGTGCCACTCCTTATGGGTAAAGATATGCTTTGCCTCTTTAAGGGGTCTGACCTGCAGGGCGTGAACGCCGTTCTCCGCCAGATACCGCACCACTTCCTCCGCCGTGCGGTAGCCTTCCAGCGAAGGAAACTCGTACATACCCGCCAATAACCCTTTGGAAGGCCGCTTCCGCAGGGCGACTTTATTTTCGTCCCGGATCAGCAGGATGGTCTTTTCTTCCGCAGAGCGTCCCTTCTTTGCACCCTTTCGGGGGTATTCCTGCTCCCGGCCCAGGGCATGGGCCCTGCAGATCGCCCTTAAAGGACACTCCCCGCAGTGAGGCGCGCCGTTGGAAATGCAGACGCAGGCTCCGATCTCCATCATCGCCTGGTTAAAATCCCCGGGCCTGTCCGCCGGGACCGCCGCTTCCAGTTCCTTTTCCACCGCCTGCTTTACTTTCGGATCGGAGACGGACCGCTCATCTCCCCGGATCCGGGAGAGGGTCCGCAACACATTCCCGTCCACCGCAGGCTTCGGTATTCCAAAGGCGATGGAGGCGATGGCCCCCGCCGTGTAACTTCCGATCCCCGTGAGCCCTAAGAGGGCGTCGTAGTCCTTCGGCATCTCTCCCCCGTACCGTTCCTGGATCTGGACCGCCGCCCTCTGAAGATTCCGGACCCGGTTGTAATACCCAAGTCCCTCCCAGAGTTTCAGAAGAGTCTCCTCCTCCGCCCGGGCCAGCGCCCCGATATCCGGCAATTCCCTCATGAAGCGCTCAAAATAGGGCTTCACCGCCTCCACACGGGTCTGCTGCAGCATGATCTCCGAGACCCATAC
Organism: uncultured Acetatifactor sp.; assembly: GCA_947595925.1. Classification (GTDB taxonomy): domain Bacteria; phylum Bacillota; class Clostridia; order Lachnospirales; family Lachnospiraceae; genus Acetatifactor. The sequence continues at coordinate 49,394 of CANQEV010000001.1, read as the reverse complement.
CCGGTAAGGGGTGGGCTTCTCCCTCCAGGGCAGGATCCGGCGGTTTTTGTCATACCATTTGAGAAGCGGTGCCGGGATATCCTCCAGCCGTGCCGGCGGAACGTCCGCTGCAACCCCCTCCGTCGCCTCTGCCTGTTCCCGGCGCTCCGGCCCTGCAAATTCACGGTGCTCCGGCCCTGCAGGTTCCCGGCGCTCCGGCCCTGCAGGTTCCTCCCCGGTCAGGCTCACCGGGATCCGCTTTCCGATCTCCATACTCTCCGCGGTCACCAAACAGTCATAGGCCAGGACCTCCACGCCCCGCTCCGCAGCCTGCCGCAGGCTCTCCGCAAACGCCTCGTGCCGCTCCACGTCCGGCGTAAAGAACCTGACGTTTCCCATCTGCACCACGAACAGGACGATGGCGCGGTACCCGTTCTTCTTTGCCTCCGCCAGCTCTTCCACATGCTTGACGGCGCGCTCTGAGGGAGCGTCCGGGAAACAGGCCACCCCGTCCAGTTCCCGGGTAACGCCCTTCACCTCCAGGAAGATCTTCTCCCCCTCCGTCTCTATGTAGAAGTCAAACCGGGACTGCCCGTAGGTTGTCTCCGGCCGCACCTGTACCATGTCCGGGAACAGCTCCCTCTTCTGAAGCCATTCCAAAACCGCCCTGTTTGGTGCCTGGGAGTCGATGTTGATCAGCCTGTCCCCCTTTTCCACCGCCACGAGATCATAGGCCGTGGAGCGGGAGGCGTTTTCACTTTTTTCCAAATAAACCGCGGCGCCGGGAACCAGAAGTTCCCCGCACCGCCCGGTATTCTTTACATGCACAGTCTCCACCGCGGGCTTTCCCCCCTCTTTCCCCGCCAGCTTCACATGCGCGATAAAACGATTTGGCCTGTCGATAAACTCAGCCCGTACGATATGATGATATCTCATCCGTCAAAACTGCTCCCTTTCTCTTTCGGTACGGCACTCTCGCGGCGGGGACAGCCTGCGCCGCGCTCAGCGTGTGTATGGACTGGTCGTCAAAGAAGATCTGGGCCCCGAAAGCCCTCAGAAACTCCTTCTTCTCCAGACCGCCCAGGAAGAACGCCTCATCCACCCTTACGTTCCAGGCCCGCAGGGTCCGGATCACCCTCTCGTGGGCCGGGGCGCTCCTGGCCGTCACGAGCGCGGTCCGGATGGGGCAGTTCTCCACTCCCAGCTCCTTCTGGATGTCCGACAGTTTTTTCAGGAAGCTGGCAAAGGGACCCTCCGCCAGGGGCGTGGCCGCCTTCTCCCTCTCATGCTCCTCAAAAGCCCTGAGCCCTTTTTCCTGAAAGATCCTCTCCGATTCATCCGTAAAGACCACCGCGTCCCCGTCAAAGGCGATCCGGATCTGCCCAATCCCCGGATAAGCCGCGGGAAAAGGCTTCGCCTTCGGAATATGTTCCGTGCAGATAATCCCGGCGGCGATCCCGCTGTCCACCGCCTGCTGCACGTCATCCTCATAGGCGGAGAGGAAAAGATCCGTGTGAAACGCTGCCAGATACGACGCTAGGGACGCGCCGCTCACCAGAACCGCCCTGGTGATGGGAAGATTATAATATTTGATGGCGTTGAAGACCCTGAGGGAGGTGTCCGGACTGTTCCGGGACATGATGATCACTTCCACAAGATCCTTCCCGGGCTTTGCCTCGTTCAGCATCAGCAGCGACCGGATCAGTTCAAACCCCGGCCCGGGCTTCAAGAGCTCCCCTTCGTGCTCCACCTGATACGCGCAGTACGCTTCCACCCCTTTTGTCTCAAAGATCTCGTTTTCTTTTGACAGATCAAAGAGCGCCCTGGAAGATACGCCCACCACCATTTTATTAGTAATAACACTCGCCATTTTCCGACTCCTCTCAGGGCCTCTGCCCCACGGAAATCGATCCGGTCAGTTCAGGCGTTTGCACTCATACTTTTCCAGCGTCAGAAGACAGTTCTTCAACTGCTGATACCGATCCTCCAGCTCGCCGTCCTCCACTTCGATGTCGCTGGCCACAGCCATCGTGGTGACCATGTCCTGGGTGATCCTGTGATGAAGGCCCGCCAGGAGATTCAGCTTCTCCTCGTAAGAGTCCGCGTCCAGAAACTGCTCCACCATGGGATCCAGCCCTGAAGACTCCTGCGCCGCCGGGGTCCCGCCCCCGCTCGCCGAAGAAGCTTTCTGCTCCGCCTTTTCAGCGCCGCCCGCCGGTTTTTGCAGCCCGCCGGTTCCGCTTGTCTGGCGCTCCGCCTTTTCAAGACTCCCCTTCGGCTCTTCCCGCTTCCCGGTTACGCCCGCCGGCCCGCTCTCCCGGATCTGCCTGCCGCTGTCCGGTCCCTGCAGTTCAAAGCGGAATTCCTGCGCCGCGTCCGGGTATTTCTCCCGGTCCACCCGGCTGGTGAACATCTCCAGCTCCCTGGCATAGGTCTTGAAATCCCCGTACATAGCCTGATAGACGACCAGCAGCTTTCCGGTCTCCGTGTGCTCCGCCACTGTCACAACCTGATACAGATTCCCTTTAAAATGTTTGTAGATCTCCTGAGGTCTTGGAATAAATGACATCGCAGCGCTCCTCCTTATGATCACTTCATAAAGAGTATAACCCTTTTCGCTCCAAATGTCATGTGATTCTTATCACAAAATTCCGACCTATTGCAAAAAACTTTACAGTCCGTCCGGCTCCTCCTGCAGCCGCAAGGTCCTCAGTTTATAAAAAACTCCTGCACAAAACTGCCGTTTTCCACCGGGAAAGTAAACGCCTCCAGCTCTTCCAGCAGTTCCTCCCTCTCTTCCTCCGTCATGTTGTCGATCTTTCCGTGATGTACCGTCAGCTTGTACTCCAGGCTCCCGTCCTCAAACCGGGTCCTGGTGAGCGTCACACCGCTGTTGCGGTACCCCTGCTCAGAGAGATACTCCCTGACTTCCCGCACCAGGAGTTTCTCCTGTTCCCGGCAGTACGCCTCCTGCTCCTCTCTGGCGATCTTCTCCCGGGCGGACGCCGTGATCCCTCCTGCCGCAGCCAGCAATACCAGAAGCGCCACCGCCGCTCCCAACACCCGGTACCCTCTCCGTACTCTGCTCATCTTCTCCTCCGTTTCCGCCATATGTCGGCCATTAAAAACCTGTTTTCCTGTCTCTGAAGATAGAATAGCAGAATAAAAGTCCGATAAACTTCCCTCATAAATCATTTGAGAGAATTTATCGGACTCTTATAAAACTTCGTAAAAGCCGGGGATCACTTCCCCTCATCCGTCACATAATCCATGCAGACCCTTACAGCCGCATAAGGCCTCACCTTGCCGTCCGCCACCGCAACATGCTCCGGGTGGACCGCATAGCCCTTCAGGGACGCCTCATCCTCAAAGAGAGAGTCCAGCATCAGATCCGCATTGGAGCTCGACAGCCCCTCCGTATTCACCCGGATCTCCAAAAGGCCCGGTATCTTCCCAGCAAGGCCCTCCAGCGCTTCCTTGATGCCCTGCTTCGCCTTTGCCTTTTCCTCCGGGGACAATTCCGCGTTCAACTGCCATAAGATCACATGTCTTACCATTTTGCTGCCTCCTTTCAACTTCCGCCATGGGTTTCCTTCCCTTTGTGAACACTTTTACTTCCAAAACAAAGAACCCTGACGCCGCATATTCCATATCATACCATATCGACGCTGGTAAGTCCATTTGTTCTTTCCGTTATATTTTCCGTTACAAAACCAGTTGAAGCCCGGAACAAGTCCTGTTATAATTCCTTATAAAAAAACAAAGGAGCGTATCCTATGCGGAAATGTATCGTGAATATATCTTCCTTTGTCTGCCTTTTATTCAGTCTTGTTTTTTCCACCTGCACGGCAAAGGCCCAGGGGACCGTTTCAGAAGTGGCAAACGAAGTCCGACAGATCGGCCTCATGGAGTATGTGGAAACCACCTATGACGAGAGCAGCGGCATGATCACCAGCGAGGCCAATTCCATCCTGCAGGACGACGTGGGATATATCTGGGTCGGAAGCTACGGGGGGTTAAGCCGCTATAACGGCCGCGAATTTGAGAACATGAGCAGCCTGCGTGAAAACGCGCCCCGGACCGGCATCCGCGTGCTGTTTCAGGATTCCCGGAAACGCATCTGGATCGGAACGAACGATTCCGGCATCTACCTCTTTGAAAACGAAACTTTTTCCGCAGTCACCGAGAGCGACGGAACGCTTCCGGTCAGCGCCGGGGCCCTGTCCGTCCGCAGTATCACGGAAGGGGCGGACGGCAGAATCTACATCGGCACCACGAACGGTCTGTTCTTCCTCGACGAAGAATTGCGGCTCCGGCTGATCGACGACGAGAACATAGACGGGGAGACCGTGGAGAACCTCATGTGCGACAGAAACGGGGTGATCTGGGGAAGCACCGGGGCCGGCAGCCTGTTTGTCTATACCGAAGGGGAAATCCGCGTGCTCTTTGACCGGGATCTCGCCGGGATCAACCTGGCCTACGGGCTCATAGAGGCCCGGGACGGCTCCGTCTACATCGGCACCGACGGCAGTTATCTCTTGCGCCTGCGGCTGAAGGACGGCGCGTACAGACCGGAGAACGTGGAAGCCCAGTTCCTCACCACGGGAAGCCGCGAGACCGTGAACGATATTTATCAGAACAGCGACGGAAAGATCTGGATCTGCACGGACAACGGCATCGGATACCTGGATGAAGAAGACGTTTTCTATAAGATAAACGGCATGTCCAGCAACACGATCATGAGCCAGATCTGCGAGGACAGCGAGGGAAATCTCTGGTTCGCCTCCTCCCGGAAGGGCGTGGTGAAACTCACCAGGAACAAATTTCTGCACATCGCCTACGAAGCGGATCTGATCGACCAGACGGTGAACGCCACCGCCATCTACGACAGATGCCTGTATATCGCGACAGACAACGGCCTGACCATCATGGACCGGGACGGCGTCCGCGTGGACAACGAGATAACCGAGCTCCTGAAGGGCATCCGCATCCGCAGTCTGATGCGGGATTCCTCAAACCGGCTCTGGATCTCTACTTATAAGGAATACGGCCTGATCTGCTATAACGCCAGGACCGGCGAATGGGTCTCCTACACTTCAGCGGACGGTCTGGCACACGATCAGGTCCGCATGGCCTGCGAGCTGTCAAACGGCGACATTGCAGCCGCGACCAACGGCGGGGTATCCATCCTGCATGACGGCAGGGTCCTGCGCTCCTACACCGACGCGGACGGCATTCAGAATGAAGTGATCCTCTGTCTCGCGGAAGGAAAGGACGGTCTCCTCTACGCCGGCAGCGACGGAAACGGCATCTACGAGATCGATACCGATACCGGTAAAGTCACAAACATCTCCGTAAATGAGGGCCTGCAGTCCGGCGTGATCCTGCGCATCGTCCGGGACGATACGGCGGGCGGCCTCTGGATCAGCAACGGCTCGGAAGTCGCCCTCTGGACAGACGACGGCATCCAGCAGATCCCGTCCATCGACGCCGGCGTCGGAAGCGTTTTTGACATCAAGCTCACCGAGGACAGCGTCTGGCTCATGAAGTCCTTCGGCCTGATCCGCATCTCCCGGGAGGACTATATCGCGGGGAATCCGAATTACAGCGTTTTGACGCGAAGGGACGGCCTGACGAGCAGCATCACGGCAAACTCCTGGAATTACTTTGAAAACGGCATGCTCCTGATCTGCACCGGAAACGGCGTTTATTACATCGACATCAACGACATCCATTACAACACGACGCCGCCGAAAGTAGCCATCGGCAGCGTTGAGACAAACGACGGGATCTTTTACGGCAGCCAGGACATTGATCTGCCCAGCGACACGCCCAGGATCACGCTGACCCTCAACCTTTTGAGTTACGGCATTGAGGCCGGCACACTGGAGTATTATCTGGAGGGATTTGACGAGGAATCGATTCAGATCCGCAATCTCTCCGCCAGCCATGTAAACTACACGAACCTGCCCGGCGGCGATTACACCTTCCATTTAAGGGGCCGCAACGCGGACGGAACCGTCAGCGACGAAGTAACCCTGCGGATCCACAAGCAGGAACTCTTCTACGAGCACATCTCCCCCTACCTCTGGGCCGTTCTGGGCGTGCTCGTGCTGGCGCTGCTGCTCCTGCTCGTCATCTTTGTCCGCCAGGTGCTCAAAAACCGCCGCATCCTGAAACAGCAGGAAACCTATAAGAAGATGACCGACCTTACGGCGGCCATCGCGGCGCAGGCCATCGACGCCAAGGACAAATACACCGTCGGCCACTCCCACCGGGTTGCGGCCTATGCCGTGGAGATCGGCCGGCGCTTCGGGCTTTCCCAGGAAGACCTGGATAAACTCTCCTACGGTGCCCTCCTGCACGATATCGGAAAGATCGGCATCCCGGACCGGATCCTCACAAAGGACGGAAAACTGACCGACGAGGAATACGACATCATCAAACGCCATCCTGTGATCGGCGGCAATATTCTCCAGGGCTTTGCAGAACACTCGCCCTGGATCCCGCAGGTGGCCCGCTGCCACCACGAGCGTTACGACGGAAAAGGCTACTGCGAAGGGCTTGCCGGGGATCAGATCCCGCTCTTTGCGCGGATTGTCGCTGTGGCGGACTCCTACGACGCCATGCACTCCACCCGCACCTACCGCAAACCTCTCCCCGCGGATAAGATCCGGGACGAACTGGAGCGCGGAAAGGGCCTTCAATTCGACGCGCGCTTTGCCCAGATCATGATAGAAATGATAGAAGACGGCTTTGAAGCTGACGAAGAACTGGAAAAGGCCGCCGCTGCGGATCCGGAGACCTACGCCTCCTTCCCCATGCAGAGCGCTGCCGGAAAAGAACAGGGAGGCGGCTGACTTAGGGCCTGCGGCGGGCAGAGCGGACTGTTTTACAGTCTGCCGCCCCGCCTCCGGGCATACCCATCCGCGGACAATCAGGGGACCTCAAAGGCCGAGCGCTCTTTGGCAGCTCCGGACCCAAAGAGCGCTTAAACGCCAAACGGACAGGCCGCTATACACAGGCCGCAGGAATGTTTTCTTCCATGCTTTTCTATATACAGGCTTCTCTTTTGATTGCACAACCGATAATTGATCATTTCCTTTCTCATGACATCAATATTCCATTGCACATCGCGCAGCGCATGATAAGGACAGGCTTCCACACATTTTCTGCAGGAATCTGGGCAGCCGCTTTCTGTTATTCTGCGCCCGTATGCAAACGGACTGTCTATCAGGACCGCAGACAGTCTCACTCTCGGCCCGTACTTTTCCGTAACGACCACATCATTTTTCCCGATCCAACCCAATCCGGCACAGACCGCAGCGTACTTAAAGGAGAATGGGGCGACAAGTTCCTCCTCATTGTTCTGAACTGCGGAAGGAATCAGATAGCTTATTGCATGCGCATCCAGTATTTCTTCGATATGGGACAATATTTCCCTCTCCGTCTGTCTCGCCTCCCGGATCCCTCTCTCAAACCGTTCTTCCGTGTAAGCCTCCATTGTCAGCAGCTCTCCATAGGGAACCGCAAACACCAGGGCGGACTTATAATGCTCTGCATATCGACTGTAAGAAATATCTGTGAATCCATAGAGACAATCAGGATACCTCAAAAACAGATACTGGATCCTTTCCTCAACCATACGACTCATCTCCTCCTTTCTTTTTTCTGGCAACAACATAAGAAAAGCACCCATAAGACCATTATCAAATAGTCCTAAGGGTGCATTCAGCACGGTTCCACCTTAATTTTTCACTTCGGATTCCATCAAATCCTATCCTTTAACGCAGGCATACGGTAACGCTTACTTAATTCTGCATTACAGCTCTGGAATGGTTTTCGTCTAATCTCCGCATAAACAGCTCTCACCAAACACTGTTCTCTCTGGATGCTTCTCACTAAACTACTCTTTTCCGTCATTGCTTTTCTTATGTTATTATGATGAAATCTATCATAATTTTAATGTTATGTCAAGGAAGAACTACCGCTATTATCATAATATTTTTCCGTAATACTCCACATCGATCACCGTCCCGTCGGGATAAGTTTCCCTGCCGGATTTGAGATACTCGACAAACCCATAGCGGGCATATATCTCCTTGTTTTTCTTATCGTCCGGCTCCACCCCCAGCGTGGCTTTTGTATATCCCTTCCGCCGCAGATCCTCGACCATAAAATAAAACAGTTTTGAGAAATATCCCTTTCTCTGAAACCTGTCGATCGTCCGGAAAGCGGACAGATAAACCGTGTGACTGTCCACTAATCCGGCGCTGTTCTGCACGACTTTCGGATGCACCATGGCGGTTGCTTCGCAGATGATATTTCCCTCCAGAATCCCATAATACGGAATGATATAACCCCGCTTGTAGTTCTCTATGTTCCGGGCCTTCCAGACGATCCAGTTCCCCCTGTCTTCGGCGTTTTGGGCAATTTCATACTCCCATTTTCTATTCATCTCCTGAACAGACGCTATCTTACAGATAAAAGAGTCCGCCATTTTTTCCTCTTTCTATCCCTTTTTCATATCCGGGCTTTACATCACGCCGCATTGTATCATTTCTATTTCGCAAAATCTTTATTTTTTCAAAAATGCGAAATAGGAGGCAGTTATTCATTCTCATTCAAATACAATCGCACGCGATTTTCAAGATGATCCATCAATGCCTCTTCGCTTTGTTCTCCTGAAAAAAATCTCAGAAACTCTTCCTCAAGAATGCTTTTATAGGGATCCTCGCCGTCATAAACCGGAATCGAATTTGCAATGATCTCCAAAAGTTCCCTGTAATTTGCCTCATTGTCCGGATGTTCCAGATAAATGCCGCTAAATCCCGCCGGGCAGGCCCTCGCATTCTCTTCCACCGCCATAACCTGTTCCTTAAAAACATCCGTTCTGACGCTAAGCTGAAAGTCATCCCCCTTTGCCATGGCCGTCTGCGTTTCCTTTGACAAAAGCATCCTTGCGAATTCCTGCGCCGTCTCCTTGTCCCTGGGATCAGCCGCCTTTTGAATCACAACAATATGTGAGCTGCGGATCCAGTTTTTCGCCCCGCTTTTCCTCGGAACTCCTTTGACATTCGCCTCTTCCCCATATGTTTGATGATAAAAGAGCAGATCCGACGGCTTAAAAATATAGACCATATTGCAAAGAACTTCTCCTTCGTTTACGCCCTCAACATAAGGAATCTCTGCCTGTCCGGGACCATAAGCGAGGATCGCCTGCATGGCGCTTCGAAATTCCTCCGTCCGCATCCGAAACTCGCCATTTTCTTTCTCAAAATAGAAACTGTCTGCCACCCCTCCGTCAAAAAGTTCGCACGCTGCAAAAACATTGCTTTCGCCCATGGCATTGTCTATCATATACTTCACTTTGCCATCTTCCAGACACCGAAGAAATGTATCATAATCCCAGTTTTCCTCCTGCGACGCGGATATGAGCGTGGTGATGAAAAAATCGGGCACAATCCCGTAAAATGTACCGTCTACCGCCCCCAGCTTAACAGCTGCCTCGTTAAATACATCCGTCAGCCCCAGTTCGGAATATAACTCATTCAACGGCTCCCAGTACTCTGTCTGATCCCGGAACGACACTAACCCTGCGTCAATCAAAGCCGGGCCGTCCCCCGCCAGAATCTTGGTAAGAAGCTGTGTTGGATCATAATCATCCCGTATAACGATCTGACGGTCAGGATGCTTCAGGTTAAACTCTGCCACGGCAGCGTCATATGCCTGCGTCCCTTTCGGCACGGCAAACTCCGTCACATAGACTTCCTCCGGCGCTGGAACAAGGTGCAGAAAAAACAGTCCCTGACTATTCCGAAATAGTAAGGATACATTGCCTGCTTCGTCAGATGAGATGTTCTCGACATCAAAAACATCGATTCCATGTTTTTGAAACAAATAAAGGCAGCCTTTTTCTTCCCCTGTATTTTCGCATAAATAAACGCCCTCCGGCTTGACCAAAATCCAATGTTCCTGATCTAAACGGTTTACGGCCCTGATGGCCTCCACGCCTTTTTCATCGTCTTCCTTATACTGGAACAGTATGCTTTCCTCACCGGTTTCCACATCAACCATTATGATCTGATGCTGATAGAGCTTTTCTTTTTCCATTTTTCTCAAATCCACGGCCACGGAACCATCCGGCAGCATGATCAGTCTCCAAAACTGACCCTGTGAAAAGCTTTTACTCCAGACTTTTTCACCTTCCGGAGAAAAAATCTGGTACTGCGGATCAGCGTCACGAAGGGGTTCCCCGGCAAGGTGCGCATAGCCGTTGCAATCAATGGCCACGCTTTCCGGCCCCAATTCTCCAAAGAATGATTGCAGGTCGACGGTTGTGGTTTTTTCTACCTGTCCAGTTCCCCCGCGGATCTCCAAGCGGTACATGGTTCCATCCACCCCTCCGCCCTCTTTGAGAATCGCAGCAAATTTCTCACTTTCAGCGGTGCTTCCCGCGCCCGTCACATAGCCGTCTTCACCAAAAGGCCATTGCACGGTGTTAGTATTCCCCTGAGAATCGGCCATTACCACTTCCGTTTCACTATCTGAGTATTGTTCTCCATAATAATTCGTAATCCTGTATGCTTTTCCATTCCCAAGGAAGCAAAAGGTTTTCCCTGTCCAGCCGCTTCCTCTCCCTTCCCAGGTTCCAGCTTGACATTAGCCACGCATACATAACTCTCGTTTTCGGCTTCATCCTGCTTTGTCTGCAAAGCCCCACCATCTCTCGAACATCCGGTCAGGAAAACGCTTATCAGTATGGCACAGGCAAAGCATAACTTGTTCTTCATTAGCATACTCAACACTCTTTTGCCACCTTTTAGGAAATCTTATTACCCTGCAATGCCGATCCCTGGTATTCCTCTTTCCTGCCTCACAAATACTAAAACATATTTTCAAAAGCAAGTTCCACATTTTCGGGCGTCAAGTCATACCACTCAACATCAGGTTTGCTTGCATAAGATTCCGCTTCACTGTCTGATACTTCTTCAACAGTAAATCCGTTCTCAGACAATTTCAATCTTCGTATTCCTCTATTACCTGTTCCTCCTGAAGAATAGAATGTTCCATCTGTCTTCAAGTCCTGGAACGCTCTATACCACAATGGATATCCATAGACTTCCTGATCCTGAAAATATAAAATTACAAATCCCCAATCCATATGATCATTTACTTCTACCCAAAGAACAATTTCATTTTCTCCATTTCCGTCCAAATCAATGATCGTAAATTTCGTTACCTTTGCCGTTACCCCTTCTGACTCAGTAACCACTTCTTTGATATTTTCAATATTTATCCTTCTATCTTTGTCGTTATAATCGCAAAAATCTCCTTCCCCTAAAAGTATTGCTCTATAGCTTTCTTCCATTCCAACCGGCTTATCTTCTTCGGCAGACTGCAATCCTGCGTCATCTGTTTCGGAAGGCAGACTTTCGGAACTGGATCCTTGTTCCGTCGAAACATTTCCCTCGGAACCGAATTTCTGCTCCGTCGAAACATTTCCCTCGGAACCGAATTCCTGCTCCGTCGAAACATTTCCTTCCTGAGATTCATTATCCGCGCTATATCCATAAGCCGTACATGCGCTTAACAAGCACAAGACCATCGTTCCCACTAAAACCGCGATAATACCTTTGCTTTTTCCTAACATATTTTTCTCCTTATTGTTAAAAAAGTCATTTCCCGTCAGTACATATCTGCTGAATAGAAATGACATTTGCTTGCTTCTTTTACGATTGCATCCCTTAAAGGTTTTACCCTAAGATATTCAACTATTGAATCTTCCACACAATGCTTTTTACAGCGTTTGAAAATCGACATCTGAATTTTGCCAAACAGTGACAGAAACTTTGTTGCCTTTAGGCATTAGAATATAGAAATCATCCGCATAAGCAAAGACTCTACTGCATTGACTACTTGAAAAAATACACCCGTTCCCCCTTGGTAAAGTTCTGGATCAGAGCTTTCATCTTCATATGTTTCTTCGGCGATATCAACTGTTTCAGCAATCTGCTGTTCGTCCATGAGATCAGATATTTCCGGCTGTGCAAGAAGTATTTCCAATTTCCATAAGTCGGAAAAATCATCGTCACCGTTTACTTTAGAAGCTTCGATGTCAATCGCCGCATATCTGCTCATCAGAGCATCAGCCTTATCCTCTCGATTGAGCAATTCCTGCAGCGCCGTACTTTCCTGTAATACCCTTAAAAAGCCTTCTCGTTCCGTGTTAAATGCTTGCGCATCAACGAAAAATGGATAGTCTAACACCACCCGAACAAGTTCATCCGTGGTTAAACTCTGCAATTCCTCTGCTGACAATTGACAAGCGGCCACCCGCTCTACTCTGGACATCTCCGACCATTCAGGTGAGTTAACGATGCTATAATAATCTGTCGAGCTGTTACTTTCTTCAGCCGCAAATGCAGTTGTGGACATAATGAACATCATTGCCATTGGCAAAACAACGACACATAAGCTCTTAAAATTCCTCATATGTTAACCCTCCTTTGTAAGACAAATTGTATTGCATACGACTGTATTTGTCAAGTATTCGCTGGCTGTTCTGGATATTGGTTCTTATCAGGTTAGACCTGAGCTGACAAAAAATTTTTGTTTAATGAATGCGAAAAGTGTGATATAGTGTTCTCATAAGAGGAAAGCACCCACTCCAAAGTGGATGCTCCCAATCAGGTCAATGTCCTTACGGACACCGCCTATCCTGTGTCGCAGACAGGATAGGCATTTTTATTTTCGCTCTTTCTTTCTCTTTTGGAGAAAGATGCTTATACCGTATCGCCGCCCCATAGACAATCTACTGATGCGTTCCAGTTTTGCAGCCATTAGGTGCAGGATAAAATGCAGCTGCTTATTTACCCATTCCTTTTAACCCCATAGCGCTCCGCCAGGCGGATCAGGAGCCTTGTTGTCATCTCCATGCCCTGTACGGAGGCGTACTCAAAGCGGCTGTGATAATTTGCGCCGCCGGTGCAGAGATTGGGGCAGGGAAGCCCCTGGAAGGAAAGCCTTGCCCCGTCGGTCCCCCCTCGGATCGGGGAGATCTGCGGCCGGATCCCCAGCTCCTCCATAGCCTGCTTGGCATTCTCCACCAGATGCATGTGGGGTTCCAGAATCTCCCGCATATTATAGTAAGAGTCCTTTATATCCGGACAAACGGTGCCCTCTCCGTACTTGCGGTTCAGGAAATCCGCACACTCCTGGAAAAAGGCCTTCTTTTTTTCAAACAGTTCTCTGTCATGATCCCGGATGATATAGTCGCAGACGGTCTGCTCCACATTCCCGCGGATCCCGTCCAGATGGTAAAAGCCCTCGTATCCCTCCGTGTATATGGGATTTTCAAAGGCCGGAAGCATACTCTGAAACTCCTGGGCGATGAGAATGGCGTTCTTCATCTTTCCCTTGGCGCTCCCAGGGTGGGTGCTGATCCCGTTCACCGTCAGTTTCGCCCCGGCCGCATTGAAATTCTCAAACTCCAGCTCTCCCAGGGCTCCGCCGTCCACCGTGTACGCATAGTCCGCCCCAAAGAGCTCCAGATCAAAATGATCCGGTCCCCGGCCGATCTCCTCGTCAGGCGTAAAGCCCAGGCGGATCCTCCCATGACGTATCTCGGGATGGGTCAGCAGACAGGCCGCCATGGTCATGATCTCCGAGACCCCCGCCTTGTCGTCCGCTCCCAGCAGCGTAAGTCCGTCCGTCACGATCAGATCTTGTCCTTTCAGCTTTGCCAGTTCCGGGAAATCTGCAACCCTCATAACGATATCGCGCTCCGGATTTAAGAGGATATCCCCGCCGTCATACCGCTCCACGATCCGGGGCCGCACATCCGCTCCCGTCACCGCGGGCGAGGTATCCATGTGGGCGATGAATCCCAGGGTCGGACAGCTTTCATACCCTTCCGACGCGGGCACTGTGGCGTAGACATAACAGTGCTCCCTGTCGTAAGTGATCTCCGCCGCCCCCATCTCCGACAATTCCTTTTCTAAGAGCAGGGCCAGCTCATGCTGCTTTGCCGTGCTGGGCGCAGTCTGGGAGTCCTCGTCGGACTGGGTGTCTATCTTCACATACCGCAGGAATCTCTCCACTGGTGAGATCTCCTCCCTCCGAAACGCCTTCTCCCAGGCTCCGCTCACAGGCGGTTCCTTCCCGGAAGACATATTTCCTGAAAGTTTATACCCGGAAAGCCCTTGACCTATATATCCAGACGCCGCCTGCCTTTGTTCTGTCTGCCTTTGTTCTGTCTGCCTTTGTTCTGTCTGCCTTTGTTCTATTTGCTTTTTCTCTGTCTGCTTTTGCTCCGGGCCGTCTGCCTCTCCCTGCCGTTTTCCTTCATTCTCACAGTTTTTCTCACATGCTTTCTCATGCTCTTTCCAGTCTGTCTTTCCCGCCATCTTCGAAACCTCCTGAATGATTCTTCATTATGGTAACATTATACATTATTATTCGCAAATCAGACAAGCAGATATTCCACCAGTTCAGTCAGCCGCCATGGTATATCTATTGTGCTCTCCGCGGAAGCGCCCTATAATATTCCTATGAGATTTGACCGTTTTTTGACTTTTATCTGATATGCTGTAACGGATTACAGGTAGAATTTGACACTGCCGAATTACGCCGGGAGGGAAAGAAAATGGCTCATCGTATCCTCATTGTAGACGACGAAATAATGCTGACCGATCTTCTGTCCGCGCATCTGCGGGACTGCGGGTATGAGACGCTGGTGGCGAAAAATGGCGGGGAAGCCTTAAAACTGCTGCCCCAAAAACCGGATCTGATCCTGCTTGACATCAATATGCCGGGGATCTGCGGGCTGGAGCTCTGCCAGGCGATCCGTAGCCATGTATCCTGCCCCATCCTCTTTTTGACGGCGCGGATCACGGAGCAGGACAGGATCAACGGGCTCCAGCTGGGAGGAGACGACTATATCACAAAACCCTTCAGCCTGAAGGAACTGACCGCCCGGATCGCCGCCCATCTCCGCAGGGACCAGCGGAGCCAGAACCGCCCGTCCGTGCTGGCAACCTCGGACGGGCTTCTCGTAAACCTGACGGAGCGGCGGGTGTTTTACAGGACGGAGGAAATCCCCTTTTCTAAAAAGGAGTTCGATCTGATCGAATACCTGATGACTAACAGGGGACAGATCTTTGATAAGGAGCGGATCTACGAGGCGGTATGGGGACTTGAGGCGGAGGGTGACAACACGGTCGTAAAAGAACATGTCCGAAAGATCCGGTCCAAGCTGCGGGCCGCGGCGGAACGGGACTATATCGAGACAATCTGGGGAGTGGGTTATAAATGGAGCATGTGAGACAGAAATCCTTAAAAACAGAGTTTTTCACCGCCGTGTCCGTCACCCTTCTGGCGGTGGTCCTGGCCTCCGCCGTCACCGTCTGGGGCTGCCTGCGGTTTCAGAAATGGCTGGTACCGGACACAAATTATGTAATGATAAACGTCAGCTATCGGACCCTTGACGGCATGGAGGAACAGGGAGCCACGCGAGTCGAGATAGATGGCGGAGAACAGAAAATTTCCTATCTAAAAATTGCCGAGAACGGCGTGCCTGCAACCGAAACCATCGATCCGAGCGGACTGACCCTCTCCGTGGAAAGCCTCGACTACGGCATTGGCTGGAAAGGGCCCCGCAGGAAGCTGGCTTATATCATGGCAGGCGCCGCCATGGGACTTCTGCCCGCAGCATACTCCGCCGCAGGCTTTTTTCTGTGCGCTCTCCGGTTCTACCGGAGGAAACTGGCTCCCGGCATCACCGTCCTGGATGAAGCCACACGGCACATCAGCGACCGGGATCTGGATTTTACAGTGGACTGCAGCCTGGAAAACGAACTTGGACGACTGTGCCGGTCTTTTGAAGAAATGCGGCGGACGCTGAAAGAGACTTATCAGGAATTGTGGAAGATCATAGAAGAAAAGAAGCTGATCCAGGCTTCCATCGCCCACGATCTGAGAAATCCCATCGCCATCATCGAGGGCTATACGGAATATCTGCAGCTCCATCTGCAGTCGGACGACCTGACGCCCCAGGAAACCCTGGAGATTGCCTCCCGTATCGACAGCGCCGCAAAGCGCCTGGAACGCTACACGGAATCCGTCAGGGAGATCAGCCAGCTTGACGATATCGAGATCGCTCCCCTGCAGATCCCCGCCGAGGAACTGATCCCGGATCTCACGGCCGATCTGACCCTGATGGCCAAGGAATCGGGAAAGACCCTCCGCACGACGGGACAGAATCTTTCCGGCCCTCTCTCCATAGACGCCCCGATCCTCTACCGCATCCTGGAAAACATCTTAAACAACGCTCTGCGTTTTTCAGCGGAAGAGATCCAGCTGTCCTTCTCCCTGCAGGGCAGAAAATTAGCGGTCTCCGTCGCGGACGACGGCTGCGGTTTTCCCGAAGAGGTCTTACAGGGCAGGAACCGCCTGCTGATGCCCGCGGCGGATGAAAACGGGCACTGCGGGATGGGACTGACGATCAGCCGACTCCTTTGCCAAAAGCACGGGGGAGGACTGGAACTCCGAAACAGGGAGCCCCACGGCGCGGAGGTAAAAATCTTTCTTGAAGTTTGACCGTTTCTTGACTTTTATTCTATATGATCTCCTTGTAAGACATTTCAAATGCTGCAAGGAGGTCATTTTTTATGAAGAAATGGTTCAGCGCTCTACTTGTATTCGGAATATCTCTTTCCCTCTGCGCCTGCGGCGGGTCCGGAAGTCCGAGGGAGGGCTCCTTTCCCGGGGTAGTCCCCCAGAGCATAACGCCTGGCTCGGAGACGCCGGAGGTACCCGGCGGCAGTGGCGGTTCGGAAATCGGCCGGAATAAAACTGCAGAAGGCGGCCTGACCCTGCTCTATCACATGCAGGGCCAGAATACCGCCTGTTGTACCGAAAACGGGTACTACTATCTGACTTTGGAGGAAGAACGCCTCACAGACGGGCGACATGCAAGGCACTTAATGTATATGGATTTTGCCACCCGTCAGGAGATCTATCTGTGCAGCGACGCGTCCTGTACCCATGATACCGCGGACTGCGCATCTGTTTTTCCCTCCGACGAATTTTCGTATAGCACCGCGCTTTTTGTCTGGCACGACAGCCTGTATATCCTGAGCAAAGAACAGGACCGCGACGGTTCGGCTGTCGTCGGCATCCTCGGCGAAAGCTCCGGCCCGGCCGTGGAAGCCTCGCCCACAGCGCTCTACCGCGCGGGGCTCGACGGCACAGACCGGGAAAAGGTCTATGCCTTTGACGCGGACCTCACGGTGGAGGATCTGGTCCTGGGCGACGAGAGCGGGCTGTACTTTGTCACGAAAAAAGTGACGACGCAACAATCCGATGGCAGTACCTACCTGACTTCCTCCGAGAGGAAACTGGTCCGTCTGGACCCTTCCTCCGGAAAAGAGACTCCTCTGCTCTCCCTGAATCTCGGAAACGATGTCGACTGGGATATCATGGCCTGCACCGGGAGAAAGCTGGTACTGTTCGGAATCGATTTCGGGCGTCAGGTCTCGGCGGAAGAAAGACACGCCGATGACAGAACCCTCTACGACACCGCCTCCGACGTCTTTATGACCCTGAACGTGGATACCGGTGCCTACAGCGAGATCTACCACGTGTACGCGCCAAAGTCAAGGAGCTACGCGGCGGATCAGGACCACCTGTACTATTCCGTAGACGGGGACGGCAGGATCACCAGCGTGGACCTCGTGACGGGGGTGCAGAAAACGCTGTGTGAAATTTCCCAGGATGCCATCTGGGGCATGGCCGGCGGCAGGCTCTACACCCGGGACGGCAGCGACCAGACCCTTTATTTTATCGATACGGACACCGGCGAGATCAGCCATTGCGGACTTGTGGAAAAATCTACCGGATTCAGCCTGCAGATCATTGCGTCGGCAGGGGATCAGGTCCTGGTGATCTACGACAGCGACGTGACGCCGAAAAGCGACGGTTCCTTTACCGTACACGGCTATCGATACGCGCTGATCAGCAGGGAGGATCTGTTTCATGGCAGGGACGGCTTTCTGCCGATCCAGATGATAGGAAGTGGGCGATGACGATGTTGGAATTATGCGATATCTCAAAAAATTATAAGAAGAAAAAGGCGCTGGACGCCGTTTCCTTAACGCTGGACAACGGCATCTACGGGCTTCTCGGCCCCAACGGAGCCGGAAAGTCCACACTGATGAATATCATAACCGGCAATCTCCGACCCACCGGCGGGACCGTAAAATGGAACGGCGAGGATGTGCAAAAACTGGGGGCGTCCTACCGGGCCCTGCTGGGATATGCCCCCCAGCAGCAGGGAATGTACGAGGCCTTTTCCGGGAGGCGGTTCCTCGCTTACATGGCGGCGCTGAAGGGCATCCCCAAAAAAGAACTGGGCGGCGAGATCAGCCGCGTGCTCTCTTACGTCAATATGACCGAGGCCGCCGACCGGCCCATCGGCTCTTATTCGGGAGGCATGAAGCAGCGCATCCTGATCGCCCAGGCGATCCTCGGGGATCCGAAACTGGTCGTTCTGGACGAGCCCACGGCCGGCCTTGACCCAAAGGAACGGGTCAGGATCCGGGAACGGGTATCGGCCCTGGCCGGGGACAGGATCCTTCTGATCTCCACCCATGTCGTCTCCGATATCGAATCCATTGCAAAGGAGATCCTCCTAATCCGATCCGGCAGGCTCCTTGACCACGCCTCCGTGGGGGATCTCTGCGTGAAATATCATGCGGACTGCCTGGAGGAGGTATATATGCAGCTCTTCAGAGAGGAGGAAAAGCCTGAACATGAGAAGTCGTTTACCTAAGGTTTTAAGCCTGAGAGCCACAAGAAAAGTGTTTGAGACGGCGAAACGCCTGACCCCCTTTGAGACAGAAACGGCTGGAAAAGTGATACGCCTGACCTTCTTCGAACTGCAGAAGACATGGTTTCGGCGGGGCTTTCAGCTTGCCGCCTGCGCGCTCCTGCTGATCGATCTCTTTTTCCTTTGGTACTCGAACCCGGGCGATAACGGGAAGCCGAAGCTGGAGGCTTACAGGGCTTTTCTTGCGGACACCGCGGGGATGACGGAGGAGGAGAAGACCTCCTTCACAGAAAACTTAAAGCAGACCATCGACGGCGTGTCTTTTGTGGAGCAGGTCCTTGCCATGCAGAACAGCGGGATCGGCGCGGTCTTTGCGGAACAGGAGATGGCCGCACGTCCAGGCTTATTCGAAACATATTTGGAATCGTACCGCTCCGGGGATTATCTGCGCTACACGGATTCCCTGGAACAAGAGAGCGCCTTTCTCAGCGAAATCCATGCCGAGGAACAGGAGGTCGCGGATTACGGTTCCTATCTGGCCTCTGTTCAAAAAAAGAAGGACTCCCTGAACGGCATCTCCGTTTTCGCGGCCCGCGAGACCGGCGGCTTCGCCTCGGAAAATATTCGTAAAAGCGCTGAAGACTTCCGGGCGCTGTCCCCGGAAGGGATCAGGTGGGCCCCGTCCAAAACCGTGACCTCGGCCATGACAAACCAGGGGACGGACGTCCTCCTGGTCCTGTTCTCCTTTCTGCTCGTCGGAGGGCTGATTTTCGACGAAAAACAAAAGGGCCTGTTTTTCGTCACCCGCTGCACCAGGTATGGAAGGGGATGCTGTATCCTCTCCAAGCTCTCCGCCCTTTTTCTAAACTGTTTTGCCGGAACGGCCCTGTTATATGGCGTAAACCTCTTGTATTTCGGCCTTGCCGCCGGTTTCCCGGATATGACGGCAAGGATTCAGTCGCTGGCACCGTACAGGGGGAGCAGTCTGTCTATCAGCATTCTCGGCTTTATCGCGCTGTCCGTCCTGACAAAAGCCCTGGTACTGTTCGCCGCCGGCGCGGTCTTAACCGCCGTCTGCATCCTCTCGGAGAACGGCACGCTGCCCTATTTTTGCGGACTGCTCCTCTGGACAGCCGGCTGGGGGCTCTACCGCTTTATCCCGGCGACCTCAAAGGCAGGCGTGTTAAAGTATGTCAATCTTTTTGGCGTTCTGCGGGCGGAAGATGTCTACGGCGCTTACTTAAATCTCAATCTCTTTGGCCACCCCGTATCCAGGATCCCCCTGTCGTGGCTGTTCCTCTGCGTTGTCTTGTGCGCCGGTGCGGGCTGCAGTCTCCTGTTTTTTATAAAGGGCGAAAGGTTTGGATACCGGAAGGCCCTGAGGCCCGTGATCTTCCGTTTCCGCCCTCATTCCTCGCTGTTTCGGCACGAAGCCTATAAGCTCCTTGTCACAAACCACGGACTGCTTGTCCTGGCCGTGTTCTGTTTCCTGATCGGCCGCAGCGTCTTTCAGCGCGTCTATACGCCCACGACCCAGGAAAAGTATTATCAGGATATCATGCTCCGGCTGGAAGGGGAATTGACAGAGGAAAAGGCCGCTTTGATCCAGTCGGAATCGGCCAGATTCCAGGAGGCCTTTGCAGAGATTGAAAAGATCGACTGTTTGATAGCCTCCGGGGAGATCGACGGCGAAACCGGGGAGGCGATGAAGCTGAAGTGGTACGGCGTCACCGCTTTTTATCCGCAGTTCAGGCGGGTGGAACAACAGCTTGCATCCGCGCAGGAAAACGGAAGCAAGTTCCTTTACGACACCGGGTACCTCTATCTGTTCGGCATATCCGGCGACGGCGCGCTGAGCGATTTCCTTCTCCTTACGACGGGGATCCTTCTCGCCTTCAGCCAGGCAATCTCCATGGAGTACCAGAGCGGCGTCTGGGCGGTCCTGGGGGCCACAATCCGGGGAAAACGCGGTGTGCTGGCCAGAAAGGCCGCAGCGTGCGCCCTGGCTGCTTCCGTCTTTTCTGTCGTTCCTTTTGTTTTTCGATGGATCCGCATCGCGCGGGTCTTCCCCACCCACGGGCTTTTCTTTTCCGTCCAAAGCCTTCCCTGCTATCAAGGATTTCCGGCGTTCCTGCCGGTCATCGCCCTCATCGGGCTGAAGATGCTCCTGCAGGCCGCCGTGGGAGTGACGCTTGCCCTGATCACGGCCGGATTGTCGGGCTGGAGAAAAAACCACGCGCAGACGGTATTTTTCGGACTGCTGATCCTCTGTGCGCCGGTGGTCCTGGCCGCCCTGGGGCTGGAAAGGGCGCTGGTATTTTCCCTGTATCCGATATATACCTGCACCTTCCTGCCGCGGTCCTGAGCATGAGGCGGTTACCCCTCCGCCCCGCCGTCCCGGGATGCCTGGGCCTTGGAGATTCCGCGCATCAGGCGTCTAAGGACGAAGACGGCCGCCACGGCGAGGACGACTTCCGCCGTAAACTGCGCGTATGCCAGTCCATACAGCGGGAACAGCGCGTTTAACACAAACAGCGCCGGGATCTCCAGGACGATCTTCCGCAGGATGGCAAAAAGCAGCGCGTTCCTTCCCAGTCCGCAGGACTGAAAGACCCCGACCCCCAGGAAATCCATGCAGAGGAACGGCATGGCCAGGCAGAGGCCCCGCAGAAATCTCGTGCCGTAAGCCACCACCGCCGGGTCCTCCATAAACAGCGCGGAGAGCTGCCCCGCCCCGATCAAATACCCGATCGTCACCACCGCCATAAAGGCCATGATGATCTTTCCGGCAAAGAGGATGGTCTTTCGAAAGCGGTCCGCATCCCCCGCCGCATAACTGTATCCCACCAGAGGCATAATGCCCTGGGAAAAGCCCAGCGCGATCTGCACCGGCACCATATTCACCTTCTGGGCGATCCCCATCGCCGCCACCGCGTCGGAGCCGAAGGCCGACGTAAAGTTGTTCAGCACCGTCATTCCGGTCACGTTCAGAAGGTTCTGTATGGCGGCCGGGATCCCCACGGCGCAGATTCCCAGGACGATCTGCTTCCTCCACTTCAGTCTCGCGGGATTGACGCAGACATAGGTCTTTCCCCGCCTGCAGAACAGGAGCACGAAGAAATACAGGCAGGCAATACAGTTGGAGAGAAAGGTTGCCAGGCCCGCGCCCGCCGCCCCCATGTTGAGCCCCCAGGGCAGGATAAAGACGGGGTCCAGCAGAATGTTAAGAAAACACCCGCTCATGGTGCCGATGCTGGCATGAAGGGAGGAACCTTCGCTGCGGACGAGATAGGCCAACACCACGTTCAGGATCGACGGCACCGCCCCGAAGGAAACGGTCCACTTCAGATACCCGGCGGTGGCCTCCACAGTGGTGGCGTCAGCGCCCAGCACGCCTAAAAACGGGACGCGGAAAGCCGTATAAAACACGGAGAATAAAACCGCTGAAAACAATGCGCTGTAAAAACCGATCACCGAGCTGTCATAGACCGTCTCGTGGTCCTTTCGCCCCAGCGCCCGGCTCATCATGCTGGAGGCCCCTACGCCGAACAGATTGTTGACCGCGTTGAACGCCAGAAGCACCGGCGCCGCCAGCGTCACCGCAGCGTTCTGGATGGGATTGTTCAACATGCCGACGAAATAGGTATCCGCCAGATTATAGAGGACCATCACAAGGGAACTGATTATGGTCGGGACCGCCAGTTTCATCACCGCCTGCGGGATCGGCGTCCGCTCAAACAACTGTACTTTTTGTGTGTCTTCCATTGAAAATTTCTCATACTCCTTCCGTCTCGCCGCCCCATAAATTCAGCGATGTTTCCACCGTCCCCCTAACTCTGCCGCAAAGCCGCCCTCCGCAAAGAGCGCCTCCGCATTCTCCCGGTTCAGCTTCATCGCCGTCTCCCCAAACACCGTGTTCACGCCATCCTCCATGCGTCCCAGAGAGTGCCACCGAAACATTCAGTAGATCTCTCCCTATGCCCTGCGGTCAGGGAAAAGGCATTGACGGCGATCAGGAAAACTGCCGGGTCCTTGAAGATTATAGCAGACATCAGTCAAAAAGTCCACAGACCGGGTTATGGGTTTGATTTGTATTTACTGGAGATATCTGATAATGTTATTCTGAAACAAAGGAAAACTGTTTAAAAAATCCGTAAATTTTCAATCTTGTGTGACCGTTTCCTTCACAAAATTGTTTTATAAGGGAAAGGAGGAAGTCGAGCAATGAATCAAACCCTATCGATCCGACAGCTGGAGGACGCCTACGACGCTTATGGCACGGCTGTATACCGTCTGGCAATGGCTTTTCTGGGACAACGCTCCGACGCAGAGGATGTTACCCAGGAAACTTTTTGCCGGCTGCTATACCACGCTCCTGTTTTTTCAAATGAAGAGCATCTGAAACGCTGGCTTCTCCAGGTCGCTGCCAACCTGTGCCGGAACCAGCTTCGAGGCTTCTGGAGAAAACGGGTGGCTCAACTAGACGACACCATTCCCGCCATTGTTCCGGAGGAACGAGAGGCTCTGAAGGCCGTCCTGAATCTTCCGAATAAGTACAAGCTGCCCATTCATCTGTACTATTATGAGGGCTATTCGGTGGCTGAAATTGCAGAAATCCTGAAGCTCGGACAATCGGCGGTGAAAATGCGGCTGAAACGGGGCCGCGATTTGTTGAAAACAGAATTGGAGGGATCAAATTGAACATCAACGACTATCGAAATGCAATGGATCATATCGTCCCGGACAATAATTTAAGAGAACGGATTCTGTGCCAGAAAAAATCTCAGAATCGTTATACCCCGGTTCGCCGGATCCTCGTCTGCACCCTGACAACCGTTCTCCTGCTGACCTGCGGCACCTGTGTTGCCCTTGCCGCCAGCCCCAAGCTGCGAACCGCGGTGCTGTCCTTCCTTCACCTGAAAGAACAGGAGCATGTACCCGGCCAGAACGACATCGGTCAGAACGGCACTGACCAAACCGAAACCGAACAGCCCGGCGTCGTTTCGCCCGACATCAGTCAGGCCAGCATCGGCGATCTGGTCAAAGCCCAGTATATCGCAATGGATCAGTATTACGGCCTCTCCGGCAGTCTGTTCAATCAGCTGACCTGGAGCGATGACGGACGGACGCTTTTAGATGCAAAGTTCTGGGAGCTTCAGGATAACGAACTGATTCCCGTCCAGCCGGACATGCAGACCAGCAAAATTGACGTTACCTTCCGGGACATTCACTATCAGGGCAGCCTTTACTGGTTCATCCGAAACGGAGAACTGTACTTTTTCCAGGGCACTCCTTACGGCGTCGACACACGCCCCGAGGATGAATGGTACGTGGAGACCATCCCGGGGCATAGCGATGTTGTGCTTCTCAAACTGGCGCAGGGCAGTCAGATCTACTACACCGAATACCCCATGCTCTACTATTTGGGTACTGGCCGGACCGAAGACTTTCTGGCGGGTACGGACGCCGATCAGTTGGAACATGCCTACGACTATTCCTGGTCAAAGGACATGCGCAGAGTGTTGATCTCCTGCGGCGTCGGCACAGACGGATTGCAGGAATGGCTGTGCGATCTGGATGCCGCAACCCTCATCCGTCTCGACGAGCTGACCGGCATGGGCGAGAATGTCAGCGCCGGCTTCGCAGACGATGACACGCTGATCCTTACCACCCACACCGTATCAAAAGAGGACGAAACCTGGATGACCGTCACCTGCTACGCTTATGATATTCCCACCGGACAGACGACCAAAACCCTGGACGAAACGCATTTTTACCGATGGTGGGATGAACCGTACGGCGCACAGCTGTTCGGCACCCGCTGCGTTCTGATCGATCAGGACGGGCAGGTGCGGCTGGCCGACTTAAAAACCGGAACCCAGACCGTGATAGAAGGCTTCCGATATCAGGCGGGAGACAGCTTCATGCCCAGCCCCTCCGGAAATAAGTTGTTGTATTATGCCTCCGACTCCGGGACAGACGGCCTTGGCATCACCCAGCTTGGCGTCGCGGATCTGGATAAGGGAACGTTTATCGCCTTCGACAGAGACGGCTATGAAAATCTGTATGAGGAAGGCATCGGCTGGAGCAGCGACAGCACAGTGAGCATCCATGCCCGCTCGTTCGACAGAGAAACCCGGTATCTGATCCTATATACGTTCTGACCACAGGAAGTTCCCTTTCTCCTGGATCAATTTTTTAGCATTGCTCCGGGAGGATGGCTATATCCTCATCGTCAAGACAGTTATTGACAGATGTGTCTCCGGAAAATATAATAGAAGCATCTTCGTTCCACATGAAAACGTCAACATTGAATCAAAGAGACGGTGGCCGGAGCCTTTACAGAACCGTCTGTGCAGTAAAAGGTTTTAACCAATCCACAGCATCTTAAACAGCATACCCGAAATCATAAAATTGTCAAAGAGCGGGTATGACTCTATCATACAAGGAGGTTTTTATGGCAATGATGGAAAGGCCCGCCGTTACAACATTACCGAACGGCGGAAAGTATTGGGAACACGAGTATGAAAAATTCTTTCTGAAGGCGTATGTACCCGCCAACGATCTCGACGGGCAGACGAACAATTACGGCTTCCGGGCGCCCCTTCTTCTGGTCTTTGAGGAAAACAGGCAGAGCCGGGACGAGGCCGTCTCCTTCGCCGAAAGCAGCGGGCTGGCCGCTATCGCCGCCTCGGTGGACTCCAGCGTCCTCTTCGTCTATCCGACTAACGAGGGCGGCTGGGAAAGCGCCACGGAAGAGCTTTACGCCGCCGTGATCGCGGAGGTGAAGATGGATCCCTTCTATGCGGACGGGATCGCCGAGATCCATAACTTTTTCACCCGGGAATTTAAGGGCTACTTTATCCGGGGAGCGATCTTCCGGGCGGACATTTACAGCTTCGGCAAGTCCGCGGACTATGTCGCCAAAAACCTTCTGAAGACCATCCAGGGCGAATACCTCTGGGGTCCCGGCGAGATCACGCCTGCCATGTGCTCCATGCAGAATCTGAGCGTGGTTCCCCAGGCAGAGCGGACGGACATCGGCATCCTGAGCGTGGGCAATTCCGAGGAGATCAACGCCGCCCTTCAGGGCTGCCAAAATCTGCTGATCAAACAAAAGGCTGATTACAGGGAAGATTTTCAGGCTTTCGTCAGAAAGTTCAAGATGTGGTGCGGCAACATGGAATTCGAGCCGGATTTCCCGGCGATGAACATGACGGAGGAGGCGGGCTGCGCCCTGGTAAAGACCTCCCCCGACAACCGCGGGATCTACAAGGACACTGCGGAACACAAGGTCGGATACTTTGCCTATTACAACAACGATCTGTTTGCAAAGGGCCCTGCGCCGCTGGTCCTGGGCCTTCACGGCGGCGGCGATTCCTCCATGTTCCTGACCTTCGTATCCGGCTGGTATGAGGTGGCGCACAGATATGGCTTTCTGTTTGTCTCCCTGGAAAACCATCAGAATGTGACTGCGACAGAGGTGGTGGAAGTGATCGAAGCGCTCAAAAAAAGCTATCCGATAGACGAACACCGCATCTACGGCACCGGCTTCTCCATGGGCAGCGGCAAGACCTGGGACCTGTTTCAGGAATACCCGCAGATCTTCGCGGGCCTCGCTCCCGCCAGTGCGCTGTTCCCGGTCAAGGACAATCCTTTCGGCCGGCCTATCGGGGACTGGCTGAACCGCACCGTGCCCGTTCCGCTCTTCTATTCGGGCGGCGAGAACTCCCACCTCCCGGAACTGCCCTGCCAGGCGGAATCCGCCCTGGAGAGGGTTCAATACGCGGCGGAGGTCAACCGGTTAAAGAAAAAATTTAATTTAAGCTATGCGGAAAAAGAGTCCTGGGACGATCCCGTCTGGGGCGAGGCGGGCGACCGGGTGGAAAAACTGTACGACGCGTCCAGGGACAGTTATCTGACCATCCGCTACTTCGACAGCGAGGACGGCGTCTGCCGGACCGCTTTCGCCAGCATCAGCGGACAGGGACATGAGTTCCGGCACCACACCTGCGAAAACGCCTGGAAATTTATCTCACAGTTTACCAGGTAAAGGGATTTTGGCGGCCATCTCAGACCCGGCTGCCAAAAAAGGGAGCGCCCCGGCGCTCCCTTTTGCTATAAATCTTTCTGCTTATTGCCTGTAAACCGTGAAATCATAATTTTCATACAAGGTTTTCACTTCCTCAAAATAAGCGTCCGCTTCCCCTGGGACCAGTTCTCCCTCCCCGTTTCTCATGCTATTTAAGATCTCTGAATTTACACTTTGACTGTAATGTATCGGATCCATGTAATTCCCCAGATCACCGATGATATCCGTCCTTTTACTGAAATCAAACACATGAACATTCTCTGCCTGCAGCAACAATTCCGCAGATAATGCTTGGGCTGTGAGCTGGGCCCCGATCTGGCGCGACCTTACAAGCGAATCCCAATAGCAAATACTGTACGGCGGAAAAAAGAAATAAAACTCCGTGTCCGGATGTTCCTCCGCCAATTCCAGAAAATTTTTAGATATATTTTCTGATACCCTCTCAAGATCCTCATCGGTAAGCTGCAATTCTTTCTCGCTAATTGGCAGCGGCACAAAATCTCTTAGAACCGTTTCCGCTCCAAATTGCGCATACTGGCTCCAATTTCCATACATATCCCTATCCGGCGTTTTTTCTCCGGCCCTGGTATAATTCAGCACTGCCAAAGTTTTCGGTATCACCTCTTTATTCAGCAGGTAATTCACATCATTAAAAGGATTATCATCATACAGGTAGCCTGGATATCCTGTATATTCATCGGCATCCGCATCTGCATTCAGCCTGCTGCCGTCCAGGCTGCATATCACAAAACGAATGTCAGGCTGATAGGAAAAACATCTCCTCAGACTTTCACCCAGTTCATGAAAGGAAGCGCCAGAATATGCAATTTTTAAGGCGTCTGCGTTCCAGAGCATATTAAATTCACTGCACTTGAAATTCAAGCTCATGCTTGTACCGGTAATCACACTGTCATAAGCATAATGTCTTGCCATGCCATCATTCTGATACCGCTCATCCTTTAAGGGGTATTCCAGAAATGAAAGCGGTTCATGATAATGCAGAAATGGGTCTATCAGCGCCGTACAGACGGCCAGAATCGTCAAAGTCAGCAGCGTACCGCCTATCACGAAAAAATTCCACCGTTTCGCTTTCATATATTTCTCCCATCGCTCCTAACTCAAGCAAAAGTTAAAAATTAAAATACAAAAATGTTGATAATCCCGACAGGGAAACCACCGACCACGTCAATAACAAAATACTGAAGACAGCATTGCCAATCGAAGGTGAAAATTTTTTCTCATGACAATTCTTTCTGCAGAACACGATCACGCCGGAAGCGGCCAGCAGAATCACAAGATGCAGCCCCGGATATCTCCCGATCAGATTGCCCAACACGCCGATATGTTCTTCCAAATAGGTAAATTCCAATAGGTCGAAGCTGCCCAGCAGTTCATTGCTGATTCGAAATTCCCAGGGTGAAAACAGTGTCTTAAAAATAATTCCCGCCTGCTCCAGCGACTCTGCACGAAACAGGATCCAGGCAATATCCACAAACAAAAAGGTGGAAATCACCCCTATCCATCTAGGCACCCTGTCCCATATGTTATAAAACAGCCTGCAGGCGACGCTTGCCACCCCGTGCAGGACTCCCCATAATATAAAAGTCCACGCAGCGCCATGCCAAATCCCGCTTACCAGAAAAACGATCATCACGTTGATCATCGTGCGGACCGTGCCTTTTCGATTCCCTCCCAGGGGGAAATAGACATACTTGCGCAGAAATCGGGTCAGCGTGATATGCCATCGCTGCCAAAATTCCAATATGGATGCAGCCTTGTAGGGAGATAAAAAATTGACGGGCAATTCCAGATGAAACATATTGGCAAGACCGCACGCCATGTCGCAATAGCCGCTGAAATCAAAGTAAATCTGCATTGTATACAATAAAGATACCACCGCTATGTCAGGTCCCGTCATGACCGACGCGTTTGCGTACCCCCAGTCCACCCCTTTTCCGAGTACATCCGCGATCATGACCTTCTTAAATAATCCGATGGCAAAAAGCCAAAGCCCTCTTGCCAACATGTCCTGATCAAGACCTTTTCTTTGGGAATCCCGGAACTGAGGGATCATTTCCTGATGTTGCACTATGGGGCCGGCTATCAACTGGGGGAAAAAGGTCACAAATAACATGTAGTCCAGGAAATCATAGTTCTCCGTCTCTTTTCGGTAGGAGTCTACAAGATAAGAGATCTGCTGAAATGTAAAAAAGCTGATTCCCAATGGCATAAGTATTTTTCCGGCCGATAGGGAAAACCCAAACAATTTGTTTATGTTATCAATAAAAAACCCAAGATATTTAAAGTAAAAAATGATCCCTAAATTAACTGTCACGCCGAAAAGCAGTATGAGCTTTCTGATTTCCTCGCGATCCGAAACGATCAATCGCCGGGCACACAGATAATTAAACAGGATGCTTCCAATAAGGATCAAAAGATACGAAAAATGAAAATAGGCATAAAACCAAAGAGACATTCCGATCAGTACGACCTTTGCCTCGATCTGCTTGCCAACATGATTTAATCCAAAATACAGCACCAATGTTACAGGCAGAAAAAAAAGAATAAAAATGTAAGAATTAAACAGCACTAACGAGCACCTCCATAAAAATTAAAACAGCATTTATTTTTTTGCCTAAGCATCACAAGGAAATGATAGATTTATCAATAAGCTTCGTCAAGTTCCTAACCGCACTATTTTAAGCCTCACTAAATCTTGCATTTTTGAAAATTCATGACAAAATTCATGACAAAAACATGCCGTTTTATAATCCACAGTCAGATTCCAACAATCTTTCCGTCAAAATATAATAAGGAGAAATGCCGGTTTTCCCGCGTTTCTCCCTATCCTCCTGTTGATACCGTTTCTGCAAAGATCGGGGTGACAGGATTCGAACCTGCGACTTCCTGGTCCCAAACCAGGCGCTCTAGCCAAGCTGAGCCACACCCCGCAGACAGGACTGATTATAGTAAATTCCCGTGGAAATGTCAAGAGTTCCACGGGAATTGTTTGTCAGCATTGTGTGTCAGTCCATAAGGTTCATCAGCGCGATCAGCCTTTCAAAATCATTGCTGCGGATGATCTCGGGGGCCTTGGCCGCCTGATCCGGTGCATCTGCCTTGCGGGGAACATACACATCGGACACGATCACCTCCGCCTCGTCCGGATCCTCCACCATCTGCGACGCCATCATTTCAAAGAAGGTATAAACGTTGATGATATCGGTAACATGGAAGTAATCTACCAGAAAACTTACGTCCGTGGTACCTGCAACCGTCACATCACCGCTCCGGCTCACATTGAGCCAGACGAAATCACCGCGCTCCAGATCGATGCCGAACAGATAGGCAAACGTGCTGCCGCAGTTGATCAGAAAAGAGGTCTGCACGGTCTTCGGTTCAAAGACTTCGCCGGAGTCCTGCTGATCCCGCAGCATATAGCCTGCCTTGCAGAAACACTGGTCAAAGGGCGTACGTGAGAACACGTTATCGCAGAAGACCAGATATTTTATGTTCGGATAAAGTTTCTGGAAAGCATTTAAGTCCACGTCAAAATATTCCGATCCTCCTGAATAGCCGCTGGTCTCGTCCCCGGAATAGGTCAGGACGTCCGACTGCCTTCCCGCCATGGTGCGCCAGGAAAACTCCGTCTGCCGTCCCTCCCTGTCCACACCGATCACCGAGAGATCGATGTCGTTGACCCTCTCCCAATAGGTAAAGGCGCGGATCTTTTTTCCCTCCGGGACATGGATCCTGGAGCCTTTTGCCAGAACTCCAAAACCGCCCTGAGCGGTATTCTCCTGAATGGGAAGCGCTATATTCTTCATGGCAGGATCGACGTAAACCTTTCCCAGCCGATCCCGGAAAGCGGCGGAGAGTTTCGCCCAAAGGAAATCCCTTATTTTCTCCTCCTTTTCAGCGGAGATCAGAGATTTTCTGCGCAGCATATCTTCCTCAGTTTCCGAATACACCTTCATCTGATTAAACTTCGTAAACCGAAAGGTGCGCCGTCTCTGCTTTTCCGACTCCTCAGGATTTGTGAACCGCAGAAGCATCTGCAGCAGGAGAACGCCGTTCCCGGCCCCCAGATTTTCCAGAACATAATCCAGGTCTTCCTCGCTCTCGATCCTGCTGACAATGTAATTCAGGCTGCGGTAGAGCGCGCCGGAGCCCTTGCCGCTCTTTAAGCTGTCCACGGCCTCCCGGATATCTCCTGCGGCCATGGCCTTTTCAAACTGCGCGTAAACGGACCGGTTCCCTTTTCCGCGCATAGCTTCCACGAACTGCTGTCCTGCCTCATTTTTCGGGCGATAATGAAGGTGATGCAGAAGACCGCACCAGACGGCCTTTTTTTCATAACATTCCGAAATAGAATCCCTGCCCGAAGCGAGGAAATCATCCAGCAGGGCCGTGAGAAACTTGCGGTCCTGATTCTTCAGATTCAGCTTTTTGATATTCACGCTGCCGTAATCCCGGTAATTGATCTCCTCTGCGACCTTGATCAGGTCCGGGAGCGCAAGAAACCTGGCAAAGTTCCGGTCGCGGAGCGTTATCAGCAGCCGAACCGCCGTATTTTTTGAAGCGCAATGCTTCGCTTTCCAGTCATAAACCTGGACCAGCCGGCAGACCATTTTGAACTGAGTATCGCTTAACGGCCTCGTCCCCGCCAGCAGATCCTCCGCGTACTCCTGCAGTTTTTCCGCCGCCTCCTTTTCGGGAAGGATCACAAATTCCTTGATCTCACAATTTTCCCGAAAGGCCAGTCTCTCAAATTCGTCTTCAAAAAGAGAATGCCCCGCCTCGGAAAAGTTGCCAAACCCGTAAGTCACGGTATAGTGCAGGATCTGATCAAAGAGAAGCTGATCCGCGGACAGTTCCCGAACGCTCTGGGGGAAGCCCCGGTAAAAAGGCTCCGGCACCTTCGTTCCAAGCTGGTCCGAGACATAGGAGATCATCTCACTGCGGGCATACTCCTCTCCCGCCGTGATACGGATGTTGAAAAGGTTTGCCAGGGAGAACAGCGTCTCCAGTATATGTTCTTCCTTTTCCCCGCCCTCACTTACCAAAATTTTCTTCTGAAATAAATAATCCCGAAAAATCTGTTCCATAGCCTCTCCTCTTCATCCGTCCTGGAACGCCCGCGTGATCGCAGCGCTGCAACCTATCCTGGGAAGTAAGCGCTGCTAGCTGCGGGCATGGAAAACGCCGGCGTTATCATCAGATTAAATGAATATGCTCTCCCGCTGAGCTACGGATCCCAAAGAATCCGGTGGGATTCGAACCCACGACCCCATCCGCCCAGAAGTAAACCTGATTAGCTGCCGGCGAAAAACATAACACAAATTCAACTCTTCGCACATCCTGATCTTGCGTATCCTGATTTCAGGATACAGGAACTTTTTCCTCCCGTCAATAAACCGACGGTTTAATTTTTGAAAAATGCCGGTGATTTGCCGTGCATCTCCTCACGGCAAATACCAGGGTACTCTTTAGAGATAGGCGATGGTAAAGTGCGCTTCCCCGAAACGATCGATCTCCATGATGCAGTAGGAGGGTTTGCGGCCGTCCTGCCTGGGAAAGGAGAGGCTGCCCGGATTGACCACGTACACGCCGTCCACCTTCTGCACGGAGGGCTTGTGAGTGTGTCCATAGAAGACGATGTCTTTTCCCCTGGCCTTGGCCTCCTGCGCGATGTATTCGATGCTCATGGAGACATAGTATGTGTGGCCGTGGGTGACCCAGACCTTGTAACCGCCGATCTCCAGCTCCAGCTCCCTGGGCAGGTCTGAGAAGAAGTCGTTGTTGCCCAGTACGATCTTTACAGGGCAGTCCGCGGCCTCTGTCAGCGCGTACTCGCTGCCCTCCGCGTCCCCGCAGTGGATCACCAGGTCCGGCTTATGCATTTCCAGCACCCTAAAATAATTTTCGTTTCTTCTGTGGGTATCACTGACAACGATCACTTTCATGTCTCTTCAATTCCTCTTTCATCAGGCGCAGGGCCTTTCCTCTGTGGCTGATCTCGTTCTTTTCCTCCTCGGAGAGCTGGGCGGTGGTCTTTCCGTACTCCGGGACATAAAAGATCGGATCGTAGCCGAAACCGTTGTCCCCGGCCTCCCCGTAGCCGATCCTGCCCTCTATGACCGCCCGGGTGGTGAGTTCCTCCCCGTCCGGCAGGACTGCGGCGATGGCGCACACAAACCGCGCGGTCCTCTTCTCATCCGGAACGCCTTCCAGCCGCCGGACGATCTCCGCATTCTTCACGCTGTACGGGGTGTCCTCCCCCAGATATCTCGCGGAGTAGATCCCCGGCTCTCCGCCCAGGGCGTCCACCTCCAGGCCGGAGTCGTCCGCCATGACGATGTACCCCGCCGCCTCCGGACAGCCCGCCACGGTCCTGGCCTTGATCAGGGCGTTTTCCGTGAAGGTGCTGCCGTCTTCCACGATGTCCGTCTGGACGCCGGCCTCTTTCATGGACAGGATCTCATACCCGGCGTCCGCCAGGATGCTCCTGATCTCCCGCACCTTTCCGGCGTTGCCCGTGGCAAATAGGATCTTCTTATCACTCATTTGTATGTGTTCCTTTCATTCTTTTATAACATATGTTATTTATTTTTCGCCGCTCTCGTTAACGGTTTACCCGCTCCCTGTTCTTTCGCTTCTATCTCTCCCCGCCTTCGGCGGCCTGGGTCCCAGGAACTGGTAATAGTAAGTCTTCATCATGCCGTTGTAGATCTTGCGGTTTTTGTCTGCCTTCCTGCCGATATCCGCCTCCGCGTCTTCATAAGAAGTGATCAGGAACAGGCTCCAGCTGTCCAGCGCGCGGAACCGCTCCCCGATGATCCGGTAGAGCTCCGGCATTTCTTTCTTGTCCTGCAGCCTTTCCCCATAGGGCGGGTTGGTGATCAGGAAACCATATTTTTTCGGATGGCTCAGGTCCTTTATGTCCCGGCGTTGGAAGTGGATCAGCTTTTCCACCCCCGCCAGCTTTGCGTTCTCCCTGGCGATGGTTACCATCTCATTGTCCAGATCGTATCCCTGGATATCGGTGTCCACGCTTAAATCCATCATCTCATTCGCTTCCTCCAGGGAATCGTACCAGTGCCGCTTCTCCACCAGATGCTTCCAGTTCTCCGCCGTGTAGCTCCGGTTCATGCCGGGCGCTATGTTCGCCGCCATCATGGCCGCCTCTATGGGGATCGTCCCGCTGCCGCAGAACGGATCCACCAGGATCCGGTCCGGCTTCCAGGGGGAGAGCAGGATCATCCCCGCCGCTAGATTCTCCGCGATGGGGGCCTTTGCCGCAAGCTTCCGATAACCCCTCTTGTGCAGGGATTCTCCGGTGGTATCCAATCCGATCACCACTTGATCTTTCAGGATGGAAACCCGCAGGGGAAAGGATGCCCCGGTCTCCGGAAGCCGTTCAAAGTGATATTTTTCCTGGAGCCTTAAGGCGAGGGCTTTCTTCATCACTCTCTGGATGTCCGAGGGACTGAAGAGTTTGGATTTCACGCTGGACGCCTTTGCCACCCAGCACTTTCCGTCGGAGGGGATATATTCCTCCCAGGGGATTTCACGCGTCCCCTGAAAGAGTTCATCGTAATCTCTCGCCGGGAAACTCCCAATTTTGATCAGCACCCTCTCCGGGGTCCGAAGGAAGATGTTGGCCCGGGCCACCGCTTCCTCGTCGCCCAGAAAAGAAACTCTGCCGTCGCTGACCTCGGAGACGTCGTATCCCAGATCGGTCACCTCTCGCTTTACCACCGCCTCCATGCCGAAATGACAGGGAAGCATCAACTCGTATCTCTTCATAAGCCTCTTTTTGCGCCGCTCCTCACTTTTTGTATGACTTCGAAATCCCAGTATCATAGTATATCGGATTTTTTTAAATATGTAAATAGGGATACCCGAAGGCATCCCTATATTTGATACGGTTTCCGACGTTTCTATTAATACTCGTCGTTCATCTTGTTCTGGCTGTTGGTATTCTCAGCAGAGTTCTTGGAGCTGTTGGAAGAACTGTTCTGGCTCTTGTTGCTGGTGCTGTTCTGGCTCTTGTTGGAGCTGTTCTGATTGGAACAATTCCGGCTGCTGTTAGAATAGTCGTTCTTGTCGCAGTTCTGGTTCTGATTATTGGACATTTACTTATACCTCCTGTGAGATTATTTGTTACACAGGTAGTATGACCGCCGTCCAAAAGAATTATACATGTCAATGCAGCCAATCTTTAAAAAATTTAAATAAGAGGGCAACCACCAAAAGCGGAAGCAGAATCGGCGCCAGGAAAGCAAACACGGAAAATATCAGCCATAAAATAAAACTGACAATTAATATAACGATTGTTATTTTTAACCAATGGGGCAGCTTTGCGAATTTTCCTACAAAATTCTGGGCATTGCCCTGCCGATAGTCGGATTCCACCTCCTGATAGGTCTCCGGGGCGTCCTGCTGGGTGTCCGCGATGGTCCTGGCGATCAGCCTGGGAGAACCCAGTTCACCCAGGACCTCTTCCTCCGTCTTTCCCATCCGGATCTGTGTATTGATGTAGTCCTCATAATACCGTACGTTCTCCGTCACCTTGTACGCCTCGATCCTGCCGGAGAGCGACTGGCGCAGCTGTTCAAGAAACTCGGTCTTATCCATGCTTCCTCCCTGTTGCAAATATGTAATACTTTTTTATAACTGATCCGCTCCCGGCCTGTCCGTCAGCCTGCGGATGTAAGTCTCCGGGTCAGCCTTCATGTCCAGCATGGAGCGAAAAGCCCCCAGGACCATGGATTCCTTGTTGCAGCTCCGGGGATTCTTCCCGATCTCCCGGATCAGGTTGTACCGATCCATCTGCCAGACATAGATATCCGTCAGCCCG
The DNA here is from genome assembly GCA_947595925.1 of uncultured Acetatifactor sp. Classification (GTDB taxonomy): domain Bacteria; phylum Bacillota; class Clostridia; order Lachnospirales; family Lachnospiraceae; genus Acetatifactor. Next base: position 13,631 of record CANQEV010000001.1, on the reverse strand, counting down.
TACCCCGAAAACTTTTCCTCGTCCAGAAAGGAGTGATGATCCAGATAGTACATCCACTCCTTCATCAGTCCTTCATCCCCGAGCAGATCCTCCCACAGCCTGCTCAGCCACTTTTCTTCCCGCCCGGCGTACTCCCCCAGGGACATCATCCCCTCATATGCTCTGATGCGCCTGGCGTCGTAAATGATCCCGTTCATTTCCGCGCCTCACCCGTCTTTGATCCTTTTTATTTTAACATGCAATCTCTATTCCGTAAATATATGCAATCGAAAGCTTTTCTAAACTTTTTATAAACTGCTTCGGCCGGAACCCTTGCAATCTTTTCCATATTCCAGTATAATTTTTTTCAGGAGGTTTTTACCGACGGTTACAGTGCAGTTCGGCCCGCTCCGCAAAGCCGCTCTGACGGGCTTTCCCCGGCAAGCCGGACTGCAGCAAAAACGAAATGGAAAAGGAGAGCAAGGTATGAAATTCGGTTACTTTGATGACGCCAAAAAAGAATACGTCATCACAACGCCAAAGACTCCGCTTCCCTGGATCAACTACCTGGGATGCAACGAGTTCTTTTCCCTGATATCCAATACGCAGGGCGGTTACACTTTCTACAAGGATGCAAAGCTTCTTCGCCTGACCCGTTATCGCTACAATAACGTGCCTTCCGACATGGGCGGCAAGTACTTCTACATCAAGGACGGCGAGACCGTGTGGAACCCCGGCTGGCAGCCCACACAGACCGAACTGGACAGCTATGAGTGCCGCCACGGCATCGGATACAGCCGCTTCACCGGCTCCAAGAACGGCCTGAAGGCTTCCGCGCTGGCGTTTGTCCCCATGAACGACAACTGCGAAGTCACCCGCCTTACCCTGACCAACGAGAGCGCCGCTCAGAAGTCCGTAAAGGTCTTCTCCTATGTGGAGTGGTGTCTGTGGAACGCGGACGACGACATGAAGAACTTCCAGAGGCTCCTGAGCTGCGGCGAGGTGGAGATCGAGGGTTCCACCATCTATCACAAGACCGAGTACAGAGAGCGCCGGAACCATTACGCCATCTATTCCGTAAACGCTCCCATCGCCGGATACGACACCAGCCGGGATGATTTCCTGGGCGCATATAGAAGCGCCTCCAATCCCGAGGCCGTGGAGAAGGGTCAGTGCGCGAACTCCATCGCCAGCGGCTGGTCGCCCGTAGCGGTTCATCAGCTGAACGTGGATCTCGCCCCCGGCGAGAGCAGGGACTTCGTCTTTGTCCTGGGCTATGTCGAGAATCCCGAGGACGAAAAGTGGGAAGCCCCCAATGTGATCAACAAGAAGCGCGCCCATGAGATGCTGGCGCGTTACGCGAACGTGGCGGACGTGGAGAAAGCGCTGGACGAGCTTCACGTTTACTGGGAAAACCTGCTCTCCAAGTATCAGGTTTCCTCCAAAGACGAAAAGGTCAACCGCATGGTGAACATCTGGAACCAGTACCAGTGCATGGTGACCTTCAACATGTCCCGGTCCGCATCCTACTATGAGTCCGGCATCGGCCGCGGCATGGGCTTCCGCGACTCCTGCCAGGATCTTCTGGGCTTCGTACACCTGATCCCCGACCGGGCGCGGGAGCGCATCATCGACATCGCTTCCACCCAGTTTGAGGACGGCAGCGCCTACCATCAGTACCAGCCCCTGACCAAGAAGGGCAACTCCGACATCGGCAGCGGCTTTAACGACGATCCCCTGTGGCTCATCGCCGGCGTAAGCGCCTACATCCGGGAGACCGGCGATGTCAGCATCCTGGACCACATGACGCCTTTCGACAACGACGAGAGCAAGGCGACGCCTCTCATGAACCACTTGAAGAGATCCTTCGACTACATCGTAAATCACAAGGGTCCCCACGATCTGCCTCTGATCGGGCGCGCAGACTGGAACGACTGCCTGAACCTGAACTGCTTCTCCGAGCATCCCGGCGAGTCCTTCCAGACCTTCGGGCCCAGCGAGGGACCTGTGGCGGAATCCGTGTTCATCGCGGGCATGTTTGTAAAGTACGGCGAGGAGTACGCCCAGCTCTGCGAGCTGAAGGGCGATCAGGCGGAGGCGGCCCGCGCAAGAGCGGAAGTCGATAAGATGTATGCCGCCGTCCTGAAAGACGGCTGGGACGGCGACTGGTTCGTCCGGGCATACGACGCGTACAGTCACAAGGTCGGCTCCAAGGAATGCGAGGAGGGCCAGATCTATATTGAGCCCCAGGGCTTCTGCGTGCTGGCAGGCATCGGCGTAAAGGAGGGACTTGCGGAAAAGGCCCTGAACTCCGTAAAGGAAAAGCTGGACACCAAGTACGGCGTGATGATCCTCCAGCCCGCCTACACCAGATACCACCTGGAGCTTGGCGAAGTATCCTCCTATCCCCCCGGATATAAGGAGAACGCCGGAATCTTCTGCCACAACAACCCCTGGGTTTCCATCGCGGAGACCGTGATCGGCCGGGGCGACAGAGCCTTCGAGATCTACAAGAAGACCTGCCCCGCATACATCGAGGATATCAGCGAGATCCACCGCACTGAGCCTTATGTCTACTCCCAGATGGTGGCCGGTGCCGACGCGCCCAGACACGGCGAGGCGAAGAACAGCTGGCTCACCGGTACGGCGGCCTGGACCTTCGTCAATATCTCCCAGTACATCCTGGGCGTATATCCCACCCACAACGGCCTGCAGATCAACCCCTGCATCCCCGACGGGTTCGGCGACTTTGAACTGACCAGGACCTACCGCGGCGCCAACTACCACATTCAGGTGAAGAACCCGAAGAATGTCCGAAAGGGCGTGGTGAAGATGACCGTGGACGGGAAAGAGGTATCCGGCAACATCATTCCTCACGAGGCCGGAAAGACCGACGTGAACGTAGAAGTAATTATGGGTTAATGAGATCCTGAAAAAGAGTTATACGACGGGGCGGCAATTCCTTTCAGAGCGGAACTGCCGCCCTTGACTTTTCCCCTGCCGTCTTTTATAATGAAAATGTATCCGGGGAAGGCACCCATAACAAAAAACGCAGATACAGGAAAAAGGAAATCGATCCGGGGAGAACACCCATGACAAAAAAAGGACAGACGGTGTGTGTTTTGGATGAACATAACGCCGTGATCGGTCATACCTATCCTAACCGAGCAAAAGGACTTGTAAAAAAACGTCGGGCAGAGTTTGTTTCCGACGAAAGTATCCGTCTTTACAAGCAATGCCCGACATATGAAAATATGGAGGACACTGAGATGGATCAAGGAAACTATATTACGATCAACCCCAAGGAATGGTGCAAAAATCCAGGCGAAAGCCACAGGACGGACCTGGCCCGCTTTATGATCAACAACCCGCTGGCAGACGCTATGCCTTCTGCCGAAAAGCTGACGGAAGTATTATCCATTGGCTCCTGGGACTGGAACAGGTACAGCTTTGTCACCAACGGCTTTTTAACGCTGGATCCGGAGATGGAGTATCATTTTGTTTTTTGGCTCAACGGCGGCGAAAATGACAGGGCCGACGAGGTCTGCCAGCTGCAGATCTTGTTTACCGATTACAATGTAACCGCCAGCGCAAAGGAATTTGAAGAGGGATTTTGTTACCGCCTGAACCGCGGCTATATCAAACCTTTGAAAAAATACAAGGGATGGGAGTATTACGACATTCTCTTTACCACGTCCAAGGCCAGATATACCCAGTTTCAGTTTGTGGCGCACCGGGCGCCTATGGCGCTGATGCGGGCTGAAGAACCGGATGCCTACAAGGATCTGGAAAATGTGACGGATCCCTTTGAAGACCGCAGACCCCAGCGTCACAATATCTATTTCGAGGACGGCTGGCCTTCGGACAACCGCTGGTATTCCACGACAAATCTCTCCCGCGCACAGGAGCAGGGCGAAAATCAGACACCGCCTAACGGAAGTTTTACGGGGGACTTGCCTCCTATGTTCTTTGGCAAAGATCTGAAACCGTTCAACGAAAGTTTTACAGGCATCAACGTTGACGATCTGCGCCAGGAGATAGTGGATTCGATCATGGACGAACTGAATCTCGACGATCTCCGGGAGGAACTGATCGATTCGATCGTGAATGATTTTGACGTAGACGCCCTTAGAGAGCAGATCCTGGCTTCCGTCCGGGACGCCGTTTCTCATCCATCTGAATGACGTTAAAGAAAAGGGGGCTGCCGCACATGTTATGTGCGGCAGCTCTTTTTTGCGTTGATTTTGGGTGTTGGGACTCCAGGCCAGGCGTTCTTCCGTATCAGACCTGATCAGTCTGGTCTTCCACATCACAGGACTTCCATCTTCCATACGGACAGTCCTGCGACGCTTTCGCGGCCCTGATCTCCACATAGCAGCCGCAGGCCAGGCACATGCCCTCCAGGAGCTTTTCGCAGGCCTTACAGCCCTCCAGACGGCGTTCATAGAGTTTCCCATCCGCTCTTTCCGAACTGTCCAGCCCATCGATATACTGCCTGATCGTCTCGTAGGTTCGCTCCTGTCCCGCCATCTCACGGGTCAGGCACCGCCTGCAGATCCTCTTGCCCTGGGGTTCGCTTCCTGTCCGCGCTGTCCGTTCCTGTTCCATCCGATCCCTCTCCCTGCCGCCCGAAGCCCATCCTGCAAGGCTTATCCGCAACGGTCAGCCAAAACAAAAGCGATAGGACATACATCCTATCGCCTTATACGCGTGTGTTAGAGGATTCGAACCCCCGACCTTTTGGTCCGTAGCCAAACGCTCTATCCAGCTGAGCTAAACACACATATCCTACGCTGCATCCCTGCAACAGTATGTATTGTATCCGCTTTTCAAAAAAAAGTCAAGAGAAATTTAAATTTTTCCAGTTCAGCCAGTCGCCGAATTTCGGGAAAAATCGTGCTCGCACGAATTTTTCCCGGATACCGGCGACTGAGTGAGCGCCATCTTATGAGCAAAGACAGCTGCGAAGCAGCGGTAAGCGCCGCAGGCGCGGCTTTGCGAATGGCGCGGGCTGAACTGGACCGTTCAGGGACGGAACCTTCCTTCTAATGCGCAAGACATTCGCGAAGCAGCGGTAAGCGCCGCAGGCGCGGCTTTGCGAATGGCGCGGGCTGAACTGGACCCACCTATTATGCTTCCTGCTTCTTGAGTTCCACCGCGCCCTCGCTGAGCTTCTGAACCAGCTGATTCACCTGGTTCACCATCGCGCTGTTCTCCTCGCAGGACTCGTAAGTCTCGCTGGCGTGCGCGGAAACCTCCTGGGTAATCGCGGAAATGGTCTGGATCTTCTCTACGATACCGGCGTTTGCAGCCTCCAGGGATGCCACGGCGGACGCCAGATCCTTGGTCTGGCTGTTGATGTTCTCCGTCTCCTGGGCAATGCCGTCGAAGTTTTCGCTGACGACGTTCGTGCTCTCGGCGTTCTCCTGATTGCTCTGGGTCACCACCGCTACGGCCTTGGAAACGTCCACCAGCTCCTGCTTGATATTGCTGATCAGATCCGTAATATTGACGGTTGCGGACTTGGTCTGATTTGCCAGCCCGGAGATCTCGTCAGCCACAACTGCAAAGCCCCTTCCGGCTTCCCCCGCTCTCGCCGCCTCGATGCTGGCATTCAGCGCCAGCATTCCGGTGCTGTTTGCAATGCTGGTGATGGTCTCGATGATGGTGTTCATCTTTTGGGTATATGCGTTCAGCTCTTCCATCTGTTTCAGCACAGTCTCGTTGGCCTGCATGGACTTCTCCACCTGCTCGGCCAGCGCCGCCATCTTCTGCCGGCCTTCGCTCACCATGTTTTTCGTGTGCTCCATGTTGTTCTCGATGGAATTTGCGGTGTCTTTCACCTGCGCGATATAATTCTGGATGCTCTCGGTCTGCTGGAGCTGATCCTGTACGGACTCCGCCGTCTCCGTGCTGCCGACGCTGACCTCGCCCATGGAATCATGTATGTAATTCACGGAATCGCCCAGGAGCTTCATCTTCTGGGAAACCGCCTCCACATCCGCGATCATGCTGTTTGCCGTAGTCAGGATCGCCTTCAGCAGACGATTGGTATCTTCCTTCTGACGGTTGATATCCGCCACCTTCGCCTCATTCACTTTGGAGTTCGCCAGGGTCGTGATCGCCAGGAAAACGCCTACCACTAAAAAGAGCAGCACCCGGATCTCCACATCCGGCACTTCCTCCGGCGCATATCCCTTCGTGAGCGCAATATACAGCACGCTGGCCATGTTCAGCACATTTGCGACGATCCCCACCACCAGGCAGAAGCGCAGATTGGAGTACACCGTTATGACAAAGAAGATCGGGATGGCGTAGGTAAACGGCAGAACGCTGTTCGTCGTAAAGATCACATAGGTATACAGGACTCCGAAACAGCAGACCATCACGGTGCGAATGTCATTGGATTCCGGTTTCTTCTTATACATCGACACCAGGACGATCACTGGTACAACAGTGAGCGCCAGCATGACCAGCGTGTACAAAAGCGACCTGGAACCCTTTAGAAATTCCACCAGATACGCCAGCATGATCACCCCGTTTACAATGCCATTGCCCAGAATCGCCTGACGGTTGATGTATGCTTTTTCGTTCAGCCTCATCTCCAGGCGTTCTTCCAGGCGCTTTTCCAGATGTGTCTTTTCATTGTTTGAAATCATTTGCGGACCTCCTGAAATATTTTATATTTTCCCTTCTGCTTTTCTCCGTTTATCCGTAAAATTCCCTTTCCTTTTCCTCGTCCACAGCTATTTCTTATATTGTATCACAGCTTTCTGAAAAATGGTATGGTAAATTTACATTTTCTGTTATACAATAGTAACAGTTCAGCCTGGGCAATCCTGGGTGCCAGACTTTTGCACTTCACCGCTGTGATACGGCTCTCTTTGCCCTATAAATCGGCGGGGCACCCCCTCCGGATAGGGGAAAGTCCCCTGTGGATGCGACATTCCTCAAAACCGGCAGCCGGCTGAACCGCTGCAGTACGATATCGCTGAAAGTGATTCAGCAAGGAGGTTACGATATGCTAGAACTGAAAAACCTCTCCTTTCAGGTCAAGGAGCAGGGTCCGGCCCCGAAAGAGATCATCAAGGACATCAGCCTCACCCTGGGCGACAACACCTTTACGGCCATCACCGGCCCCAATGGCGGCGGCAAGTCCACCCTGGCGAAGCTGATCATGGGAATAGAGAAACCCACGGGCGGCCAGATCCTCTGGAACGGCCAGGATATCACGGAACTGGATATCACCGGGCGGGCGCGCCTTGGCATCAGTTTTGCCTTCCAGCAGCCCGTCCGCTTCAAGGGGATCAAGGTCCGGGATCTGATCACCCTCGCCGCCGGGGAAAAGCTCAGTACGGCGGCGGCCTGTGAATATCTCTCCAAAGTGGGACTCTGCGCCAGGGACTATATCAACCGGGAGGTGGACGCCAGTCTTTCCGGCGGCGAGCTGAAGCGCATCGAGATCGCATCCATCATCGCCCGCAACACCCCCCTCTCCGTCTTCGACGAGCCGGAGGCGGGCATCGATCTCTGGAGTTTTTCCAACCTGATCAAAGTCTTTGAAGAGCTCCACGACAAGCGGGAGAATTCCCTGGTCATCATCTCCCACCAGGAAAGGATCCTGAATATCGCGGACGAGATCGTCGTAATCGCGGACGGTGCCGTCAAGGCAAAAGGAAAGCGGGAAGATATTCTTCCGGAACTCTTAAACGGAACCGGCGGGTGTAAGTTTTACCAATAAATATTGCCACCAGCTGTAAAATAACATTTTTGTGTCATTAAAATATAATGGGTCAGGAATCGAGGTAACTATGGACGAAATTCAGAAGACTTTATTGGAACAGGTGGCCGGCCTGCACGATGTTCCCGCCGGAGCCTACAACATCCGTGCCAACGGCGAGAGCGTGGCCCGGAACACCTCCGCCAACATCGACATCGTGACGAAGCAGGACAAACAGGGCATTGACATCGTGATCAAGCCCGGCACAAAGAAAGAGAGCGTACACATTCCCGTGGTGTTGAGCCAGAGCGGACTGACGGAAATGGTGTACAATGACTTCTACATCGGGGACGACTGTGACGTGGTTATCATCGCCGGCTGCGGGATCCACAACAGCGGCGACCTGGACAGCAAGCATGACGGCGTCCACAGCTTCTTTATCGGAAAGAACTCCCATGTGAAATATGTGGAGAAGCACTACGGGAGCGGCGACGGAAACGGCCAGCGCATCATGAACCCGGAGACGGTGGTCAATTTGGGAGAAAACAGCTTTATGGAGATGGAGACCGTCCAGATCAAGGGCGTGGATTCCACAAAGCGCACCACCAGCGCCACCCTGGACGCGGGCGCGAAGCTCATCATCACGGAGCGGCTGATGACCCACGGCAGCCAGACCGCGGAATCCTCCTTCCAGGTAGACTTAAACGGCGAGGGCTCCAGCGCCAACCTGATCTCCCGCGCCGTGGCAAAGGAAAATTCCCGCCAGCTCTTCCTGGCGAAGATCAACGGCAACAACCGCTGCGCCGGCCATTCGGAGTGCGACGCCATCATCATGGACAACGCAAAGATCAGCGCCATCCCGGAGATCACCGCCAACCACCTGGACGCCGCCCTGATCCACGAGGCCGCCATCGGCAAGATCGCCGGGGAACAGATCATCAAACTGATGACCCTGGGGCTCACCGAGGCGGAGGCGGAGGAACAGATCGTCAACGGTTTCCTGAAATAAGCCGCGGAACATTTCCTGCAAAATCACGGGTTTCGGAGTTTTTTATTCTCTTACAGCAGGGAAAACCACTGTGATGGCCGTGCCCTCTCCCTCCTCGCTCTGCAGTTCGATTTTCGCGTCATGGAGCCTTGCGGCGTGTTTGACGATGGACAGGCCAAGTCCCGTACCGCCAAGCTCCTTGGAACGGCTCTTATCCACCCGGTAGAACCGCTCGAAAATGCGCTCCTGAAGTTCTTTCGGAATACCGATCCCCGTGTCAGCTACGCAGAGGCGGACGGCTCCCTCTAATCGATTTACAAATACTTTTACCGTCCCGCCCTGCCGGTTATACTTGATCGCATTGTCCATAAGATTATAAACAATACTCTCAAGAAGCTGGGGTACACCGTTCACTATAGCGTTTTCTCCATCGACGCTTACGGAAACGCCGGCGCTTTCCGCCCCGCCGGAAAGAGACCTGGCTGTTTCAGCCGCCAGCTCATACAGATCGACACTCTCCCGCTTCATATCATCCGCGCCCTCGTCCAGATGGGAAAGACGAATAATATCCTCCACCAAAGAGATCATGCGTCCGGCCTCGCCCCGGATCTGAGAATAGAACCTCGACCGGTCTTCGGGGCGCACCATGCCGTTCTCCAAAAGCTCCGCGCACCCGGCAATGGTATGCAACGGCGTTTTGAGTTCATGGGATACGTTCGCCGTAAATTCCCGGCGCATTTGTTCGGCCTGTTCTTTCTCCGTAACATCAAGCAGGAGAAGGACAGCTCCTGAAATATTGCCACTCTCACTGACCGGACTGACGGCGAACTGATATTTTCTGCCCTTCAGGTCTATGATTTTTTCCATCCGCACACCGTTTTCGATCCCCGAAAGCAGCTCCGACATTTCTATGTTGCGATTGACCGATAAAATATGTTTCCCGATGCAGGCATGGGTGGTTCCGAAAAGGATTTCCGCTGAACGATTGATCCCTAAAATTATGCCTTTCGTATTTAGGAGAAGTATGCCCTCCGCCATATTTTCCGTGACGGCCTCAAATTCCTCCTGCTTTTGGCTAAGTTCCCTTTCCTGCTTTCGGATCTGCCGCTGCTGGGCGTCGATCCGGCGGAGAAGCGGAGAAAGCTCGTCGTATCCCTCATTGTTCAGCGGATCGTCCAGATTCAGCCGGTTCAAGGGAGCGGTAATGTGCTTGGAAAGGCGACGCGCCAGCCAGAAAGAGATTCCGATGGCGATCACAATGATAATGAGAATGGGTTGCGTCATTCCGAGAAGAAGCGTCAGGAGCGTACTTTGTGCCACGGAAAGCCGGATCACCGTTCCATCCGGCAGCCTTTTCGCACTGTATAGAGTGCGTTCCATTAAAGTAACGGAATACCGGGAACTCTCACCGTAGCCGGATGCAAGCGCCTCTTTGATTTCCTCTCGCGCAAGGTGATTTTCCATTTCGGAAAAGTCCGCTTCGCTGTCGTAGAGTACGCTACCGTCCGCACTGATCCAGGAGATCCGGTATCCTTTTGGAGAAAGCCCTTCAAAATATTCCGCACCCACAGTCTGAACGCCCTGCGCGGCCAGCTCCGTCTGCGTCTTTAACCCACTTTGCTGAACATCTCCAAAATAATCATAAAGCACGCCCAGAAACAACACCACGGAAGCAAGGAAAACCGCGATTGCCACAAGGCATATCGACCTGAAAATCCGTTTTGTCATCTTTCCTCCCCCAAGCGATAACCAACGCCCCGCACAGTCTCAATGCGGTCGCCGCAGCGTCCCAATTTGCCCCGCAACGTACCGATATGGACATCCACCGTGCGGGTTTCTCCCATGTACGCATCGCCCCATATACTTGACAGAAGCTGGTCCCGGGTGAACACCCGCCCCGGATTTTCCATAAATTTCCGAAGCAATTCATATTCCTTAAAGGTCAACTCTACCGGGGTCCCCTCTGCCGTTACGATGTGCTTTGCCGTGTCCATCTGTATCCCGCAGCGGGACAGCACCTCGCCTTGCGGGACGGGGGATACGCGGCGGAGCACCGCTTTCACACGGGACACCATTTCCATCATGCCAAAAGGCTTTGCAAGATAATCGTCCGCACCCAAATCAAGCCCGATCACCTTATCATACTCGGTCCCCTTTGCCGTAGCCATGATGACCGGCACCTTGTTGCCGTCCGCCCGCAGCTGTTTCAAAATGCTGATGCCGTCTTCGCCGGGAAGCATGATGTCAAGAAGCACCAGTTCCGGGCTCTCCTCGCGAAGCGCGTCCAGAAAGGCCGCTCCCTCCGAAAACCCCCTTGCCTCAAAACCCGCGGCGTTCAGGGCATATATCATCAAATCGCGTATTCCGTTGTCGTCTTCCACACAGAAAATCATTTTGCCACTCCTCCGCTCTATCATAACACCTTTTCACAAGGCTTTCAATCTCATGCCTGCTGCTCTCCTTTTTCCCCGGTAACGGAAAACAGCACCCAGCCGGCAATGTTTGTGGCGTGATCCCCGATCCTTTCAAAATATTTTGCTACCATCAAAAGGTCAAGGGCATATTCCCCTTCGGTGGGATTTTGCGCGATCAGGGAAATCAGACTGCTTTTAATCTCTGTAAAGTAGTCGTCCACAATGTCGTCGGAGGCAATGACCTCTTCGGCTATAGAAGTATCCTGTTTCACATAAGCGTCCACACTGTCCGTCACCATCTTGATCGTTGCCTTTGCCATCTCCCGGATCTGAATATGTTCGGGGAGTGTCCTGTCATTCAAAAAAGGGAGAATTTCCGCAACATCCTCCGCCTGATCCCCGATGCGCTCCATATCCGTCACCATTTTCAATGCGGCGGATATCTGTCTGAGATCCCGTGCCACCGGCTGCTGCTGCAGCAGGAGCCGCAGGCACATCGATTCGATCTGCCGTTCCTTTTCGTCTATTTTCTGATCGAGGGGCGCGATTTTTGCCGCCAGCGCATCGTCCTTCTGAATGAGGGCGGAAGCCGCTAGGGATATCACTTCTTCGCACAGTGCTCCCATCCTGATCAGCTCCTGTCCCAGCGTATTCAACTGCTCGTCAAACCTCGTCCTCATTATCCAAACCTCCCTGTGATATAATCCTCGGTCCGTTTATCCTCCGGCCCCGAGAACATTTTCTCCGTATCTCCATATTCTATCAGCTCTCCCAAAAGGAAAAATGCCGTCCGGTCAGAAATCCGCACTGCCTGCTGCATATTGTGCGTGACGATGACGATGGTATACTTTTTTTTCAGTTCCATGGCCAGATCCTCAATTTTAGAGGTGGATATCGGATCCAGGGCCGAGGTGGACTCATCCATCAGAAGGACGTCCGGCTTTACCGCCAGGGCGCGGGCGATGCAGAGGCGCTGCTGCTGACCTCCGGAAAGTCCCAACGCGTTCTTTTTCAGCCGGTCCTTTACCTCGTCCCAAATGGCAGCGTCCCGCAGAGATTGCTCCACAATGTCGTCCAGTCTCGCCCTGGCGCGTATCCCATGGGTGCGCGGACCGTAAGCTACATTGTCGTAGATGGACATGGGAAACGGATTGGGCTTTTGAAATACCATGCCGATGTTCCTGCGAAGTTCCGTCACATCCCGGTCGGGAGCATAGATTTCCGCACCCCGGTAGGTTAGCGATCCCGTCACTTTTACGCCTTCAATCAGATCATTCATCCGATTGATCGTCCGCAGAAACGTGGATTTTCCACAGCCGGACGGTCCGATGAGCGCCGTGATATTATGTTCGGGAATATCCAGATGAATGTTCTTCAAAGCGTGTGTTTCGCCGTAATAAAAATCAAGATTCCTTGCAGAAATAATCGGTTCATACATAAGTCAGCTCCTTCCCAGTTTTCTGCCGAGAAAACTCGCGGAAAAATTAATCAGCACAGTGAGGATCAACAGGATGGTCGCAATGGAAAAAGCGACCGAAAAATCCGCTTTTTCTTTGGCATAATGATAAAGCGCAACGGTTAGGGTGGCACCCGACGCGCCTGTCACCCGGTGGATGGAAAAGTTCTGCATTGCCATGCTCATCCCGGCAGTGTACATCAGCACCGCGCTTTCCCCCACCACTCTTCCCACGGCGAGAATACATCCTGTGACGATCCCATCGACGGAGGATGGCAGCACGACCGTGCGGATCATGTGCCACTTCCCGCTTCCAAGTCCGAGAGCGCCCTCCCTGAAAGAAACTGGCACCGTTTTCAGGCTCTCCTGCGTTGACCTCATGATGGTTGGCAGGATCATGATCACCAGCGTCAGGGAACCGGCCAGCAGCGTCTTCTGCAGCTTCAGCGCCGTGCAGAAGAGAATGACGCCGACAAGAGCGTATATGATGGAGGGAATCCCTGCCAGCGTTTCGGAGGCAAACTCAATCGCCGACACAAGCCGCCGGTTCCGGGCGTACTCGGTGAGATAGACCGCCGCACCTACTCCCAGAGGAAGGGATACGATCAGGGATACAGCGATCACAAAAACCGTATTTTTGATTGCCGGGAGAATACCCACCGTCCCGTTTATGACGCTCTCGGCAGTGGATAAAAACCGCCAGTTGATACCGCCAATCCCCCGCCAAAAGATATAGCCGATGAGAAACAAGAGCAGGGAGACCGTTACCGCCGTGCATCCGTATAGAAGGACCCTCCCCGCAATTTCATAGATTTTTCGTCTCATTTAAGTCTCCTTCTCCCTTTTCAAAACGAGATTCAAAAAGGCGTTGATGAGCATGATAAAGAGGAACAGGACAAGGCCGATGGAAAATAGCGCCTGCCGCTGTAAGCTCCCATCCTGGGAGTAGTTCAATTCAATGGATATGCCGGTGGTCAGGAAGCGCACGGATCTGGTAAGGGCCGGCATATTGGCCACATTTCCCGCCACCATCATAATGGCCATGGCTTCCCCGATGGCCCGCCCGATCCCCAG